>NZ_PTPY01000016.1:0-115213 GCF_022696215.1 Pandoraea sp. LA3 | reverse complement strand
GGGCGCGCCGCGGCCCGCCCTCGCTGCCCCTCCCGTTCGGGGCGCGGCTCGCCCTCCCCCCCTCGTTTCTCTTTTGCCTGTCCTCCGGGGTGTGCGCCGGGGCCCCCCCCCCCCCCCCCCCCCCCCCCCCCCCCCCCCCCCCCCCCCCCCCCCCCGCCCCCCCGCCCCCCCCGCGCCCCCCCCCCCGCGCCCCCGCCCGTCCCGCCCCCGCCCGGCCCCCGGCACCGTGCGGGGCGCGGGTCCGATGCCGACGTGACGTCACTCGACGCCGCTATGCCGCGTCAAGCCACAAAAAAAGGACATCCGGCGATGTCCTTTTTCGTCTCGGCCAATGACCCGTTGCGGGGTCATCGAAGCGACAGACTTAGCCGATTAGTGACGGAAGTGGCGCGTGCCCGTCATCAGCATGGCGACGTTGCGTTCGTCGGCAGCGGCGATGACTTCGTCGTCGCGCATCGAGCCACCCGGGTGGATCACGCAGGTCGCGCCCGCGTCGACCACCACGTCGAGACCGTCACGGAACGGGAAGAACGCATCCGACGCCACGGCCGAACCGTTGAGCGACAGACCGGCGTTCTGCGCCTTGATGCTTGCGATACGTGCCGAATCCACACGGCTCATCTGACCGGCGCCCACGCCGAGGGTCATGCCGCCGGCACAGAACACGATGGCGTTCGACTTGACGTACTTCGCCACGCGCCAGGCGAACAGCAGGTCTTCCATTTCCTTGGGCGTCGGGTGACGCTTCGTGACCACGCGCAGTTCGTGCGGCGCCACGTTCTTCGCATCCGGCGACTGGACGAGCAGGCCACCGCCCACGCGCTTGAAGTCGTACTGGTTCACGCCGTTGCCCAGCGGCACTTCGAGCAGACGCACGTTCTGCTTGGCAGCGAAGATTTGCTTGGCGGCGTCGGTGAACGACGGCGCGAGCAGCACTTCCACGAATTGCTTGGACACGGCTTGTGCTGCGGCTTCGTCGACTTCGCGGTTGAAGGCGATGATGCCGCCGAAGGCCGACGTCGGATCGGTCTGGAAGGCCTTCGCGTAGGCGTCGGCCGGCGATGCCGCCACGGCCACGCCGCACGGGTTCGCGTGCTTGATGATCACGCAGGCGGGCGCTTCGAACGTCTTCACGCATTCCCACGCGGCATCGGCGTCGGCGATGTTGTTGTACGACAGTTCCTTGCCCTGCAACTGGCGGTAGTTCGCCAGCGCGCCTTCCGGCGTGACGATGTCGCGGTAGAACGCCGCGCTCTGGTGCGGGTTCTCGCCGTAGCGCATGTCCTGCACCTTGGTGTATGCGAGGTTCAGCGTGGCCGGGTAAGCCGAGCGCTCGCTGTGACGCAGCGATTCGCCGAGGCTCGTCAGGTAGTTCGTGATCGCGCCGTCGTACTGGGCCGTGTGCGCGAACACCTTCGTGGCGAGACGGAAGTTCGTGGCGTAGCCGACGGTGTTGCCGTTCGCCTTCATTTCGTCGAGCACCACGGCGTAGTCGGCCGGATCGACGATGACGGTGACGTCGCGATGGTTCTTGGCCGCCGAGCGCAGCATGGTCGGGCCGCCGATGTCGATGTTCTCGATGGCGTCTTCGAGCGAGCAGTCGTCCTTGGCGATCGTCTGCACGAACGGGTACAGGTTCACCACGAGCAGGTCGATCGTCGGAATGGCGTGCTTGTCGAGTGCTGCCATGTGCTCAGGCAGGTCGCGACGCGCCAGAATGCCGCCGTGCACCTTCGGATGCAGCGTCTTCACGCGGCCGTCGAGCATTTCCGGAAAGCCGGTGTAGTCGGCGACTTCGGTCACCTTCAGGCCCGCGTCGGCCAGCAGTTTGGCGGTGCCGCCAGTGGAGAGAATCGACACGCCTTGGGCGGCGAGCGACTTGGCGAAGTCGACGATGCCGGTCTTGTCGGAGACGGAAATAAGAGCTTGCTTGATCATGACGGACGGTAGTGAAGCGGCAAAAACGGGCGGGTGGACGCGAAGGCGCGGGATCGGCCGGGGACGGTGAACCCCTTACAGCAGACCGTGCTGCTGCAACTTCTTGCGCAGCGTGTTGCGGTTGATCCCCAGATACTCCGCGGCGAGCGACTGGTTGCCGTCGGCCTTGCCGAGCACGAACTCGAGCAGGGGCTTTTCGACGACCGAGACGACCATATCGTAGACATCGTGTGGCCGTGCGCCGTCCAGATCGCGGAAATACATATCCAGACTGTCGCGCACAGATTGTTCTATGTTTGCTTTGCTCATGCGGCTAATAGCTCCCTCGGAGATTCTTGTTCATAGCAGAGGCGGTCCGAGTGCGCCTTCTGCTCTTCGAAAAACTCGTTGACCGCAGCCAACTGTTCCTGCGTGGTGTCGAGCGTATTCATACGCTGGCGGAACGTGGCTGCCCCCGGCAGGCCACGCGAATACCACGCGATATGCTTACGCGCGGTCCGTACACCGGTGTACTCCCCGTAGAACTCGTAATGGTCTTCGAGGTGTTCGTTCATGATCTGCTGGATCTCGTCGACGCGCGGCGGCAAGGCGATCTCGCCCGTCGTGAGAAAGAGTTCGATGTCGCGGAACAACCAGGGGCGCCCCTGTGCTGCCCGGCCGATCATGATGGCGTCTGCGCCCGTGACTTCGAGCACGTGCTTCGCCTTCTGCGCCGACGTGATGTCGCCGTTGGCCACGACCGGAATGCGCGCGGCAGCCTTCACGGCGGCGATGGTCTCGTATTCGGCGTCGCCGTGATAGAGATCGGCGCGCGTGCGGCCGTGTACCGTCAGCATGCTGATGCCGCAGTCTTCGGCGATGCGTGCGACGGTGAGCGCATTCTTGTGCTCACGATCCCAGCCCGTGCGAATCTTCAGCGTGACCGGCACCACGTCGCCCACGGCGCCCACGACGGCGGACACGATGCGTGCGACCAGCGGTTCGTTCTGCAACAGGGCCGAACCGGCCGCCACGTTGCAGACCTTCTTGGCAGGGCATCCCATGTTGATGTCGATGATCTGCGCGCCGCGCTCGACGTTGTAGCGGGCCGCCTCGGCCATCATGGCCGGATCGGCGCCCGCGATCTGCACGGAGATCGGCGCGACTTCGCCCGCGTGATTGGCGCGGCGCATCGTTTTCTCGCTCTTCCACAATTGGGCGTTGGAGGCCACCATTTCCGAGACGGCATAGCCCGCGCCCAGTCGTTTGCACAACTGGCGGAACGGACGATCCGTCACGCCCGCCATGGGGGCGACGAACAGGTTATTGCGGAGTTCGTGGGGACCGATACGCACGATGAAGGGGAAAAGCCGGGAAAAAGATCGCTATTTTACTGCGAAAACCCGTCCCCGTCGCCTAAAAATTGTGCAATCTTTCGGGCGGCCCTGTCCGAAAAGGCCTCCCTGCGCAACCTCTCAGCCGCGTTGGCCGAACATCATCTGCCGTGCGAAAGCGGTTTTCAGCGGCGGAACGAGGTCCAGACTGGCGAGCGCCATGCCACGCAGCACGGCCACCGGCGTGGCGTCGATGCCGAACACCCGGGGCAGCAGATCGGTAATGCGGATGGTCAGCCCCCGGTCGGTGCGGCGACGACGCGCGAAAGCGGTCAGTGCCGCGGGGCCGGGAACGCCCCGGTGGGATGGGGTCGCGCGGCTGTCGCGCACGAGCGCGTCGGCAAGGTCGAAGGCGTCGCGCAGGCCGAGGTTGAGTCCCTGTCCCGCGACCGGATGCAGCGTTTGTGCCGCGTTACCGATGGCGGCGACGCGCGCGTCGACCACTTGCCCCAACGCGTTCAGGCCGAGAGGGAAACCCGCGCGTGAGGCAATCGATGTGAATTGACCCATTCTGTCGCCGAATACCTGATGGAGTTCGGCGAGGAACGCGGCGTCCGCCAGTTCGCGGCGGCGTTCGGCTTGCGCGTGCGAGCAGCACCACACGAGCGCGTAGCCGTTTTCCTGCGGCAGCAAGGCGAGCGGGCCGTCCGAGGTGAAGCGCTCCCACGCCCAGCCGATGCGCGGCCGTTCGCAGGTCACGAAGCCGACGAGCGCCGTCTGCCCGTAATCGCGGGCGCGCGGGCGTGCCGTCTGCCCCTCGAACAGGCCGCCTTCGGCGTTCACCGCGAGCGTGGCGTGCAGCGTGTGCGCCTGATCGTCGAGCGACGTGCCGAGGGTGATCGTGACTTGCTGACTGTCCTGACGCAGAGCGATCGCGCGATAGGGACGGAAGTGATGCAGACCCGGCGTATCCGAGTCGAGCACGTCGTGCTGTCCGGACCTGGCCGAACCGGCCTGCGGCGCGTGCTCGAAGCGGGCGGGCAACTGCGCGGTCGCGGTGTCGAGCGCGCGCATGAGGGCGCCGTACCGGACAACGTAGCCGAGCGCCGGCACGCCGTGATCGAGATAGTCGATTTCGGTACTGCCGAAGCGCTGCGCCTGCGACACGTGAATGTGCTGGATCGGCGTGCCCGGTAGCGCAGGTGGGGCGCCGCGCTCGTGCGGCCACGCGCCGGTGCGCGCGAGGATTTCACGGCTGCCGTGCGAGAGCGCGAGCGTGCGCGGGTCGTCGTAACCCGCTTGCGGGCCGCGCCCGTCCACCAGGGCGATCCGCAATTGCGGTGCGCGTTGCGCCAGCAGCAGCGCAAGCGTGGTGCCGACCGGGCCGGCACCGACAATGGCAACGTCGAACCGGCCGACGGCGCGCGGGGGTGCCGCCTGCCCGTCGGTGGCTGACATAGCTGAAATTGCGGAAGCCTGAGTGTTCGTCATCGGTCGTCCATACGGTCGCCTGCGCGTTGCACGTGGCCCATCAGCCGCGCATGAGCGCTTCGATTTCGTCGGCGTCCACGGGCACGTCGCGCGTGAGCAGCGTGCAACCGCCGGCGGTCACGACCGCATCGTCTTCGATGCGGATGCCGATGTTCCAGTAACGCTCGTCGATGTCCGGGCCGGGACGCACATAAATGCCCGGCTCGATGGTCATCACCATGTTGGCGGCGAGCGTGCGCCACGGACGCTCACCGTCCGGGCCATCTTCGCGATACTCGCCGCAGTCGTGCACGTCCATGCCGATCCAGTGACCGGTGCGGTGCATGTAGAAGCGGCTGTAGGACTTATTGGCGATGACGTCGTCGAGGCTGCCCACGGTGTCGCGCTTGAGCAGGCCGGTGTCGAGCATGCCCTGTGCGAGCACGCGCACGGCAGCGTCGTGCGGCGCGTCGAAACGCACGCCGGCACGGGTGGCGTCGATGGCCGCCTGCTGCGATGCCAGCACGATGTCGTACAGCTCGCGTTGTGCCGGCGTGAACTTGCCGTTGGCGGGGAACGTGCGCGTGATGTCCGACGCGTAGCCGTCGAGTTCGCAGGCGGCGTCGATCAGCACGAGGTCGCCGTCGCGCAGTTCCGTGTCGCCTGCGCGGTAGTGCAGCACGGTCGCGTTAGCGCCCGTTGCGACGATCGAACCGTATGCGGGGAACTGGGAGCCGTGGCGGCGGAATTCGTACAGCAATTCCGCTTCGAGATGGTATTCGCGCAGTCCCACGCGCGACGCCTTCATCGCCCGCACGTGTGCATCAGCGGAAATCTTGCCGGCGCGCGCCATGATGTCGAGTTCGGTGCTGTCCTTGACCAGACGCATCTCGTCGAGAATCGTGCGGACGTCGCGGGCGACCGATGGGGCCGACACCCCTGTGCGGCTCTGGGCGCGCACGGCGCTCAGCCAATGACGCACCTGGCGGTCCTGCTGCGCCGAGGCGCCCAGCGCATAGAACAGGGCCGGCGCGTCGGCCAGCAGTTGGGGCAGACGCGTGTCGATTTCGTCGATGGGATAGGCGGCATCGAAGCCGAAGGTCTCACGCGCGGCTTCCGGACCATAGCGGTAGCCGTCCCAGATCTCGCGCTCTTCATTCTTCGCGCGGCAGAACAGGATCGACTGACCGGTGCGGCTGTCGAGCACGACAACCGCTTCGGGCTCCGTAAAGCCCGAGAGGTAATAGAAATAGCTGTCGTGACGATACGGGTAGTCGCTGTCGCGGTTGCGCGGCACTTCCGGCGCCGTGGGCAGAACGGCGACACCGCCACCGGCCTTGCGCATCTGTTCGATGACTCGCTCGCGGCGGGCACGGTACGGAGAATCAGACATCGCGGGCTCCATTTCGGGGAATTGGTTCGAATTCGGTCGTGAGGTCGTGGGTTTGGGGACGTCACGACCCGTTCAGGCGATTCTACTGCCGGGGGCGACGTCGTGCCGGGCGCGGACTTCGGCGTCGAGCGCGGCAAGCTGCGCCGGTGTACCGACGTTTTCCCAAACGCCGTCGAAGCGCTCGCCGCTCGCCTGCCCGGCGGCAATCGCGCGGCGATACAGCGGCGTGAGCGCCAGGCGGGTGCCGGGGGCAATGCCGTCGAACAGACGCAGGTCGTAAAGCGCGATGTTGCCGAACGTCAGCGGCATGGCGTTCGAAGGTGCATCGTCGGGCAATGAGAGGTGGCCCGTCGCGTCGAGCGCAAAGTCGCCTTTCGGATGAAACGGCGGATTCGGGACCATCACGAGATGCATGCCGGGCTCGGCCTGCGTAGCAAGACGCGCCGCTTGCGGGCGAAGCGTGGCGTAGTCGTAGGCGGTGAAGATATCGCCCGATACGGCGAGAAACACGTTGCCGTCGCCTTCGAGCAATGTTCTGGCGTTCGCGATGCCGCCCGCCGTCTCCAGTGCCTCGGCTTCGGCGGAATACGCGAGGCGCACGCCGAAGGCACTGCCGTCGCCGAGCGTGGCTTCGATCTGCGCGCCCAGCCACGCGTGATTGATGACGATGTCGGTGAAGCCCGCGCGGGCAAGCGCCTCGATCTGCCAGACGACGATCGGCTTGCCGCCGACGCTCAGCAGGGGCTTGGGAGTGGTATCCGTGAGCGGACGCATGCGTTCGCCGCGTCCTGCGGCGAAGATCATCGCCTTCATGCGCCGGGCCTCAGAACGTGTAACCGACATCGACCTGCTGGCCGGTCAGTTCGTCGAGCAGCCTGGCCAGCGGACGCAGCGGCGCGTAGCGGTCCGCGACCTTGCGGGCGTAATCGATAAAGCGTGGCGTATCGGCGAGATAGCGCGGCTTGCCGTCGCGGTAGTTGATGCGCGCGAAGATGCCGAGCACCTTGAGGTGGCGTTGCAGTCCCATCCACTCGGCCTGACGGTAGAACTCGCCGAAATCCGCGTCGACCGGCAGACCGGCCTTGCGTGCACGCTCCCAGTAATACGCCAGCCAGTCGAGCTGACGCTCCTCGTCCCAACTGAGGAACGCGTCGCGCATGAGCGAAATGACGTCGTAAGTGAGCGGGCCGTAGACGGCATCCTGAAAATCGAGAATGCCCGGACCGGTCGTGCCCGGCAGACCCGGCATCAGGTTGCGCGGCATGTAGTCGCGATGCACGAACACCTTGGGCTGCGCGAGTGCGCTCTCGATGAGCAACTGGTTGATGCGATCGAGCGTGGCGCGCTGCGTGTCGCTCAGCGCCACCTTCAGATGCTTGCCGACGTACCAGTCCGGGAACAGGTCGAGTTCGCGCTGGAGCAGCGCCGTGTCATAGGCGGGCAGCACCTCCGGGCGCGAGCTTTTCTGCCAGACGATGAGCGCGTCGAGCGCGGCGCGCATGAGCGGGCGAGCATTATCGTCGTTGAGCACGTCGAGATACGTCTCGCGTCCCAGATCCGTGAGTAGCAGGAAACCCTGCGCAAGATCCTCGGCCAGTACCTTCGGGGCTTGCAGGCCCGCTTCGGCCAGCAAGCCGGCGATGTGCACGAACGGACGGCAATCCTCCTGCGGCGGCGGCGCGTCCATTACGATCAGGCTCGGATGCGCCGGATCGTGGCTGCCGATGCGGAAGTAGCGCCGGAAGCTCGCGTCCGCCGAAGCGGGGGCCCAGTTCGTCATGTCGAGCGAGAACGCGCCGGACACGCTGGAGAGCCAGTGGTGAAGGGCTTGCAGGCGGGGATCGGTGGTGTCGGCGAGGGCGCTGGAAGCGTTGGAAACACTCGCGGATGCGGTGGGGTGTGCTGTCATGATGGGGGCGGTAAACGTCTTGCCATATAATACCCGATCATGTTTTCCAGACGCCCTGTTTCTCGACCTCGATCGACCGTCCCGAATGTCCCGGCAAAGCCGTCTGGACAGGCGGGATTGGCTGCCCGCAAGCGGCGCCTCGATTGTCACGCTGTTTGCGTACATGCCGGATAAACAAGTCCATACGAATGAAGTCTCGTCGCTGCGGCGCATGATGCGCACGCGACGCAAGCCACTGGCGCTCCTGCTCTCCCTCCCGGGCGTGTGGTGTTCGCTCGCCGGTGCGCAGGAAGCTCCCCCGCCCGATATTGCCAAGAGCGACGGTCTCGTGCTGAGAACGGTGCCGGCGCTCGTCGACAACCCGCTTGGAGACGGCAACGACGTGCCGATGTACGTGCGGGGCATGCATCTCTCCGGTCGGACCAATGTCGATGCGACGGTCGATGACGACGCCGAGGCGCGCAAGTACCGCTCGTTCGTGAAGGGCGACCGCCTGACCTACGACCAGGACACGGACGAGGTCGTGGCTCACGGCAACGCCCGTCTGTCGCAGGGCGGCAATCTGTTCACCGGCCCCGAGGCCCATATGTATACCGGCGCGGGCGATGGCTACATGCTCACCCCGACCTACCGGCTTGTCTCCGGCGGCGGGGGCAAGTCGGAGCGCGCGGATATCGAGGCGAACAACGTCATCACGCTGCAACGGGGTACCTATTCGGGTTGTAGCACCTGTGCGGAAGAGGGCAAAACCCCGGCGTGGTACATCAAGGCGTCGGAATTCGAGTTCGACCAGGAGCAGCAGGAAGGCACGGCGTACAACGGCATCCTGTTCTTCCAGGGCGTGCCGATTCTCGCCAGTCCGTACCTGTCGTTCCCGACGTCGAACGAGCGCCGTTCGGGATTTCTGGCGCCGACGTTTACGCAATCGAGCCGCACCGGCTTCGAGCTGGCCACGCCGTATTACTTCAATATCGCGCCTAATCGGGACCTGACGATTACCCCGCGCTTCATGACGAAGCGAGGTGTGATGGGCGTTGCCGATTTCCGGTACATGGAGCCAACCTACGGCGGCCTGTTCCACATCGAATACCTGCCGAAGGATCGTGTGACGGGTGACGCCCGTTACACGTTCACGTTCCAGCACAGTCAGTCGCTGGGCTATGGCGTGAACGCCTACGTCAACTTCACGAAGGTGTCCGACGATACGTATCCGGACGATTTCGGCTCGGGCACGAACTTCCAGACCGGGGTTCAGCGCGTGTACAACCGCGAAGCGGGTCTGACGTGGAGTTACGGCGACTGGTCGTTTCTCGCGCGCGTGCTGAAGTATCAGACACTGGCGCCTAGCACGCCGCAGTACGAATCCGTGCCGGAGCTGTCGGCGACGTATAACAAGCTTGACTTCCACGGCTTCGATTTCACGATGCCGATCCGGTATAACCGTTTCCAGATCGCTTCATGGACGGGGCAGCCGAACGGCGAGCGGATCTACGCGCAGCCCACATTGAGCTACCCGATCCTGACGCCCGGCTATTTCGTCGTGCCGAAGGTCATTTTCAATGCCGCGTCGTACAACGTTGACTATCCGAGCGGATCGACGATGCAGTCGTCGATCACGCGTACGGTGCCAACGGTCAGCCTCGATACCGGTTTGACGTTCGAACGCCCGCTCACGCTGTTCGGCACAGCCATGAAGCAGACGTTGGAGCCGCGGTTGTTCTACGTCTATACGCCGTACCGCAATCAGAGTTCGATTCCGATTTTCGACAGCGCGACAGCCGACTTCAACCTCGCGGAAATCTTCAGCGAGAACTCGTTCATTGGCGTCGACCGTATTCAGGACGCGAACCGTGTCACGGCAGCGCTGACCTCACGCCTGATCGACGCCGAAACCGGTGTGGAACGCGGGCGTATCTGGTACGCACAGCGCTACAACATTCAGCAGTCGCGCGTGACCATGCCGGGCGGGGTGCCGGAAGACGCCGGCGTATCCGACTTCCTGGTCGGCGGCTCGGCCCTGCTATACCGGAACATCACTTTCAGTTCCGCCGTGCAATACAGCCCGAGCACATCGCAGTTCAACCGCTCGGACGTCGGCGTGACGTGGCGTCCCGGCGAGCGCAAGGTATTCAACCTGTACTACCGCTATCTGCGCAATCCGCCGCCGGTCGTGGGACAAACCGCATTGACGGTCTCGCCGATCAATCAGATCGAACTTTCCGGGCAGTGGCCGATCACACCGCGATTCGGCATCGTTGGCCGCCTGAACTACAGCATCACGGACAAGACGTTCATCGATGCCCTGGCGGGTTTCGAGTATGATGCCGACTGCTGGGCCTTCCGGGTGGGGCTCCAGCGCTACGCGACCAACGCTACGACGACGACCTCGCGCATCTTCGCGCAGTTGGAGTTGAAGGGCTTGACCAAGTCCGGCAACAGCGCCACAGAAGCCTTCAAGGTCGGGGTGCCGGGCTATCAACCGCCGCCGACGAACCAGATTCCTTCTCGATTCAGCAACTATGAATGACATGTTTGTGAAGCGTGCCTCGCTGTTAGCGGGCCTGTCGGGCTTGTGCCTTGCCGCCGGGGTGGCGGTGGCTCAGCCGGCGCCGGTCAGCGCCAGAACGGCAGGCGCGCCCGCGTCGTCTGCACGGGCGGTCGATTCCATCGTCGCCGTGGTCAACGACAGCGTGATCACCCGCAAGGAACTCGACACGCGTATCGAGGAAGCCAAGCACCAATTGACGCTCGCCAAGCGCCCGATCCCGGATGCCGACCTGCTGCAACGTCAGGTGCTCGAGCAGATGATCGTCACGCAGGTGCAGCTCCAGCGTGCCAAGGAAGACGGTATCGTCGTGAAAGACGCCGACGTCGAGCAGGCATTGCAGCGTATCGCCGCCGACAACCGTCTGAGCGTCGATCAGTACAAGGCGCGTCTGTCGCAGGCCGGCGTACCGTGGGACGCCTTCCGCAAGGAAGTGCGCGAGCAGATCACCATGGCGCGTCTGCGCGATCGCGAGGTCGACAGCCAGGTGCAGGTGAGCGACTCGGAAATCAATTCATATCTCGCCGCACAGCGCGGCGCGACCGCCACACCGACGGAAACGGAATACCGCCTGAGCGAGATTCTGGTGAAGCTGCCGGACGGCGCAACGCCCGATCAGGTCAACGCAGCCCAGAAAAAGGCGGCCGAGGCGCTCGACAAGGCGAAGGCCGGTGGCGACTTCGCCGCACTCGCCAAGCAGTACTCGGATGCCTCCGATGCGGCGAACGGCGGCGACATGGGGTTCCGCATTCCCGAACGTATTCCCGATCTGTACCTGAATCAGGTTCAGAAGCTGCAAGCGGGCACGGTCGTGCCGCAGGTGCTTCGCAGCAACAACGGTTTTCACGTCATCAAGCTGGTCGAAACGCGCAAGCAGGGCGGCGATCAGGGCATGACCGTGCCGCAGATCCACGCCCGTCACATCCTGATTCCGGTGGGCGACGGCGTTTCGGAAGAAGCAGCACGCAAGAAGCTGCTTGATCTGAAGTCGAAGATCGAAGCGGGGCAACTCGACTTTGCCGTGGCAGCGCGCGAGAACTCGAAGGACGGCTCGGCGTCGCAAGGCGGCGATCTCGGCTGGATTTCGCCGGGCGAGACGGTGCCTGCATTCGAGCGTGCCATGTCGGAACTCAAGGACGGCCAGATCAGCGATCCGGTGCGCTCGGAGTATGGTTACCACCTGATTCAGGTGCTGGGCCATCGCGAGTCGCAAGTCTCCGGCGATCAGGAGCGCAACCTTGCCATGCAGGAACTGCGTGGACGCAAGGCCGAGCAGCAATACCGCGACTGGTTGCAACAACTGCGCGACAGCGCTTACGTCGACTACCGTCTGAGCAGCGCGCAGCAGTAAGCGCCGCGTGAGACGTTCCTCGACTCCATTCTCTTTTCAGGCATGACTTCGGACCGGTCCTTCGTTCTCGCCATCACCACGGGTGAACCGGCGGGCGTCGGGCCGGAGTTGACGGTGCAGGCGCTCGTGAAGTGCCTCGCTGTCCCGGAGACTTCCGCCGCTTTCCCGGCTTCCTCGCCGGCGTCTTCCCCGCCCGACGCTTTGCTCGCCCGATGCCGGTTTGCCGTGCTCGGCGATGCCTCGTTGCTCGCCGCGCGGGCGCAGGCCGTGGGGTTGGGCGACGTCTGGCAGCAGTTGCTCGCCGATGGCCGTGTGCGCGTCGTGCATCACCCGCTTGCGGTGCCCGTCACGCCGGGGCAACTCGACGCCGCCAACGGCCGTTACGTACTGGCGTTGCTCGACGACGCCATCGACGGCGCCATGGCCGGTGCCTACGATGCTGTAGTCACGGCGCCGCTGCAAAAGAGCACGATCAACGATTGCGGCGTTGCCTTCACCGGCCACACCGAGTATCTCGCCGAGCGTACGGGCACGCCGCGCGTGGTGATGATGCTCGCCGGGGGCGGGCTGCGCGTCGCGCTGGCCACCACGCATCTGCCGCTGGCGCAGGTGCCCGGTGCGATCCGTCGCGACGAACTGCTGCAAACGCTCGTCATCCTCCATCAGGACCTGATGCGCCATTTCGGCGTGACACGTCCGCGCATTCTCGTGACCGGCCTCAACCCGCATGCGGGGGAGTCGGGCTATCTCGGGCGCGAGGAGATCGACGTCATCACCCCGGCGCTGGACGATGCGCATGCCGTCGGCATCGACGCGCGTGGCCCGTATCCGGCCGATACGCTGTTTCAGCCGCGTCATCTCGAAGGGGCCGACGCCGTGCTCGCCATGTACCACGATCAGGGCTTGCCGGTGCTCAAGTACGCCAGTTTTGGCGCCGGCGTCAATATCACGCTGGGCTTGCCGATCATCCGCACGTCGGTCGATCATGGCACCGCGCTCGATCTCGCAGGCACGGGGCAGGCCGAAAGCGGCAGCCTTCTGGAAGCATTGCGCACCGCCGCGACGATGGCGGCCAATGCCGCAACACACGCACAACTGACCGCAGGTGCGAGCGGCGACCCGCATGCCGCCCAGCCGCAGTCATAAGGAATTTCACATGAGTAGCGCATCGAAGCGCACGGGCGTCCAACAGGGCCACGTGGCGCGCAAACGTTTTGGTCAGAACTTTCTCGTCGACATGGGCGTGATCGACGCGATCGTGAGCGCGATCTCGCCGCGCACCGACGACCTGATGGTCGAAATCGGACCGGGTCTCGGCGCGCTGACGACGCCGCTGACCGAATGGCTCGCGCATCTGCATGTGGTCGAGCTCGACCGCGATCTGGTCACGCGCCTCACGCGCAAGTTCGGTGAGCGCGTGAGCGTTCATGCAGGCGACGCGCTCGACTTCGACTTCGGCTCGCTCGTCCCGGCCGATCGTCGTGACGAGGCGCCGCTGCGCATCGTCGGCAACTTGCCGTACAACATCTCCAGCCCGCTGCTGTTCCATCTCATGCGCTACGCCGCGCTCGTGCGCGACCAGCACTTCATGTTGCAGGACGAAGTGGTCGAACGCATGGTGGCGCCGGCGGGCTCAAGCAATTACAGCCGCCTGTCGGTCATGCTTCAGTATCGCTACTGGATGGACAAGGTGCTGGATGTGCCGCCCGAGGCGTTCAATCCGCCGCCGAAGGTCGATTCGGCCGTGGTGCGGATGATTCCGCGTGCGGTGGCCGATTTGCCGGAGGTCGATCTGGACGTGTTCGAAGCGGTCGTCGCACAGGCGTTTTCGCAGCGTCGCAAGATGCTGCGCAACACGCTGCACAGTTATCGGGATCGCGTGGATTTCGACGCGCTCGGTTTCGACCTCACGCGTCGCGCCGAAGATGTGCCGGTCGACGAGTACGTGAATCTCGCACGCGCCATCAGCGGCGCCGGTTCACAAGGCTGATCCCGACGAAGACGAGCACGACGGCGCCGCCGAAGCGCCAGCCGACCGACTCGCCGAGAATCAGCACGCCGAACGTCACGCCGAAGAGCGGGCTCAGGAACGAGAACGACGCGAGGCGGGCGGCGCTGTAACGCGTGAGCAGCCAGAACCAGATCAGATAGCTCGCAAACGCCACGCCAATGGACTGATAGACGAGACTGATCCACGTGGTGGCCGTCATCGGTCCGATGGCCACATTCCCGGTCGCCAGCGCCAGCAGACACAGCAGCACGGCCGAGACCGCGAGCTGATACAGCAGTGTCTTCGACGGCGCGGCCGTTGCCAGCCGCGACGCCCGGACCACCACTGTCGTCATCCCCCAGAAAATGCCCGCGAGGATCGCCAGGAGATCGCCGGGCCAGGTCTTCGCGATATCCGCGCTGCTGCCGTCCGAGAACGCCACCACGATGCCGCAGAACGCGATGGCCATGCCCAGCCATTGGGCAGGCCGAAGCCGCTCGCTCGGCACGGTCCAGTGCAGCCCGATGGCGGTAAAGCACGGCGCCGAGTACAGGAAGACCGCCATGCGCGAGGCGGTCGTATGGGTGAGGCCGACGAAGATGCAGAGGAATTCGAGCGAGAACAGCACGCCGGCGAGGATGCCGGCGGGCAGGGTGCCGTCGCCGGTGATCAGGCGCTGACGCCGCCACACCATCCATCCGCCGACGAGCAGCGTGGCAATGACGGAGCGCAGGCCCGCCTGCAAGACGGCCGGCACGACCGGTACGGCGAGTTTGACGGCGACCTGCTGGCCGCCCCAGATCATGCACAGGCCCAGCATGATCGCGAGTGCGGTGGCGTCGACCGGACGTGGCGTGGTTTTCATGGAATTGGTTCGGATGACGATGTATCGCGCGCGCGGTGCGCAGTGCCGACCATTGTCACCGATCCTGATATGCCACGCATGATTCTGGTGCTGCCAGTGCGGGTAATCTCGGCTGACGTTCGGTTTTGTTCTGCACATTGTTCTGCCAGGCGGCACAATGTCTCCCCGAATCCCTGGTTTATTCGCCAGGCACGCGACGCTAGAATCCTCCGCGAGGCCGTGTTTGCCTCCCGATTTCGTTTTTCGTTACCGCCGTATTCAGCACCAGATCAGCACCGAAGCTCATGTACAAGAAAGGCTCAGCCGTCGAATTGCAGTTCTCCCCGTCACGACTCAACGACGGTGCCGGCGATCCGTTCTGGATCGACCTCAGCCGGGAAGAAGCGCAGGCATTGCTCGATGCATTGCAAAGGCATCTGGCGCGCGCCGTCGATGACGCCTCGGGAACCGAAGCGCCGCTGACGTTCTCGCTGCTCGATCCCCAGGTGTCGTCAGTCGCGGAGGTGACACACGCGGACGCAGCCCCAACGCTGTCTGATGCCACCGAGACGCCGCCGGCGCTCGCGTCGCGCCAATGGGTCTGCGTGATATGCGGATGGATTTACGACGAGGCGACGGGCTACCCCGAAGACGGCATTGCACCGGGCACGCGCTGGGAGGATGTGCCGCAAGACTGGCGTTGCCCGCTGTGCGACGTGGGGAAAGACGATTTCGCGATGGTCGAGTTCTGAGGCGTCGCGCAGGACACGCGCAATCACCGACGTTGCAAACGACACGGCCGCCCGGGCAGGGCGGCCGTTTTCACGTCGGCGTCATCGGCAACACTCGACGCCGCCGGTGTGGCAAACCGATCGGCTCGAAAGTGGGACGTGTTCCCGCTCGGCAGGCCGAGCGGGGCTGTCTTACAGACCGCCCTTGCTCGAGTGCTTCTGGATCAGTTCGATCTTGTAGCCGTCCGGATCTTCGACGAAGGCGATGACCGTGGTACCGCCCTTGACCGGACCGGCTTCACGCGAGATCTTGCCGCCGGCCGCGCGAATCGTATCGCAGGCGAGGTAGGCGTCTTCGACTTCGATGGCCAGATGGCCGAACGCGGTGCCGATTTCGTACTTTTCCACGCCCCAGTTGTACGTCAGTTCGAGCACGGTGTTCTCCGACTCGGAACCGTAGCCGACGAACGCCAGCGTGTACTTGTACTCAGGGTTCTCGCTCTGACGCAGCAGTTGCATGCCGAGCACGCGCGTGTAGAAATCGATCGAGCGCTGCAGGTCGCCGACGCGCAGCATGGTATGGAGCATTCGCATGGTGTTTTCAGTGTGGGGACAACGAAAACTCAATTGTACCCGTCGCCATGAAAATGAACATCATTCATGTTGCGTTGAGCGATTTTTAATTTGAAAAGCGAGAGATTGCGATATTTGCGTGCCGTCGCCCGCTCAGAATTCCGGCAGCCACTCGGGCGCGTGTGATTTGAGCGTGTCGCGCGCCGCCTCGAATTCCGGGAAGATCGACGCCACGGCCTGCCAGAAGCGCGGTCCGTGGTTCATCTCCTTCAAGTGCGCCAGTTCGTGCGCCACGACGTAGTCGATCACGCCGAGCGGGAAGTGGATCAGACGCCAGTTCAGGCGAATGCGTCCGTCGGCGCTGCAACTGCCCCAGCGCGTGGTGGCAGACGACAGCCCCAGCGCCGTGTAGCGCACGCCAAGACGCTCGCCGTAGACCTCCAGCCGGGTGGTGAAGAGCTTGCGGGCTTCTTGTTGCAGCCAGCCTTGCACGCGGTCGCGCATCTGTTCTGGCGCGGCCTGCGGCGGCAGATCGAGCCACAGCGTGTGCGTATGGATGTCGTATTGCGCGGCGCCGGCGCGTCCGCCCAGACGCACGGTCAGCGTATGGCCGAGGTACGGCAGCGTCGCGCCGTCGACCCACGTCACGCGGGGAATCACCCGTCGCGCCGCGCGTTCGCGAAACTCGGCGATCTTGCTGAAGATCCAGCGCTTCTTCTCGACGACAGCGGCTTCGACATCGGCGATCGTCACCCAGCGAGGGGCCGTCACGGCCAGTCCCGATTCGTCGATCATGAAACCGATGGTGCGGCGTGAGGAACGCTTGAACCGGTAGTAGAGGGCGTGGCCGTCGAGCATGATGACGCGCTCGCCCGGGGCCGGTGCGCGTCGCGGACCGCTGCCTGGCGAGGTCGTCAGATTCGTGTCGGCGGCGGTCGTGGTCGTCGCGGCAGCGTTCGTGCTTACCGGAGTGACTGGCGGGGCAGACGCCGCAGGGGCATCCGTGGCGACGCCGTTGGCTTCGGCGGCGGGACTGCCGAACAAGTCGAGTTCCATCTGGGGTGCCGGGGTCTCATGCCGGTTGCGGCTGTCGCGCGCGTTGCCGGTCTGGCGAGGGTCGCGAGTGGCAGGTTGGGCTTTCGACATGAGACGGTCTCGCGTATTGCGTAGTCAGGTCCGAGGCTTCACGTCGGAGGCCTCTGAAGCGTCTCCCGCGTCGGAAGCGCCAGCCCTCGGTTTCGACGTATAGGCCGCCGGGTCGATCCGTATCATCTCGCGTTCGATCCACTCGGCGACGTCGGCATTGACGGCTTCGGCGGTGCGGCCTGCCGTCTCGATGACCGGTCCGATGGAGACGATCACTTCGCCGGGGAATTTCAAGAACGAGTTGCGCGGCCAGACACGTCCGGCATTGTGCGCGATGGGCACGACCGGCGTGCCCGTTGCCGTCGCCAGACGGGCGCCGCCCGACTTGTACTTGTTGCGCGAACCGGTCTTCGTGCGCGTGCCTTCCGGGAACATGATGATCCAGTTCCCTTCGGCCAGTCGATCACGCCCTTGCTTGACGACCGAGGCGAACGCATCGGTGCCCTTGCGTCGATCGATGTGAATCATGCTCAGCAGACCCAGCGCCCAGCCGAAGAACGGCACGTAAAGCAGTTCGCGCTTGAAGACATAGCACAGCGGCCGCGGCATCAGCGCCGGCAGCGCCACCGTCTCCCACGCCGACTGATGCTTCGAGAGCAGAATCACCGACGTCTTCGGCAGGTTCTCCCAGCCGATCACGCGGTAACGCATGCCACAGAGCTTGTCGCCCACGCGCGTGACCACCTTGCACCAGCCCACCGCGAACCAGTAGCGCTGGTGACGCGTCAGGAACGGGAACGACACGATGCACGCGATGGCATACGGAATCGTCCAGACGATCTGGAAGATGAAGAAGAGAGTCGAGCGAAGTTGCTGCATGGGCGTCGGGTCTGAGTCGGGCGTCGCGGCGGTTGTCTTGGTGGGCTTGCGGGCGAGTACGGGAGATCGTGACGATGGCGCTCAGGCGTCTTCGTCGGCGAGCAGATCGTTGACGAACGCCGCGAGACTATCGTGCACGCGCGTGCCGTCGGGCAGGTTGCCTGCGGCGAGCGTCTTCTTGCCTTTGCCGGTGAGGACCAGATGCGGTTGTGCGCCCACGGCGGCGGCGGCCTGAAGATCGCGCAACGAGTCGCCCACGGCCGGCACGCCGGTCAGATCGACTTCGTAGCGACGCGCAATTTCCTGGAACAGACCGGGCTTCGGCTTGCGGCAATCGCAGGCGTCGACCGAGGTATGCGGGCAGAAGAACACGGCGTCGATGCGTCCGCCGGCGGCAGCCGCCAGCTTCGACATCTTCGCGTGCATGGCACCGAGCGTCGCCATGTCGAAAAGACCGCGCCCCACCCCCGACTGGTTCGTCGCCACGACCACGCGGTAGCCCGCCTGATTGAGCCGGCCGATGGCCTCGAGACTGCCGGGTAGCGGCACCCACTCATCCGTCGACTTGATGAATTGATCCGAGTCGACGTTGATGACGCCGTCCCGGTCGAGAATCACGAGTTTGCGGGCGGCGGGGCCGAGGGTGCGATCTTTGCGCGAATCCATGAGTAGCTCAGTTGACTCGTTGGAACATCACGCGGCGAGCTTCGAGAGATCGGCCACGCGGTTCATCTGGAAGTGCAGGTTCTTGAGCAACGCGAGGCGGTTGTTGCGCAGTGCCTCCTCGTCGGCCATCACCATCACGTCGTTGAAGAAGGCGTCGACCGCGTCGCGCAGTTCGGCCAGCGCGGAGAGCGCTTGTGCGTACTCGCGTGCCTCGAACTTCTGCTCCACGGCCGGCGTCACCTTTTCAAGCGCAGCCGCCAGAGCCTTCTCGGCCGGCTCCAGCAGCAGGTCCGGCGAGATCGTGCCGTCTGCGGGCGGGGCCGTCTTCTTCAGGATGTTGCCGATACGCTTGTTCGCCGCGGCGAGGGCTTCGGCTTGCGGCAGCGCCGAGAAGGCGCGCACGGCGTCCAGACGCTCGATCAGATCGCCCAGATACTTCGGCTGATCGGCCAGCACGGCTTCGATCTCGTTCGCGGCGTAGCCTTGCTCACGCAGATAGCCGCGCAGACGGTCGAGTACGAACTGGTAGACGTCGCCCAGATACGCGGAATCGGCCACGCCCGTCGTGAACTGCTTGTACGTGACGTGCAGCAGTTCCGGCAGCATGGCCGGCAGACGCTTCTCGATGAGCATGCGTACGATACCGAGCGCATGACGACGCAGTGCGAACGGGTCTTTCTCACCCGTCGGTTGCAGGCCGATGCCCCAGATGCCCACGAGCGTTTCGAGCTTGTCGGCCAGCGCCACTACGATGCCGGTCTGGCTCGCGGGCAGGGCGTCGCCGGCGAAGCGCGGCTGATAGTGTTCCGAGCAAGCGAGCGCGACGTCGGTGTCTTCGCCGTCGTGACGCGCGTAGTATGTGCCCATCGTGCCTTGCAGTTCCGGGAACTCGCCGACCATGTCGGTCAGCAGGTCGGCCTTGGCGAGCAGCGCGCCGCGCTCGGCGAGCTTCACGCCGTTCGCGTCGGCGCCGATCATGTGCGCGATCGCGCCGGCGAGCTTCACCAGACGCTGCGTGCGCTCGAACTGCGAGCCCAGCTTGTTGTGATAGACGACGTTCGCGAGCAGCGGCACACGATCGGCGAGCGGCTTCTTCTTGTCCTGCTCGAAGAAGAACTTCGCATCGGCCAGACGCGGGCGCACCACACGCTCGTTACCCGTCACGATCTGCTCGGGCTGGCTCGTCTCGATGTTGGAGACGATCAGGAAGCGGTTCGTCAGACGGCCGCCGTCGGCGAGCGGCTTGTCGGTGAGCGCGAAGTATTTCTGGTTCGTCTGCATCGTGAGAATCAGACATTCCTGCGGCACGGCCAGGAATTCCTTCTCGAAATGGCAGGCGTAGATTGCGGGCCATTCGACGAGGGCGGTCACTTCGTCGAGCAGCGAATCGGGCATCACCACGTGATCGTTGCCGGCAGCGGCGAGCAGACGCTCGCGAATCGCGTCGCGACGGCCGGCGAAGCTGGCGACGATCTTGCCTTCGGTCTCCAGCGTGGCGGCGTAGGCGTCGGCGTTTGCCACCGTGACCTCACCCTTCGACAGGAAGCGGTGGCCTTGCGTCTTGTTGCCGGAGGCGAGGCCGATGGCCGTCGCCGGCACGATCGTGTCGCCGTGCAGGGCGATCAGACCATGCACCGGGCGCACGAACTGCACCGTCTCGCCATCGGGACGCTGATAGCTCATCACCTTCGGAATCGGCAGCTTGCCGAGCGTTTCGTCGAGCGAGGCTTGCAGCGCGTCGGCCAGTTGGGCGCCGGCGGCGGTGTAGGTGTGGAAGAAGGCTTCGGCCTTGCCGTCCATGGCGCGCTCCAGGCTTGCGACCGGCAGGTCGGCGAAGCCCATCGCAGCGAGTTTCTTCGCGAGCGGCGGCGTGGGGTTGCCGTTGGCGTCGAGCGCGACGGACACCGGCAGGACCTTGGCGCGAATGGTGGCGTCCGGGGCGCGGTCGAGCACGTTCGTGATCGACACGGCCAGACGGCGCGGCGTGGCGAACGGCGTGACGACGCTCGCTTCGGTCACGAGACCGCGCGAACGCAGGCCGTTGGCGATACCGTCGGCAAACGCGTCACCGAGACGCGCCAGTGCCTTCGGCGGCAGTTCTTCGGTCAGCAGTTCGACCAGCAGGGTGCGTTGTGCGGTGCTCATCATGCGGCTTGCGTTTGAGTTTTTGCGGCGGGGGCGTTCAGCATCGGGAAGCCGAGCTTTTCGCGCGAAGCGTAGTAGGCCTGTGCGATCAGACGCGACAACGCGCGGATACGGCCGATGTACGCCGCACGCTCGGTCACCGAAATGGCGCCGCGCGCGTCGAGCAGGTTGAAGGTGTGTGCGGCCTTGAGAATCATCTCGTAGGCGGGCAGCGCCAGTTCGGCTTCGATCAGACGCTTCGCTTCGCTCTCGTAGTTGTCGAAGAAGCTGAAGAGCATCGGCTGGTTCGAGTGCTCGAAGTTATACGTCGACTGCTCGACTTCGTTCTGATGGAACACGTCGCCATACGTCAGGCGGCGCTTGACCGGGCCGTCGACCGTTTGCTCTTCCCATTCCGTCCACACGAGGTCGTAGACGTTCTCGACCTGTTGCAGATACATGGCCAGACGCTCGATACCGTACGTGATTTCGCCGAGCACCGGCTTGCAGTCGAGGCCGCCGACTTGCTGGAAGTAGGTGAACTGCGTGACTTCCATGCCGTTGAGCCAGACTTCCCAGCCCAGACCCCAGGCGCCGAGCGTGGGATTTTCCCAGTCGTCTTCGACGAAGCGCACGTCGTTTTCGGTCAGATCGAGGCCGAGCGCGCGCAGCGAGCCCAGGTACAGGTCGAGGATGTTTTCCGGGGCCGGCTTGAGCACCACCTGATACTGGTAGTAGTGCTGCATGCGGTTCGGATTCTCACCGTAACGGCCATCCTTGGGACGGCGCGACGGCTGCACATAGGCGGCGCGCCACGGCTCCGGGCCGATCGCGCGCAGGAACGTGGCAGTGTGCGAGGTACCGGCGCCGACCTCCATGTCGTAAGGCTGGAGCAACGCACAGCCTTGCTTGTCCCAGTAATCCTGCAACGTCAGGATGACTTGTTGAAAGGTAAGCATGATGAATTCGCGCGGACGAACAGGAAAATATGCGGATTTTGCGCAGTCTTCCGGCCCGGCCGCGAGCGCGGCCGAAAGACTAAAACGTTGAATTTTAGCGGGAATTCGACCCGCGCGGGGCGCTGATGGCCCCGGGATGTTACGACGGGGAGATTTTCACATCCCCCGATGTCGTTTCCATGGATGGCGCTGGCGCGCCGATGCCCGGATCGCCGCTCAGCGCGCGCGGCGCGTCATGGCCAGACCGAGGCCGAGTGCGACCAGGGCGAGCACCAGTGCGGGCACGTTGCCGAAGCGCACGTACGGGGTGAGGCCGCTGTACGGTTGTACGTTGCCGGTGAGCGCACCCACGGTCATGGCCGGCAGACGTCCCTGCACCTTGCCGTGCGCGTCGATGATGGCGGTGGCGCCCGTGTTCGTCGCTCGCAGCATCGGACGCCCCGTCTCCAGCGTGCGCATCCGGGCGATCTGCAAATGCTGGTCCAGCGCAATGGTGTCGCCGAACCACGCCAGATTGGTCGAGTTCGCCAGCACCGTGGCCGGTTCCGGCATGTTGCGTAGCGCCTGCGCAATTTCCTCGCCGAACAAGTCCTCGTAGCAAATGTTGAGCGCCACGCGCTGATCCCGGATCGGGAAGCCGCCCGGCGTTGCCGTGCCGCGCAGGAAGTCACCCAGCGGGATGTGCATCATGTCGACGAACCAGCGAAAACCCCACGGCACGAATTCGCCGAAGGGCACGAGGTGGTGCTTGTCGTAGCGATAAAGTGTCTGATCGCGCGGCGCCACACCGAACAGGCTGTTGGTGAGATCGGTCGGGCCGCGATCGGTGATCGTGGCGCCGACCGCGCCCAGCACCACATGCGAGCCGGTACGGTCCACGAATTGGCGAATCGGCGTGGCGACCTCGGGCGGAATGCCTTGCAGCAGCACCGGAAACGCGGTCTCCGGCGTGATGATGAGGTCGGCCGGCGCGGCCACGATCATGTCGCGGTACATCGTCATCGCGTGGTCGATGCCCGCGCGCTCGAACTTCATGTCCTGCGCCACATTGCCTTGCAGCAGACGTACCGAGAGCGGCTTGCCCGACGGCGTCGTCCAGGCGTGACGCGCCAGCCCCGCACCCACGCCCATCAATGCGAGTACGCCCACGACCGCCACGAGACGTCGCATCGCACGTGTTGCCGCCACGACGGGAACGAGCGCGCGAGCGAGCCACGCTGCGGCGAGCGCTGCAAGGCCGGCGATGCCGTACACGCCGAGCAGCGGCGCGAAACCTGCGAGCGGGCCGTCGACATGCGCGTAACCGGGGGAGAGCCAGGGAAAGCCGGTGAAGACGGTGCCGCGCAGCCATTCGGCGAGCGTCCAGGCGCCTGCGAAGGCGAGCACACGCCACGGGCCGGTCGCCGTGACCGAGCGCGTGACGAATGCGGCGAGCGCGGGATAGATCGCGAGGTAGATCGAGAACAGCACGACGGCGGCGCCGGCCATGACGCCGGGCATGCCGCCGTAGGTATGCATGCTGATGTAGAGCCACCAGATGCCGGAGACGAACGACGTGAGCCCGAAACTGCCGCCCAGCCAGAGCGCATGACGTCGCGAGGCGCTGCGCTCGACGAGCGCAAACAGACCTGCCATCGCGAGCAGTTGCAGCCACCAGAGATCGCGCGGGGCGAAGGCCAGGGTTTGCGCGATACCGGCCAGACCGGCGAGCACTCGGGCACGCCAGGCCGGCCACGAGCGCCGCTCGGGCGCGTGGACGGTCATTTCCTGCATGGATCGATGATTGGGAGTTACTCGGCTTCGATGGCCGGTGCCGGTTCCACGCGCCGCAACAGCAGCATGTGGACCTGACGGCCGTCGGCGCGCAGCACTTCGAACACGAGATTGCCGATGCGCATACGCTCACCCCGGCGCGGCACACGGCCGAACTGGTGCGTGATCATACCGCCGATCGTGTCGTTCTCGTCATCGTGGAACTGGGTGCCGAACGCTTCGTTGAACTGCTCGATTTCCGTGAGCGCACGAATGCGATACGTCCCGTCGGGCGCGGCGATGATGTTGTCTTCTTCTTCATCGAAGTCGTACTCGTCCTCGATGTCGCCGACGATCTGTTCGAGCACGTCTTCGATCGTGATGAGACCGGCCACGCCGCCGTATTCGTCCACGACGATGGCGATGTGATTGCGATTGACGCGGAAGTCGTGCAGCAGCACGTTCAGACGCTTCGACTCCGGAATGAACACGGCCGGGCGCAGCATGTCGCGCACGTCGAAATCGTGATTCGCGTAGTAACGCAACAGATCCTTGGCGAGCAGAATGCCGATGATGTTGTCGCGATTGCCTTCATAGACCGGATAGCGCGAGTGCGCCTGTTCCAGTACGAACGGCATGAATGCTTCGGGGGTCTGTTCGATGTTGATGGCGTCCATTTGCGCGCGCGGCACCATGATGTCGCGGGCGCACAGATCGGCCACCTGGAATACGCCCTCGATCATCGCCAGAGAATCGGCGTCCATCAGGTTACGGGCGTGGGCGTCTTGCAGAATTTCGAGCAACTCTGCGCGCGACTCCGGCTCCGGGGAAATCAGATCGGTGAGGCGTTCGAGCAGAGAGCGAGGTTTTTCGGTGTTTTTTCGACCGGGTCGACTGGGATAAGGGTCGTTCATGACGGCGCGTCCAAGTTGGGCGGACGCCGAGCTGTTACAGGAAGCTCAAGGATACACCAGATGTGCGGCATCTCCGCGTCAGGCGGTGTGCGGGAGGGCGTCGTCCGGGCGTGCTGCGCCGTTGCGCATATTTCAGGACGTTTCCGTCGCCCGCTCGCGACAATCCGGGGGCTTATCTTGCACCGCAGCGGTGCAGCAACGCCTCTAGCGCGGGGTCGGGCATGCCCGCTTCGCGCAGCGCCTTGACGGTCCGGGCGACGTAATCGTGCGTGGTGCCGTAGCGTCCCTGCGCCTGATCGAAAACCTGCCGCACGATGTCGTCGGACAGACGTCCGGCGTAGCTCACGGCTTCGCGCCGCATGACGAACGCCAGCCCCGGCTTGGCGCGGCCGTCCGCCAGTTGGCAATTCAGCCACATCGGACGGTACGACCCCATGGCCATTTCGCGATACCAGAGCGTTTCGAGTTCGGTGCGCGCATGACGCGCGGCCAGCCGCATGGCCACGCCGGCGCACGAGCCGCCCCGGTCCAGCGCCAGCACCAGCCCCGGTTGCTCGGGCGTGCCGCGATTGACGCGCGACCACAGATACAACCCCCGGTGATAGCCATGCACGCGTGCATGATGACTTTCTTCGACGGGCATGCCGGGATTCCAGATGAGCGAGCCGTACGCGAAGATCCAAAGGTCCTCGCGGCCGTCCCAGTCGACGAGCGCGGCGTCGAGCGACTGGCTCATTTCCTCTTGCGTCAGATGACGGGAGGCGCCGAGGTCCGGCGGATAACGCGTGCATCCCGGGCCGCTCGACGTGCTGGTCTGCGCGCTGTTGCTGGCGTCAGGGGCGTCCGGTCGGTCGGGAATGCGGTCCATAGGGCGTATTGGGGGGCTTAAGGAGCTTGGAGGGATGGGGGCAGGGGCTCGGTCAGGTTCGACGGGCTTTTGTCGCCGACTTCTCCGACGCATACGGATCGGCGTAACCGAGTCCGGCGAGAATCTCCGTCTCGAGGCCTTCCATCTCCTGCGCTTCGTCGTCTTCCTCGTGATCGTAGCCTTGCGCGTGCAGCACGCCATGCACGATCAGGTGCGCGTAGTGCGCTTCGAGCGAGATGCCTTGCTCGTTCGCCTCGCGTTCAACCACCGGGCAACATAGCACGATGTCGCCCGTAACCGGATCGCTTTCGTCCTGCGCGTAGGCGAACGTCAGCACATTGGTCGCGTAGTCCTTGCCGCGATAGCCGCGATTGAGCGTCTGACCTTCGTCGGTGTCGACGAAGCGCAGCGTCAGTTCGGCGTCGGCGAGCAGCGCGGCCTGCACCCAGCGGCGCACGGCGGTGCGCGAGAGCAGCGCCTTGTGCGATGCGAACGCGGGCCCCGCCACGAACTGGTTCGTCAGCGTGAGCGAGTGGCGGGCGGGCCGACCGCTCATGCCTTGCCTCCGGCCGTGCTTGATGCGCGTGAGGCACGCGAGGCGTGCCCCGTGCGATCGCCGCGCGAATCCGAGGCCGGCAGATCGAGTCCGGCTTCCAGATGTTGCGCGTGTTCGTCGTACGCTTCGACGATGCGTGCGACCAGCGGGTGACGCACCACATCCACGCTGGTGAAGCGCGTCATGGCGATGCCGCGAACGTTCTTCAGGATCACCTGCGCTTCCATCAGGCCGCTCTTTTGCCCGCGCGGCAGGTCGACCTGCGTGGTATCGCCGGTCACCACGGCCTTGCTGCCGAAACCGATACGCGTGAGGAACATCTTCATCTGCTCGGGCGTGGTGTTCTGCGCCTCGTCGAGAATGATGAAGGCATGATTGAGCGTACGGCCGCGCATGTAGGCCAGCGGCGCGATCTCGATCATCTGTTTCTCGAAATACTTCTGCGTCTTGTCGAAGCCGAGCAGGTCGTACAGCGCGTCGTACAGCGGGCGCAGATACGGATCGACCTTCTGTGCCAGATCGCCGGGCAGGAAGCCCAGGCGCTCGCCCGCTTCCACGGCCGGGCGCGTGAGCACGATGCGCTTGACGGCATCGCGCTCCAGGGCGTCGACGGCGCAGGCCACGGCGAGATACGTCTTGCCGGTACCGGCCGGGCCGATGCCGAACGTCACGTCGTGCGACAGGATCTGCTTGAGGTAATCGCGCTGGGCGGGCGTGCGGCCGTGCAGGTCGCTGCGACGCGTGTGCAGCACCGGCGAGCCGTCTTCCGTCTCACCGGCGGCGAACGGGTTATCGTCGCCATGGCGCACGCTCGGCGCGAGGCCCTGACGCGTTTCCACAAGTCCGAGCTGGATGTCGTCGACGGACAGCGCTTCGGTTGCGCGGTTGTAGAAACTCTCGAGCGCCTGCGTGGCGACGGCGGCACTCTTGCCGCGAATGGAGAAGCGATGGCCGCGACGGGTGATCGAGACGTCGAGCGCCTGTTCGATCTGACGCAGATTCTCGTCGAGCGGGCCGCAGAGATTGGCCAGGCGGCGATTGTCGTCGCGCGGAGCGGTGAATTCTTGGACGGGTGCTTTCAAGATGATCCGGTCGTTTGCCTGTTCAGGTCGTTCGATGGCTTGGCGGTGACGGGGGCAGCGATGCCAGCTGTGGCTTGTGGTGGCTCGATACGCCCCGCCGGTCCCATATTCAATGCGTGACGACCAGTTCGCCGCGCAGCGAGTGCGGATAGGCGAAGGTGATCACGACGTCGGTCATCTGGCCGATCAGGCCCGCGCGTTGTGCCTCGGGCGCCGGGAAGTTGACCACGCGGTTGTTTTCAGTGCGGCCTTGCAGTTCGTTCGGGTCTTTGCGCGAAACGCCTTCGACCAGAATGCGCTGACGCGAGCCGACCATGCGCTGGCTGATGCGTGCTGCGTTCTCCTCGATCACGGCCTGCAAGTGCTGCAGACGACGCAGCTTCACTTCGCGCGGCGTATCGTCTTGCAGGTTCGCTGCGGGCGTGCCGGGGCGCGGGCTGTAGATGAACGAGAAGCTGGTGTCGTAGCCGATGTCGTGGATCATCGCCATGAGCTTGTCGAAATCCTCTTCCGTCTCGCCGGGGAAGCCGACGATGAAGTCCGACGACATCGACATGTCAGGACGCACCTGACGCAGTCGACGGATGATCGACTTGTACTCCAGCACCGTGTAACCGCGCTTCATGGCCGAGAGCACGCGGTCCGCGCCGTGCTGCACGGGCAGATGCAGATGGCTCACGAGCTTGGGCACCTTGGCGTAGGTGTCGATCAGACGCTGCGTGAATTCCTTCGGGTGGCTGGTCGTGTAGCGAATGCGCTCGATACCCGGCACTTCGGCCACGTATTCGATGAGCAGCGCGAAGTCGGCGATCTCGCCGTCGGCCATCAGGCCGCGATAGGCGTTCACGTTCTGGCCCAGCAGCGTGATTTCACGCACGCCCTGTTCGGCCAGCCCGGCAATCTCGGTGAGCACGTCTTCGAACGGACGCGAGACTTCATCGCCGCGCGTGTACGGCACCACGCAGTAGCTGCAATACTTCGAGCAACCTTCCATGATCGAGACGAACGCCGTGGCGCCTTCGACCTTGGCCGGCGGCAGGTGGTCGAACTTTTCGATTTCCGGGAAGGAGATGTCGACCTGCGAGCGGCCGGTCGAGCGCCGCGCTTCGAGCATCTGCGGCAGACGGTGCAGCGTTTGCGGGCCGAACACCACGTCCACGTAAGGGGCGCGCTGCACGATGGCCGCGCCTTCCTGACTGGCGACGCAGCCGCCGACGCCGATCACCAGATCCGGCTTGATTTCCTTGAGGGCGCGCATGCGGCCCAGATCCGAGAACACCTTTTCCTGCGCCTTTTCGCGCACGGAGCAGGTGTTGAACAGGATGACGTCGGCGTCTTCGGGGGTGTCGGTCTTTTCGAGGCCTTCAGCCGCGCCGAGCACGTCCGCCATCTTGTCGGAGTCGTACTCGTTCATCTGACAGCCGAACGTCTTGATGTAAATCTTTTTTGCCATGGAGTGTGCGCCGTTCGCAGTGGTTGACCTGGGGGCGTCGGTAATCATGAAATTCGAGCGAAATTCAAACGCAACCAAACGCAAAAGCCGGCATAGCCGGCCTGTCCGGACCTCCGTCGTGGGGCCGGTGTGTGGTGCACACATTATACCGCGTGCACCGAGGAGGAGCGGGGAAGGGCGCGCCCGTCAGGGCTCAGCGGTTGTCCTTCATCGCCGTGGCGAGCGCCCGGATGTTGTACTGGAACAACTGGAGGTAGGTCGTCGCTTCCGGATTCTTCGACAGGGCGTCGGAGTACAGCTTGCCGTCGACCGTCACCTTGGCGTCGTGCGCAATGCGTTCGACCAGTCGCGGATTGGAGATGTTCTCCATGAATACCGCCTTGATGCCCGTCTTGCGGATCACGCGGATCAGGTTGGCGACGTCGCGGGCGCTGGCTTCGCTTTCCGTCGACACGCCTTCCGGGGCGAGGAATTTGATGTCGAAGCGCATGCCGAGGTAGCCGAAGGCGTCGTGCGAGGTCAGCACCACGCGGCGTGACGGCGGAATCGAGGCCAGCTGCTTCTTGGCCCAGGCGATCACCTCGTCGAGCGCGACACGGTAGTTTTGGGCGCGCGCGGCATAGTAAGGCGCGCCGGCCGGGTCAGCTTGCGAGAGGGCGGCCGCGATGTTGTCCACCATGGTCTTCACGCGCTCGGGATCCTGAAACATGTGCGGATCCGTGATCGTCTTGCCGTCGTCCTCCATCGTGCGGGGCTTGAGGCCCTTCGTGACCGTGACGAGCTGGCCGGAATAGTGGCTCGACTTCATCAGACGGGGCAGCCAGCCTTCAAAACCCAGGCCGTTCACGAAGAACAGCTTGGTGCCGGCAAGCTTGGCAACGTCAGCCGGGGTCGGCTCGTAGGTGTGGGTGTCCTGATCCGGGCCGACCAGCGTGGTGACGTCGATCCGGTCGCCGCCGACGGCTTTGACGATGTCCGACAGAATGCTGAAGCTCACGCCGACCGGCAGGCGCGTGTCCTGCGCCCGCGCCGGGCCGGCGAATGCCAGGGTCAGCGCGAACAGGGTGGCGAAGAGGCCTGCGCCGAACCACGACTTGCTACGGAGACTGCCGCTGACACTATTGGCGCCGCTGATGCCGCTAAAGCGTTTGGCGCCCTTACCCAATCCGAACATGTTTCCCTCTCTCAAAGCGCCGGCGCTTTAGCAGTACTTGCACCGCCCGGCGAAACAAGCAGCGCGCCCAGATAGGCGACACCTGCCGTCAATACGATGGCCGGCCCGGATGGGCAAGCCAGGTAATACGAAATCAGCAGCCCGATCACGCTCGATGCGCTGGCCACCAGCCACGCGCTCAGCAACATGCCGGGCAGGGTTCGGGCGACGAGGCGGGCCGTGGCGGCCGGCAGCATCATCAGCCCCACGGCCATGAGCGTGCCCATCGCCTGAAAGCCCGCAACGAGGTTCATCACCGTCAGCACCGTGAAGCCGAGGTGATAGCGCATCACGCCGCGCCCGTTGCTCTGGCCGAGGAAGGTCGGGTCGGCGCTGTCGAGCACGAGCCCGCGATAGTGCCAACCGAACCAGAGCAGCGTCACGGTCGTGATGGCGGCCACCAATATCAGCGACGGGTCGTCGACCGCGAGCACCGAACCGAACAGCAGGTTCATCAGGTCGACGCTGTTGCCCCATTTGGAGACGATTACCACGCCGCCTGCGAGCGCCAGCAGGTAGAAGCCGGCGAACGACGCCCCTTCGTCCAGCCGTGTGCGGCGGCTCGACAGCCCTGCGAGCAGCGCCACGAGCAGACCCGCCACCATACCGCCACCGGCCATCCACGGCAGCGACAGGCCGCCGATCAGATAGCCCACGGCGGCGCCGGGCAACACGGCGTGCGAGAGCGAGTCGCCCATCAGGCTCATGCGGCGCAGCAGCAAAAACACGCCCACGGGCGTGCAACCGAGCGACAGCGCCAGACTCCCGACGAGGGCGTGCCGCATGAAGTCGAATTCCGCGAACGGTCCGATGATGAGGTTCACCAAGGCGCTCACCGACGACCTCCCGGCAGGGAGATGGCGGCGGACGAGGCCGGGCGTGCCTGCGTCCCCTGATTGGCGGCGAACGCGGTGTAACCCCCGGCGCCCGACAAACTGCCGTGCGTGCCCCCGCCCTTGCCGCTGGCCGCGTCGGCCGACGGAAATCCGGCGTGCAGGCAGTCGGCGGGCGCGCCCGAGGCGACCAGCCGACCGGCCATCACGGCGACATGCGCGAAACGCTCCAGCACCAGCGGTAGATCGTGAAGGACGGTCACGACGGTGCGTCCCTCGTTGCGCCATTGGTCCAGCAGGGCCAGCAACAGTTCCGCCGAGGGCACGTCGATGCCGGTGAGGGGTTCGTCCAGCAAAACGATCGGCGCGTCTTCCACGATCAGACGCGCGAAGCGGGCACGCTGCCATTGTCCGCCGGACAAGGCTTCGAGCGCCTGCGCCCGCTTGTCGGCGAGGCCCACGCGGGCCAGTGCGTCCAGCGCGCGATCGAACTCGTCGCGTCCCAGGCGGCGGGCGTCGCCGGTGCGGCGCCACGTGCCCGTCAGCACATATTCTTCCACGCACATCGGAAAGCGATGATCCGTTTCGGGCCGCTGCGACAGGTAGGCCACGGGGCCATCGCTGACGATGCTGCCGCTGGATGCCTTTTGCAGCCCCGCAAGCGAGCGAAGCAGGGTGGTCTTGCCGCCGCCGTTCGGGCCGACGACGGCCGAGAGCACGCCGGGCGCGAAGGTGGCGCTCACGCCTGCGAGCGCGACGTTTGGGCCGAACTGGACGCAGAGATCCTGGCAGCCGATCACGAGGCGACCCCTCTCAGCGCCCAGAAAACGAGCGCCCAAAGGGGGATGAGCACGAGCAGCGTAAGTGCCGTGCGCTCCCAGCCAGCGAGACGGTAGAGCCAAACGGAGAAGCGAATCATGGATAAGGGAATGGGCGAGGCCCCGACACAGTCTGCAACTGTGTATCAAATAGGACGCAAATGCAACAAAGTTGCATTATTGCATGAAACCGCCCGGGGCATGCGGACGCCCGTCGGCGGCGCTGCGGGACGCGCGCGAGGGCATCGCGGACAGGGTCACATCACGTTACATATCCGCGCAGCAGATTTTGGCGAACCGGCGTAACATGGTTTCAAACTCGGTCGTCTGGCACGTTGTTCGCTTCATTCCAGAGATCGGCGATTTGCAAGGAGGAGGTGAGCCCGCTCAGACATCCATCCGCTTTTGACTTTCCGCTTGCGACGAACATGCCGTTGCAGATGCATTGGCGCATGTCGATCGCACGACCTTCGCGACTTCGCGCAGCCGCGACGCTTCGACAGGAAAGCAGGCCTCTCGCGCCCACGTCTTCGGCTTCGTCGACGTCGATGGGCCACCCACTTTTTTTCCCGAAAACATTGCACGTCAATCATCGTGTCGCAGTAAGAAATTCTATCGAATAAATAGGATTCCTTAATAAATGATGCAGATGCGCGAACATGATCGAATGCAGACAAACCCGAGTGCGCAATGCGTGGGTGAAGACGCGAAAAGTCGCTCGAATTTTGACCTATCTGGCGTGACGTGCGCAATGCGTAGAGGTCGTGGAAACCGTTGCTGCATGCGGGTTATCGAGAATGCTTAGCGCTGCGGAAAATATCTAGCGACAGTTTTTTTGTTTGTGCATATGATGAGTTAACGGTTGCAATTTTCAGTGACAAGTTTAAAGTCAACCTAAACCGATTTTGAGTCGTTCATGTGAGGGAGGGGACAGTGCGAAAGGTTTCGCGTAAGTCGCTCCGGCATGCAGTGAGCCAGGTCGAAACCATTGCGCAGTCATCCGGGTCTTAGGCAACAGAGCGGGCATCGCATCGCGATGTTTTCCGATGAAGCGGGGGGTGAGGCATATGGATATTTTCAGCCACTACACGACACGTTTCGAAGCACGCAGGGAAGAGGAATACAGCATCCAGGAATATCTGGAGATCTGTAAGAAGGACTCGACTGCGTACGCGACGGCAGCCGAGCGCATGTTGCGCGCCATCGGTGAGCCGGAGCTGATCGATACGCATCACGACCCGCGACTCTCGCGGCTGTTCTCCAACAAGATCATCAAGATCTATCCTGCCTTCCGTGACTTCTACGGCATGGAAGACACGATCGAGCAAATCGTCTCGTTCTTCAAACACGCGGCGCAAGGGCTCGAAGAACGCAAACAGATTCTGTATCTGCTCGGGCCCCCGGGCGGCGGCAAGTCGTCGCTGGCCGAGAAGCTCAAGGTATTGATGGAAGACGTCCCCATCTATTGCCTGAAGGGATCGCCAGTGCACGAGTCGCCTCTGGGCCTGTTCTCCTCAGAGGAAGACGGCAAGATTCTGGAAGAGGACTTCGGCATTCCGTTGCGCTATCTCAATACGATTCCGTCGCCCTGGGCCACCAAGCGTCTTAACGAGTTCAACGGCGACATCACGAAGTTCCGTGTGGTGAAGGTGCGCCCGTCGGTGCTCCAGCAGATCGCGATTGCCAAGACCGAACCGGGGGACGAAAACAACCAGGACATCTCGTCGCTGGTCGGCAAGGTCGACATCCGCAAGCTCGAGGAGTACCCGCAGGACGATCCGGACGCCTATTCCTACTCCGGCGGTTTGTGCCTGGCCAACCGTGGCCTGCTCGAATTCGTCGAAATGTTCAAGGCGCCGATCAAGGTGCTTCACCCGTTGCTGACTGCGACACAGGAAGGCAACTACAAAGGGACGGAAGGGTTCGGTGCGATTCCGTTCGACGGTATCGTGCTCGCCCACTCGAACGAAGCGGAATGGCAGAGTTTCAAGGGCAACCGCAACAACGAGGCTTTCCTCGATCGTATCTACATCGTGAAGGTGCCCTACTGCCTGCGCGTGACCGACGAGGTGAAGATCTACGAGAAGCTGGTGAAAAACAGTTCGCTCGCCAACGCCCCGCGCGCGCCGAACGTGCTCAAGATGCTCGCCCAGTTCGCGGTGCTCACCCGCCTGAAAGAGCCCGAGAATTCCAACATCTTCTCCAAGGTGCGTGTCTACGACGGTGAAAACCTCAAGGACATCGACCCCAAGGCCAAGTCGTATCAGGAGTACCGCGACTACGCCGGGGTGGACGAAGGGATGACGGGCATGTCCACGCGTTTCGCCTTCAAGGTGCTCTCGAAGGTCTTCAACTTCGATAACACCGAAGTCGCGGCCAACCCGGTGCACATGCTGTATGTGCTCGAACAGCAAATCGAGCGTGAGCAGTATGCGGGCGAAGTCGAGAAGCGCTATCTCTCCTACATCAAGGAGTATCTGACCGCGCCGTTCGTGGAGTTCATCGGCAAGGAGATTCAGACCGCTTATCTGGAATCGTATTCGGAGTACGGTCAGAACATCTTCGATCGGTATGTGAACTTTGCGGATCTGTGGATTCAGGATCAGGAGTATCGCGATCCGAACACCGGCGAAATTCTCGACCGCACCGCGCTCAACGACGAACTGGAGAAAGTCGAAAAGCCGGCCGGGATCACCAACCCGAAGGACTTCCGCAACGAGATCGTCAACTTCGTACTGCGCGCGCGCGCCAACAACGCGGGCAAGAATCCGCTCTGGACGAGTTACGAGAAGCTGCGGGCCGTCATCGAGAAGCGCATGTTCTCGACCACCGAGGATCTGCTGCCGGTGATTTCGTTCAATGCGAAGTCGTCCAAGGAGGATCAGGAAAAGCACGCCAACTTCGTCAACCGTATGGTGGAAAAGGGCTATACCCCGAAGCAGGTTCGCCTGCTTGTGGAATGGTATCTGCGCGTGCGCAAATCCTCGTAGCAACCAATCGGGGCCACTATGTCAGCAATCATCGACAGACGGCAAAACGGCAAGAACAAAAGCGCCATCAACCAGCAGCGCTTTATCAAACGCTACCGCGATCAGATTCGCCGCGCGGTAGCGAAGGCGGTGTCTGGGCGCAAGATCACCGATATCGATGGCAGCGGACAGGTCTCGATCCCGGTCAAGGACATTTCGGAACCGTTGTTCCACCACGGGCCCGGCGGGCGACGGGAGATGGTGCATCCCGGCAATCGCGAGTTCGTGGTGGGCGACAACTTCGAGCGTCCGCCATCGGGCGCAGGGGGCGGCGGCAGCCGCGCCAGCGACTCGGGAGAGGGCGAGGACGATTTCGTCTTCAACCTCTCGCGCGAGGAGTTCCTGAAATTCTTCTTCGAGGACATGGCACTGCCGGACCTCGCGAAACGCCGGCTCGCGCAAATTCCGGAGTTCCGCAAGGTCCGTGCGGGCTATTCCATCGACGGCACGCCGTCGAACCTTAACGTCATTCGCACGATGCGCAGCTCGCTGGGCCGCCGCATCGCGCTTACCGCCCCGTATCGCAAGCAGTTGCGCGAGCTTGAGGCCGAGTACGCGGACATCGTCTCGCGCGAAGGCGATACGTCGCCCCGTGCACTGGCGCTGGCCCACGAGATTACGCATCTGCGCACGCGTGTCGAGGCGATCCCGTACATCGAAAAGCTCGATCTGCGGTATTCGAACCGGATCATGCAGCCGCGCCCGCAAGCGCAGGCCGTCATGTTCTGCCTGATGGACGTCTCGGGCTCCATGGATCAGAGCCGCAAGGATCTGGCCAAGCGTTTCTTCATGCTGCTCTATCTGTTCCTGCGGCATAACTACGAGCGCATCGATCTGGTGCTCATCCGTCACCACACCACGGCCAAGGAAGTCAATGAAGACGACTTCTTCTATGCGCGGGAATCGGGCGGCACGGTGGTCTCCAGCGCGCTCAAGCTGATGAACGAGATCATTGCAGACCGGTACTCGCCGAGCGACTGGAACATCTATGGCGCGCAGGTTTCCGACGGCGACAACTGGGACGGGGATTCGCCCATCTGCCGCGACATTCTGATGCAGTCGATCATGCCGGCCGTGCAGTACTTCGCCTACGTGGAGGTGGCGAGCGCGGAGCCGCAGAACCTGTGGAACGAATACCTGTCGGTCAAGCAGCAGCACCCGAATTTCGCGATGCAACGCATCATGGAAGCCGCTGAAATCTATCCGGTGCTGCACGACCTGTTCAAGAAGAAGGCGGCCTGAAAACCGTCCCGCCGGTACTACAACGAGGACGCATCATGGCGTATATCTCCACCGGATCGGAATGGACGTTCGAACTGATTCAGCGATACGAGCATGAGATCGCGCGTATCGCGTCGAACTTCAAGCTCGACACGTATCCGAATCAAATCGAGATCATCACCGCCGAGCAGATGCTCGACGCCTACGCGACCGTCGGTCTGCCCATCGGTTATCACCACTGGTCGTACGGCAAGCACTTCCTGTCGTCCGAGCGCGGATACAAGCGCGGGCAGATGGGGCTCGCGTACGAGATCGTCATCAACTCGAATCCCTGCATCGCGTATCTGATGGAGGAGAACAGCATGACCATGCAGGCGCTGACCATCGCGCATGCCAGTTACGGTCATAACTCGTTCTTCAAGGGCAATTACCTTTTCCGCACGTGGACCAGCGCCGACGCCATCGTCGATTACCTGCTGTTCGCGCGCAACTACATCACCGAGTGCGAACAACGCTACGGCGAGCAGTCCGTGGAGCTGCTGCTCGACTCCTGCCATGCGCTGATGAACTACGGCGTGGATCGCTACAAGCGACCCAAACGGTTGTCGCTCGCGCAGGAACAGGCCCGGCAGAAGGAGCGCGAGAACTATTTGCAGATGCAGATCAACGATCTGTGGCGCACGCTGCCGAATCACGCGCTGCACGACGACGATGAAGACGACGGCCTCGATCCGACCGATTCGGACGAGCCGCCATTCCCGGGCGAACCGCAGGAGAACCTGCTGTACTTCTTCGAGAAGAACGCCCCGAAGCTCGCGCCGTGGCAGCGCGAGATCGTGCGCATCGTGCGCAAGCTCGCGCAGTACTTCTATCCGCAGCGTCAGACGAAGGTCATGAACGAAGGCTGGGCGACGTTCTGGCATTACACGATTCTCCAGCAGCTCTACAAGGAGAAGCTCGTCAATGACGCCTTCATGATGGAGTTCCTGCACGCGCATACGAACGTGGTCTATCAACCGTCGTTCGATAGCCCGTACTACAGCGGTCTGAATCCGTATGCGCTGGGCTTCGCGATGTTCCAGGACATTCGTCGCATGTGCGAGGAACCGACGGAAGAGGATCGTCAATGGGCGCCGGATATCGCAGGCTCGGACTGGCTGAAGACGCTCGACTTTGCGATGCGCAACTTCAAGGACGAGAGCTTCATCCAGCAGTTCCTCTCGCCCAAGGTCATTCGCGATCTCAAGCTGTTCTCGGTACTCGATGACGATCGTGACAGCCGGCTGCGCGTGACCGCCATCCACAACGATACCGGCTATCGCGAGATTCGCGAGATGCTCGCGCAGCAGTACAACCTCAGTCAGCTCGAACCGAACATTCAGGTCGCGCACGTCGATCTGCATGGAGACCGGTCGCTCACATTGCGTCACGTACAGAGCGAGCGCAAGCCACTTGATGATAGCTTCGAGGAGGTGCTCAAGCACGTGGCGCGTCTGTGGGGATTCACGGTGCGGCTGGAGACTGTCTTTGAGGACGGCCGCAACGAGATGACGCACGAAACCAAGGTCGAGAAGCGGCGGCGCTATGCGCTGAGTGCCTGACGCTCGAATGATGTCGTTGCGAGACAAGGGATGAAGATACCGTTCGTCGCCCTCGATCATGTGGTGCTGCGCACGGCCGACGTCGTCCGGCTCCAGCATTTCTACATCGACGTGCTCGGCTGCACGCTGGAGAAGGTGCAGGCCGATCTCGGGCTGGTGCAACTGCGGGCGGGCGATTCGCTGATCGATCTGGTGGATGTGGCAGGAACCATCGGTCGTCAGGGCGGTGCGGCCCCCGGTCCCGAAGGCCGCAATCTAGATCACTTCTGCTTGCGGGTCGAACCGTTCAACGACGATGCCATACGCAAGGGGCTGGCATCTCACGGGGTGACGTTGGGCGAGGCGGTGCAGCGCTACGGCGCGCACGGCGAAGGACCGTCGTGCTATCTCAATGACCCGGACGGCAATACCGTCGAGCTGAAAGGGCCACCGTCTTCATCACGCTGAACCTTACGCTGCCATCTGCCCCAGCACGCTCTGATCGCGACCCTTATGCTTCGCCTGATACAGCGCCTTGTCTGCACGGTCGAGCATGGCGCTGATGACGAGCGGCTCGCCCGGCTGCCATGACGCAATTCCCACACTGATCGTGATCGCCTCGCCTTCGTCGCGAGCCGTTTGCGGCAGAAGATCGGAGCTCGCGCGTTTGACCGATTCGCGAATCCGGTCGGCCACGCGCAATGCCGCGTGCTGATCGATTTCCGGCAGCACGACGGCGAACTCCTCGCCACCGAGACGCACCGCAAAGTCGCTCGGCAACCGGATGCAGTGCTGGATCGTGGTGGCAATGCGCTGGAGCACGGCGTCGCCGAACGGATGACCGTAGCGGTCGTTCACCTGCTTGAAATAGTCGATGTCGATGAGCAGCACCGACAGCGGAATCGCACGCTGCTGCACGCGCTCGGCCACGAGGCGGATGCGGTTGTCGAAGTAGCGGCGGTTATAGATGTGCGTGAGCGGATCGATGAATACCTTCTCGACCAGATCGGTGTTGGTAAGCGCGAGCGATTGGTACTGCCGCGTGATTTCCCAGACGAGTGCGAGCGTCGCGACACCGGGCGACGCCAGCGCAAGCAGCCGCGCCGCGTACCACTGATATGACGCCTCGCTCGGCGCGGTGAGCGAGAGCAACAACTGACACAGCGAGATCGTGACGACAACCCATACGAGCAGGAACAGCTTGTGAGACAAGCGCGTGACCGCTGCAATGCGCCACCACAGCGCGACGTATGCGACGAACAGCGCACCCAGCGCAAGCGTCTCGATGTCGACGCCCCCCGCCAGGTGCGGTGTAACGAGCGTGCGTCCTGCGCCGACGAGCGAGAGCGACACCGTCACCCAGATGATGAGCACGGTGGCGCCATAGCGTGCGGCTTCCGAATAGCCGGGACGTGTGTGCGGGTCCATGCGCGTGCGCGAATAGCTGCGCACGCTCAGCATCACGTACGCCGCGAAGCTTGCCTCTGCCACCAGCCATAGCCAGAAGGGTGCGCGCGTGATGTGCGTCGAGATGCCGGCGAGCTGATTCGCGAGCAACACCCCTTCGGTGAACATGAAGAGTCCGCGTAGCAAAAACGCACAGCCGAACTGCGCGAAGTAACGCTTACCGTTGTAGAGATACTGAACGCCGAGCAGGCACGCCGTCGATAGATTGAGAATGCCGCCTGCGGAGACGAGAAAGAAGGTGAGCAACGGATTCACTGCGCCTTCGAAGGCGCGTGCAAGGAATCCTGCGAGCGTGAGCGCGGCGCACGCGGCCAAAATGGTGGTCGCGGCAACGCGATTGCCCTGTTCGGTACGGCTGATGGTACTTTTCATAGTTGTTATTCGCCATTCAACGACCTCGTGCCCGCGCACGATCGCTTTCATACCGTTCAATCATCGCGCCCGCAGATCGCCGCAAGGTCATGGCCTCGCGTTACGCTCGCGTTTCCCCGATTTTGCGCTAAATGATTGAAAACTAAGATAAACCTCCGAGAATACACGAGTTTTTCCGGGTTGGCATCCGTTTCCGGAGAAGGACTCTAATTTCCTTTTCGACGCTAGAAAACATGCGGATTCCGGCCCGCTGACGCACCGGATTTGCACCGGTTTGGGGCGGGAAAAACGCACGTGCGGCGTCCCGGAAAATAAATCGATGCGGCACACCGATCCGCAGTGCGAAACAACGAAATGCAAGATTTCGGGACATCCCGGTGCGATCGGCCGATGCGTCATCACTGACGGCTGCAACGCCAGTGATGACGGGGGATTTCAGCGTGCACAATTAATTAGTCATCCTGTTGATATGAAGAATGTTGCGTGTAATTACGTGTAAATACACCGGATTCTTCACTAAAAACGTGCTACGGGTTGGCATCGACGCACTATCTGTACTAGAATAAAAAAAGCCAATCGCTGCGGTTGGCCCATAGAAACAAAAGCGTTGCCGGTGTTCCTCGTTGCGCCGGCGTCCTTACCATCACGCAATGAGTTTGTGCAGTAAAACTTTCGCGCGCTTTCAATAAGCGTGCACCGAGAGGCCCAGGCGCCCACGGCGTCGAAAGCTCGTCTCTCATGTCGCATTCCGCGACGCCTTGTTCGTCACCGTCGTCTTCCACAGACCTTCGGATCGAACACATCACAATTCGCAAGGCAGCTAACAGTTGTCATGCTTGATTGACCGCGTTGTCACGCGGGGCGATGGCTATTGCTATTGCCTCGCGCGCAGCGCTGCCAACCCATTCAAAGGGAGCATGAACGTGGCGAAGCAGTATCGCATTCTCTATCTGGCCGGCTTCGGACTGCTCGGTGTCGCCGCCGCAGTCACCGGTCTGGTGTATTGGCTGGGCGTTGATTCGCTCGTCAAATACCGGGGCGACCTGGTGTATTACACCCAACAGCATCTCAAGCTGGTGGCAGTTTCGATGACATTGGCCATTCTGGTCGGCGTGCCTGCGGGCGTACTGATCTCGCGCCCGATGTTCGAGAAGCACGCCGAGCGCGCGGTGCAAGTGTTCAACATCGGTAATACGCTGCCCTCGCTCGCCGTGCTGGCGCTGTCCATGGCGGTGCTCGGCATCGGCGACCGCCCGGCCATTCTGGCGCTGTGGCTTGCGTCGCTGCTGCCAATCGTGCGCAACGCCTACGAAGGCTTGCGTCAGGTGCCGCCCGCGCTGCGGGAGTCGGCACGCGGCATGGGCATGACGCCGGCGCAGGTGCTGTTTCGCGTCGACCTGCCCAACGCCATGCCGGTCATCGTCGGCGGTATCCGTACCGCGCTCGCGATCAACGTCGGCACGGCGCCGCTCGCGTTTCTGATCGGCGCGGACAGTCTGGGGCAGTTGATCTTCCCCGGTATCTATCTCAACGATCCGACCAAGCTGCTGCTCGGGGCCGGTGGCACGGCGCTGCTCGCGCTCGTGCTCGACGGCATCGTCGCCGTCGCGAGCGGCCTCTGGTTCGCGCGTCACGGCGCCGCCGCGCGCTAAGACTTCAGGAGATCCACACGTATGCAAGTTTCATTTCCTCGCTTCGTTGCGTCCTGCGCACGCCTGCTGAGTGCCACGGCGCTCGCGCTGGGCATGATGGCGACGAGTGTTTCAGCGCAGGCCGCCACGCTCACCATCGGCGGCAAGAACTTCACCGAACAACTGATCCTCTCCGAGATGACGGCGCAGTACCTGCGCAGCAAAGGGTACGACGTCGAACTCAAGAACGGACTGGGCAGTGTGGTGATGCGTCAGGGCATGGAGAGCAATCAGCTCGATGTCGTCTGGGAGTACACGGGCACTTCGCTCATCGTCTACAACAAGATCACGGAGAAGCTCGATCCGCAGCAGACCTATGAACGCGTGAAGGAACTCGACGGCAAGATCGGTCTCGTCTGGCTGAATCCCGCCGCATTGAACAACACGTACGCGTTCGCCATGCCGGGCAAGATGGCGCGTGAGGAGGGCATCGAGACGGTGTCGCAACTCATCGAGAAATTCCGCACGCATCCCAAGATGCAGTTCGCGTTCGACATGGAGTTCGTCGGTCGTCCTGACGGTCTCGACCCGATGGAACAGCTCTACGACTTCCATCTCGAGCGCAGCAACATCAAGCAGATGGATCCGGGCCTCGTCTACACGGCGCTGCGCAACGAACAGATCGATGCCGGTCTCGTCTACACGAGCGACGGCCGTAACAAGGGCTTCGATCTGAAGGTGCTGGACGACGACAAGGGCTTTTTCCCGGCCTATGCGGCGACGCCTGTCGTTCGCAAGGAAATCCTCGACGCCAACCCGAAACTCGCCGATGAACTCAACGTGCTGTCGGCGAAGATCAACGATGAAAACATGCGTGACATGAATGCGAAGGTCGATATCGATCATCGCGCGGTGTCGCGTGTGGCAAGCGACTTCCTCAAGCAGGAAGGACTGGTGCAATGACGGCGCGCGTTCGCTGTCGCACCCTGTTACCGATTGAGGAGTCCCATGATTGAATTTTTGACGCATAACTGGCACCGCATCCTGACCCTTACCGGTCAGCATGCGTGGCTGGTGGCCGCCTCGGTCGGGGCGGCCATCGTGGTCGGCGTGCCGCTGGGCGTGCTGGTCACGCGTTTTCGCTGGTTGTCGGGCGCCGTGCTGGGTCTGGCGACGGTCGTGCTCACGATTCCGTCGATTGCCCTGTTCGGCCTGATGATCCCGGCCCTGTCCGTCTATGGCATGGGCATTGGCCCTGCGCCTGCCGTGGCCGCCGTCTTCCTGTACTCGCTGCTGCCGATCATGCGCAACACGAGCCTCGCGTTGCAGCAGATCGACCCGAGCATCCGTGAAGCGGGTATCGGCATCGGCATGACGTTCTGGCAGCGATTGCGCCTCGTGGAACTGCCGCTGGCCGTGCCGGTGGTACTGGGCGGTGTGCGCACCGCTGTCGTGATGAATATTGGCGTGATGGCCATTGGCGCCATCGTCGGGGCCGGCGGTCTCGGGGTGTTGATCACCCAGGGGATCAGCCAGAGCGATACCCGGCAGCTTGTCGTGGGTGCGGTCATGGTGAGTCTGCTCGCTATCGTCGCCGACACCCTGTTGCACCGCCTTCAGCGCGTGCTGACACCGAAAGGAATCCGAACCGTATGATCAAACTCGACAATCTCACCAAAAGCTTCGTCCAGAAGGACGGCACTCGCGTGACCGCCGTGAACTCGGTCAGTCTTGAAGTGCCGCCGGGCGAAATCTGCGTCTTCCTCGGCCCGTCGGGCTGCGGCAAGACGACCACGCTCAAGATGATCAACCGGCTGATCAAGCCGACGTCCGGGCACATTCTGCTCAACGGTGAAGACACCGGAAAGATCAATGAAATCGAACTGCGCCGCCACATCGGCTATGTGATCCAGCAGATCGGTCTGTTCCCGAACATGACCATCGAGGAAAACATCACCGTGGTGCCGCGCCTGTTGGGCTGGGACAAGAAGCGTTGCCGCGAGCGCGCGACGGAACTCATGGGCATGGTGGCACTCGACCCGAAGCGCTATCTATCGCGCTATCCGCGTGAGCTCTCCGGCGGTCAGCAACAACGTATCGGCGTGATTCGTGCATTGGCGGCCGATCCGCCGGTGCTGCTGATGGACGAACCGTTCGGTGCCGTCGATCCGATCAACCGCGAATCGATCCAGAACGAATTCCTGCAAATGCAGCGCCAGTTGGGCAAGACCGTCATCATGGTCAGCCACGATATTGATGAGGCGATCAAGCTGGCGGACCGCATCGCGATCTTCCGTCAGGGCAGTCTGGTGCAGTACGCACAGCCGGACGCCTTGCTGGCTCGCCCGGTCGACGAATTCGTCGCGAGCTTCGTGGGACATGACCGAATTCTCAAGCGTCTGCTGCTGGTGCGCGCGGAAGATGCGGCGACCCCGCAACCGACCGTCAAACCGCAGACGTCGCTTGCAGAAGCCTACGGCATGATGGACGAGCTCGATACGCGTTCGCTGGTCGTCGTCGACGAAAGCGCGCGCGCGTTGGGGTACATTGCACGTCGCGACACGCGTCACGCGCAAGGGACCTGCGGCGAGCGGGTGCGGGACTTCAAGGCGTCGGCCGTCGCTGGCGACAATCTGCGGGTGCTGCTCTCGCGCATGTACGAGCACAATCTGGCGTCGTTGCCCGTGTTGGGGGACGACAATCAGTACCTCGGCGAGGTCACGCAGGATTCCATCGCCGACTACCTGAGTTCGGGCAAGTCGCGTGGCAATGGCGGCGGCACGATCATCGCGCCGTCGCTGCCGGGCACGCCGAGCGTGGTCGCGAGCGTGCCGTTCGGGGCGCCGGTGTGACTGGCTCCCGTGGCACCCGCGCGGTCGGCGTCGATGCATTCAGGGCGTGAGGGCGGGTGAGCGTGCCTGACAATGCGTGATGTCGTGTGAGTTTCAATGGCCGGATGGGAACGACGTCCGGTCGGCGCATCAGAAGATGACGGCCCATCGTGGTCGTCATTTTTGCGTTGGTGGATGAGATTTGGCGACGCTGGACGCGGATGATCCTGCGGTGGCGTCGGTGGGGCACAAGTGAATCAAGGAGTGGCGGGATGACGTGGGAAGTGGTGACGGCGTGGTTCGATAACACGCCCTGGGCGCGAATGGCGGTAGCGTTGGCGATCTTGGTGGCAGCAGCGTTGCTGGTGCAGGCCCTGGCGCAGTTCGTGGTTGTCCGGGTGGTGCGCATCGTGGTGCAGCGCACGGCCAATCGCTGGGACGATGCGTTGCTCGCCCATCGGGTCTTTCATCGGGCCGCGCGCATTCTGCCGTATCTGGTGGTGCAGTTCGGTATCGATCTGGTGCCGGACCTGCCGGCGAAGGTGTTGCTCGTCGTGAGCAATGTCGCACTCGCCACGACACTGCTTTATGCCACGCTTGCCCTCGCGGGCATTCTGGATGCGGCGCAGACCGTCTACGCGATGTCTGAACATGCGCGCACGCGGTCGATCAAGGGCTACGTCCAGCTAGGAAAAATCGCGCTTTACGTGGTCGCGGCCATCGCCATCGTCGCCACCATCATCGACCGCTCGCCGTGGCTGCTGCTCTCCGGACTGGGGGCGATGTCGGCAGTCCTGTTGCTGGTGTTCAAGGACACGATCATGTCGTTCGTCGCGAGCGTGCAGCTGACGTCGAACGACATGCTGCGCGTGGGCGACTGGATCGAGATGCCGCAGGTCGGCGCGGATGGCGACGTGGTGGACATCGCGTTGCACACCGTGAAGGTTCAGAACTGGGACAAGACGATCACGACGATCCCGACGTGGCGTCTGATCTCCGAGAGTTTCCGCAACTGGCGCGGTATGCAGCAGTCGGGCGGACGTCGCATCAAGCGCACGCTGTGCATTGACGCGGGGAGCGTCGGTTTTCTCGACGAGGCGGAGATTGCGCGTCTGTCGAAGCTGCATTTGCTCGGCGATTATCTGTCCGAGAAGCAGCGTTCGCTGGCGGACGCGAATGCCGCATTGGGACATGCGGCGGGCGTGCCGGCGAATACGCGGCGCCTGACGAACATCGGCACCTTCCGCGCGTATGCGCTGGCCTATCTGAAAGCCCACCCGAACATTCACGAAGGCATGACATGCATGGTGCGTTCGCTGCAACCGACGGCGACCGGCATTCCCGTGGAGCTTTATTGCTTCACGAACACGACCGTCTGGGCGGAATACGAGCGCGTGCAGGGTGACGTCTTCGATCACCTGCTGGCCATCCTGCCGGAGTTCGGATTGCGCATGTATCAGAACCCGGCAGGGGCGGATCTGGTGAGGTGGCAGGGCAAGATTGCGGCGTGAACGTGTCAGACAGACGTTCGGGCGCAAGCCGTTAGCGAGGTCGACGACGCATCATTTCTGCGTCGACCAGCCAGCGATGCGTTCCCCATCGTATGCGGCTTCGCTGAATGCATACCCGCCCCCCTTTGCGTAAATGCGAGTCATCGTTTGCTTGTGGTTGGGGCTCAGATAAGTGTTTGCGAAACCGCAGATGACAAAGAACATTGCCCACTGAGGGAAGTATTCCTTCTGCACCGTCGCCCAATAGGCCTCGCAGCGCCGGACTGCGTCTGTAAATTCCTTCCAGTACATCTGAAGCACAGGTTCTTCCGATGTCACGTTCTCGTATTCAATGTGACGGGCGCAAACCGACGCGAGCGCTGTTCGCATCCCATTGCGCGTTTCTTCCGGGATCGCGCGCATGAGAGACGGGAAATCCGTGACGGGGGCGTGTGCCGTTCGTAATGTTAAGGCTCGCGTTGTGACGGCATGTGGGGTGGTGATGTTGTCCGGCGGCAAATGATGAGCACTCTCGAACGATCCTGCCCATTCGCCCGTCTCGGCCGGTGAGGTTTCGTGACTCGTCGGAGTCAAAGATCTTGCGTTGGCTGTGTGAGCGCGATCGATATCCATGATTTATCTCCATTGGTTGAAGGAGATTCCAATATGAAACTTATCGAACGGCGGACTTTGCGTAACGTGCTGCTGCGTTCTGGTTTTCGACCGCAGATGGGATTTCGCGTGTGACGTCGGTGAGGTGTTGCCCCATGCGTCGAGTTCTTCTGTGATTCGCAAATGTCGCCCGAATGCTTCAGGAAAATTCCGGAATGCTTTCGGTTCTGTTTACTTCGATGTGTCGCGCTGCGAACATGTCTCGGAATCCACGGGAGAGGGAGGGCGGGGTGAAGTTTGGGGCACGTCTCTCGGTCCTGCGGCCATGCGACTCAGTCAGGTCAGATCGATTGATCGCAGGAGATTGGTCCGACGTTCAGGTGAGTTGGATCGCCAGGCGTTGAGATATGCCATGACACGATTGAGCGAAGTGTTCTCAGAGGGGCTTTGCGACGCGGAAGATTGATGGGTTGCCGACGCATATAAGGAAGGGCTCCCGCGGGAGCCCTTCCGAGGATTACGTCATCGCAAGACGCATCAATTCGATGACATTTTCCGTGTCTGACGCCCCTGACACATCAGAGGCGTCGTACCGTAGCGACGTTACGCCGCCGACTCGTCCAGCGTCGGGTAGTCGACGTAGCCACGGGCATCGCCGCCGTACAGCGTGTCGCGGTCCAGTTCGTTGAACGGGCCGCCGCGCTTGAGGCGCTCCACGAGGTCCGGATTCGCGATGAACGGCTTGCCGAACGCAATCAGGTCCGCGAGGTTTTCCTTACGTGCCTTCAGCGCCAGTGCGAGGTCATAGCCGTTGTTGGCCATGAACGTGCCCTTGAAGATCTTGCGCAGCTTCTGAAGATCGAAGCCGCCTTCCACTTCACGCGGGCCGCCCGTTGCGCCTTCGACCACGTGCAGATACACGAGGCCGAAACGGTTCAGTTGCTCGACGGCATAAGTGAACACCGGTTCCGGGTTGCTGTCGCCGCAATCATTGGCCGGGCTGATCGGCGACAAACGAATGCCTACGCGATCAGCACCCCAGACATCGACGACCGCTTGCGTCACTTCAAGTACCAGACGCACGCGATTCTCGATGCTGCCGCCGTACTGGTCCGTACGGTGGTTGGTCTTGTCGCGCATGAACTGGTCGAGCAGGTAGCCGTTCGCGGCATGAATTTCCACGCCGTCGAAACCGGCACGCTTCGCGCATTCGGCGGCGTGACGATACTGGTCGATGATGCCCGGAATCTCGGACGTTTCCAGCGCGCGCGGCACCGGATGCGGCTCGAAGCCGTGTTCCGTGAACGCCTGACCCGCAGGCTGGATCGCCGACGGCGCGACCGGCAGCGCACCGCCGGGTTGCAGCGACGGATGCGAGATACGGCCTACGTGCCACAACTGGCAGAAAATCTTGCCGCCCTTGGCGTGGAGCGCGTCCGTGACCTGCTTCCAGCCGGCGACCTGTTCGTCGGTATAGATGCCGGGCGTGAATGCGTAGCCTTTGCCTTGCTGCGAGATGTTGGTGGCTTCACTGATGATGAGCCCGGCCGACGCACGTTGCGCGTAGTACTCGGCGACCATCGGGCCCGGCACGTCGCCCTTGCCCGCGCGGCTGCGGGTCAGAGGTGCCATGACGATGCGGTTGCTCAGTTCGAGCGGGCCAAGCGCGTACGACGAAAACAGGTCGGTATCGAGCGTGGCGAGTTGGGGATGTTGCGAGTCCGTCATTGCTGAAGGTCCTGTGAAAGTGGGGGTTGCTGTGCTGCACAAAACTTGCACAGGTTACGGCAATTCTCCTGGCCTTGCTGAGCACCGCCACGTCCTTCCGGTCATCGACGCCGGAAACGAAAACTCGTCGGACACCCTGCACCGGAACAGGGCGTCGCGACGAGTCATTGTGAAACGTTGCGGAAACTGAATTTATTACCGAATTCGTTTGAAAATCGGTCGAAATCCGTGGTTTCAGGCGTTTGCAGCAATCGGACGCTTCGGCGCGTGCGGCGCAATACGCAGCACCATGATCGCGCCGATGATGCACACACCGCCCGAGAGCATCGAGGCCATCGTGTAATTGCCGAGCGTTGCACGCAGCGAACCCGCCACAAGCGCCGCCGTTGCCGCGCCAAGCTGGTGGCCTGCCACGATCCAGCCGAACACGATCGGGGCCATCGTCTTGCCGAACACGTCCGTCGTCAGGCGCACCGTCGGCGGTACCGTCGCAATCCAGTCGAGCCCGTAGAACAGCGCGAAGAGCGGAAGGCCGAAGAAATCGAGGCCGAAGGCATACGGCAGATAGATGAGCGACAGCCCGCGCAGGCCGTAGTACCAGAACAGCAGCACACGGCTGTTGTAGCGGTCGGACAACCAGCCCGATGCCGTGGTGCCCACGAGATCGAGAATGCCCATCGCCGCCAGAATGCCCGCACCCTTGACTTCGGAGAGGCCGTAATCGCCGCACATTGCGATGAAGTGCGTGCCGATGTAGCCGTTGGTGCTCGCGCCGCAGATGAAGAAGCTGAAGAACAGCAGCCAGAAGTCGCGCTTACCGGCGGCCATGCGCAAGGCCGACAGCGCTGCGGTGAGCGGATTGCCTTGCGTGAGCTGGACATCGGGGGCGTCTTCGGGCGCGCCGACAGGGCGCAGGCCGACCGAACCCGGCCGCTCCGGCACCAGCAATGCCACGAGCGGCAGCACGATCGCCGCGACGACCGCCACGATCAGCACCACCGGCCGCCAGCCGTAGTTTTCCGTGATCGCTGCCATAAGCGGCAGGAACACCATCTGGCCCGTTGCCGAACTGGCGGTGAGAATCCCCATCGCCAGGCCGCGATGCGTGTGGAACCAGCGGTTCGACACCGTGGCCGCGAGCGTCACGGCGGCCACGCCCGTGCCGCCACCGACCATCACGCCCCAGATCAAGACCATCTGCCAGGGCGCGGTCATGAGCGACGACAGTGCGGTGCCGGAGGCCAACAGCAACAGCGCCACCATCACGGTCGGACGAATCCCAAAGCGCTGCATGGCGGCCGCCGCGAACGGGCCGGTCAGGCCGTACAGCGCCAGATTGACGGAGATCGCCAGCGAGATCGTCGCGCGGCTCCAGCCGAAGTCGTGTTCGAGCGGCACCATCATCACGCTCGGTGTCGCGCGAATGCCCGCCGAGGCAAGCAGGACCAGGAAAATGACGCCGACGACGATCCACCCGTAGTGGAAGCGTCCGTCGATGCGTTTGGCAAGTGCAGCCTTCATGGCGGAAATCCTTGCTGGGATTCGGTTTTCTTTGCCGAACCGGGAACGTTTGCGAGAACCGCGCAGTCTACCGGGATCGATAGATTGTGACTGCTCGGTAACATGAGGTTGCCATGTTATGAACCGATCGGTAACATGTCAAGTATTCCTTTGTGACGGCAGGGCTTTGCCCGTGGCTCCAACGTGAGCATCAGACGCAGCGCTTCGATGCTGCGAGGGGACTGTCCCACCGTCCAGATTCAGTTTCAGGGAGGGCCGGAAATGGCCAAAGCGACAACGTCCGCCACGCGTGCAGGTAAGCCGACGCGACACGTCACGCCTGCGCCGATCGCTCAGCAACATCTGCTCGATGCTGCCGTCGAGTTGTTTCATTCGGAAGGCGTGCGTGCGGTGGGTGTGGATGCGGTCGTCAAGCGCGCCGGCGTCAACAAGATGAGCCTGTATCGCCAGTATGCGTCGAAAGACGAACTGATTCTGGCGTACCTCGATTGCATGCAGACGGCGAGCCTGGGGCGCATCGACGAGAGCATCGCCAAACGGCCGGGCGAACCGCGTGCGCAGATGCTGCAAATCTTCGTGGATCTGGCCGAACGAGCCAGCAAGCCCGGCTATCGCGGGTGCCCGTTCGTGAACGTCGCGGCGGAATTTCCGGACCCGGCGCATGCCGCGCGGATCTCGGTGGTGAACTACAAGGCGGAAGTGGTGAAGCGCTTTACCGCGCTCGTCACAGCGGCGGGGTTAGCGGAGCCCGCGCCGCTGGTCGACGCACTGTGCCTGATTCTGGAAGGCGCCTACGCGGCGAGCCAGACCTTCGGGCCCGGCACGCCGCCGCTACGCATCCTGCCGACGGTCGCGCGTCAGATCATCGAAGCGGGCTTGGCGGGCGAACTGACCGCTGCGGCCTGACGATTTTCGTTCGGGCTCGGCAGCTTGAATCAGCCGCACGCCGCGGCGGCATGAGTTGGCTGCGTAAGCGGGCCGCATGAGTCCGCCGCATGAGTCCATCGCATGAGTCCATCGCATGAGTCCGTCGAATGAGTCAGCGGCAGGAATCGATGCCTCGCGTCAGGCCGCCAGCCGCTGGAGGGCGACGGCAGCCGTCCCGCGCGTAACCGGCGTCTCGGCCATCGTCCCATTCATCCGGAACGCCGCCACCGCCTGATCGAGCAAGCGCGCCTGATCTTCCATCGACGCCGCTGCGGCGGCAGCTTGCTCCACGAGCGCAGCGTTCTGCTGCGTGACTTCATCCATCTGTGTCACGGCCCGGCCAACTTGCTCGATGCCGTGGCTCTGCTCGCTCGATGCCGCCGAAATCTCGCCCATGATGTCGGTCACGCGTCGCACCGCCTGCACCACGTCGTGCATCGTCTGACCGGCTTGTGCGACGAGCACCGAACCGTCCTGCACCCGGCCGTTCGACGATTCGATCAGTTCCTTGATCTCCTTGGCCGCCGCCGCGCTGCGTTGTGCCAGCGTGCGGACCTCACCGGCGACGACCGCGAAGCCGCGTCCCTGCTCACCGGCCCGCGCGGCTTCCACGGCGGCGTTGAGCGCAAGAATGTTGGTCTGGAACGCAATGCCGTCGATCACGGCGATGATGTCGACCACCTTGCCCGAGCTTTGCGAGATGCCTTCCATCGTCTCGACGACCTGATCCACCACTTGCCCGCCGCGCACCGCAATGGCCGAGGCGTTCTCGGCCAACTGGCTGGCCTGACGGGCGTTGTCCGCGTTCTGGCGGACCGTCGACGTCAGTTGCTCCATCGACGACGCCGTCTCTTCCAGCGCCGCTGCCTGCTGTTCGGTGCGCGCCGACAGATCGGTGTTGCCCTCGGCGATCTCGCGCGAGGCCAGCGTGATGGCGCCCGTGCCGCTGCGAATGCGTCCGATCATTTGCTGGAGGTTGCCCTGCATACGCTGCATCGCGAAAAGCAGGCTGGTGCTGTCGCCCTGGCGAAGACGCACTTGCGTGAGCAGATCGCCGTCCGCAATGCGCGTTGCAATGTCGGCCGCGTATTCGGGTTCACCGCCCAGACTATGCTGGACGTTGCGAATGATGAGCAGCATGACGCCCGACACCGCGAGGCCGACCACGGCGAGCATTGCGCCCCAGCGCAGCAGCGCGCCGAGGAAGGCGGCGTTGATGTCGTCGACGTAGACGCCGGTCGTCAGATACCAGTCCCACGGCGAGAACACGCCCACGCGGCTGATCTTTTCGACGGGCTTGTCCGAGCCGGGCTTCGGCCAGAGATACGTGACAAACGGATCGTTGGTGCGTGCCGCGGCCACGATGTCCGAAAACATGAGCTTGCCCGACGGGTCGCGGAACTGGCTCATGTCTTTGCCTTCGAGCTTCGGATTGACCGAGTTCAGCACGATGACGCGCTGCGAGTTCAAGATGCCGAAATAGTTGTCGCCGTCGTATCGGATCGCGCCGATCTGCTCACGAGCGAGCTTCTGGGCGTCGGCGACGCTGATTTCGCCTCGTTCGGCGCGTGCCGCGTAATGCTTGGCCAGACTCAACCCGGATTCGACGACGTGGGTCAGACCCACGCGTCGCTCGGCCAGCATGGTGTCGCGCTGGGCCCAGGCGCCCCAGATCGCCATCGCCAGCAGGCTCACCCACATCAGTGCGACCGCCGACCACAATTTCGCTTTCAGACTCAAACGCTGCATTCCTTCGTCATCCCCACTGATTCCGCGCTGGTGTTGCGCTGGCGGCCGCGCGTGACGTGGTGGCACGTCCGGGCGGTCCGGTTATTGATCGGCTATGGACCGGCTATGGACCGGCTGTCCGTGCCTTCGGTGAAGGCAGAGACCGAACGTGTGGTAACGGCAGTTTGGCGAGGGACTTGAGCTTTGGCCGAGTGTTGGTCGGGCTTTTGGGGGGATATCGCGGGCTTTGGCGAGCGAATAAACGGCAGAACGGCGGCCAAATGACTAAAAGGCCAAACAGCCAAACAGCCAAACAGCCGAAAGGGCGCCCGGCGGCAACAGCGCGTCGCCGGGAGGGGCAGGGAGTGACTTACCCGTGGATCACGACCATCAGCCCGCGCGCGACCGACTTGCCGGCGTTGCGGATGGCGTGAGCGCGGTCCGCTGGATAGCGGGCCGTCTCACCCGATTTGGCGCGCCGCGCGATGTGATCGACTTCGACGTCGACTTGACCGTCGAACACGGTGAAGTGCTCGCGGGTGCCCGGATCGTGCGGCTCGGAGACGAGGGCGGCCCCCGGTTGCAGCGTCAGTTCGTACCACTCGAACTTTCCGGCCAGCTCCATCGGTCCGAGGATTTTCAACTGATACGCCTGCTCGGCACCGGCCAGCGTAGGGGTTTCGTGCTTGCCGAAGATCCGCACCGGCTCGGGATCGCCCGCCGGGGCGCCCAGCAACTGGTCGAGGCGCACGCCCAGTGCGTTGGCAAGCCGCCACGCCACGGCGATGGTCGGGTTGGCCTTGTCGCGTTCGATCTGCGAGAGCATCGACTTCGAGACGCCGGACGCGCGCGAGAGCGTCTCCAGCGTCATGCCGCGCTCCTTGCGCAACTGCTGAATCATGTCGCCGACCGGCGGCGGCGCGACGGGCGTCACCGCGGAAGTTGCGGGAGTACTTGCCATATGAATTCCGGGATATTAGAATTTTTCAATATATTGAAACTAGTTCAATATAAAGTATAGTTTCCGATAAGCTGTATGTCGTGATGGTAGCAGAGCGTGCCCGCGGGCATGCGGGGTTCCGGCCCATACCTCACGATTTCCACGATATCGAACCCGGCCGACGCCCGAAAGCGCCGGCGGCATTCCCGGGCGGCGCCTCACGATGGTGCCGCTCGACGTATGAATGGCATAAATGAGGAGATGCGCCCGATGACCGCACATACCCCGGAGGCCCGCGAGGGCTTCTACCGTCAACTGACCGAACGACTTGAAGACACGCGCCGTCAGGGCCTTTTCAAGCAGGAACGCGTGCTCATGTCGCGGCAGGGAGCGGAGGTCATGTGCGACGATGGACAAACGCGCATCAACCTGTGCGCCAACAATTACCTCGGCCTGTCCGGCAGCGAATCGCTCGTCAAGGCGGGGCAGAAGGCGTTGGAAGACTTCGGCTTCGGTCTGTCGTCGGTGCGTTTCATTTGCGGCACACAAGGCCCGCACAAGGAACTCGAAGCCCGCATCGCGGCGTTTCTCGGCACGGAAGACGCCATCCTGTACGCCGCCGCGTTCGACGCCAACGGCGGTGTGTTCGAGCCGCTGTTCGATGAGCAGGACGCGATCATCTCCGACGCGCTGAACCATGCCTCGATCATCGACGGCGTACGGCTGTGCAAGGCGCAACGTCTGCGCTACGCCCACAACGACATGGAAGACCTCGAGCGCCAGTTGCAGGCGGCGGCCGGGGCGCGTCATCGCATCATCGTGACCGACGGCGTGTTTTCGATGGACGGCACGATCGCTCAGCTCGACCGCATCGTGGCGCTCGCCGAACAATACGGCGCGTTGATCATGATCGACGAATGTCATGCGTCGGGTTTCATGGGCCCGACGGGGCGCGGCACCCACGAACATCACGGCGTGCTTGGCAAGATCGACATCATCACGGGTACGCTGGGCAAGGCGCTGGGCGGGGCGATGGGCGGTTTCACGGCCGGACGTCGCGAAGTGATCGAAACGCTGCGTCAGCGCTCGCGTCCGTATCTGTTCTCGAACAGCCTGGCACCGGCCATCGTGGGCACGTCGCTCGCCGTGTTCGACGAACTCGAACATTCGTCGGCGCGACGCGAGCAACTCCATGCGAATACCGCGTTCTTCCGTCAGGAAGTGGCGGCGCTGGGCTTCACGATCAAACCGGGCACGCACCCGATCGTGCCGGTCATGTTGTTCGACGCCACGCTCGCCCAGCGCTTCGCGCAGCGGCTCTACGAACTGGGCGTGATCGCCACCGGCTTCTTTTACCCCGTGGTCCCGCAAGGTCAGGCGCGCGTGCGCGTGCAACTCTCGGCGGCGCATACCCGCGAACATCTCACCCGTGCGCTGGCCGCGTTTGCCCAGGCCGGTAACGAACTCGGCATTCTCAAGCAAGGTTGATCATGGAACGAATTCTCATCATCGGCGCCAACGGGCAGATCGGCAGCGAACTCGTCGAAGCGCTCGCGGCGCAATACGGCAACGAGAATGTCGTCGCCACGGACATCGCGCCGGGGCCGTCGCGTCACGCGGTGCATTACGAGACGCTGGACGTGCTTGACGCGGCGCGTCTGGCCGGGCTGGTCGAGCGCTTCGGCATCACGCAGATTTTCCATCTGGCGGCGCTGCTCTCGGCCACGGGCGAGACCCGTCCGCTGCAAGCGTGGACGCTCAATATGAACGGCCTGCTCAACGTGCTCGAACTGGCGCGCGAACATCAAGGCAAGGGGCGTGGGCTGCGTGTGTTCTGGCCGTCGTCGATTGCCGCGTTCGGACCGCATACCCCAGCCGTCGAAACACCGCAGCTCGCCATCATGGACCCCACCACGATGTACGGCATCAGCAAGCAGGCGGGTGAGCGGCTGTGCGAGTACTACTTCACGAAGTTCGGTGTGGACGTGCGCAGCCTGCGCTATCCGGGCGTGATTAGCTTCAAGACGCCGCCCGGCGGCGGCACCACGGACTACGCGATCGAGATTTTCCAGGCAGCGCGCCGCGGCGAGACCTACACGTGCTTTCTCAAGGACGACGCCACGCTGCCGATGATCCACATGCCCGATGCCGTGCGCGCCACGCTTGAACTGATGAATGCGGACGCCGCGAAACTGCGTGTGCGTTCTTCGTACAACGTGGCAGGTGTGAGTTTCGATCCGAAGACGCTGGCCGAGGCGATTGCCCGCCGGGTGCCGGGCTTCACCGTCAAGTACGCGCCGGACTTCCGCCAGGCGATCGCCGAGACGTGGCCGCATACGCTCGACGACACGCATGCCCGCTACGACTGGGGCTGGAAGCCCGCGTTCGATCTGGACGCAATGGTGGATGACATGCTCGCCAACGTACCGCTGGACTGGCATGCGCCGGTGCTGGGAAACGCGGCCTGAAAGACTGGGGAGGCCGCGGGGACCGCAGAGACTGAAGTTTTGCGCTGACGCTTACTTCGGGTGGTGCACCGCGTAGTAAGCCAGCGCGGCCACGACCGCACACGTGACGGCGAATGCCCGACGGCGCCAGCGGTAAGCCGGCGTGAGGCTGATGGCGCGTGCGCGGCCTTCCTCTTTCGAATGGTAGTAGCTCATATTGCACCTTCCGGATCTGGTACACGGTCTTCGCCGCGGAAAGAACCTGCTGACGTTTCTGCCGATGCGCCCCCCGGCACACGGCAGATCCCCGAACGGCTTCGGTTTGCGGCAGGTTCTGAGTCGATTATGCGACCGCACAAAAACGACCGCTAATCAGTATCTATACCGATAGGTGTCGCCTTTTTGACACGCTCCCTCAACGGGTGAATTGTTTCGACGATCGCCTCCAGAGCGACCTGTCGTCTCTCATCCCACCTTGCTCGCCCGTTGCCACGGCCCGCGCGCGGGCGTTCCCCGTTTCGGTGCCTCGCCGCGCAGAAATCTCAATCGTCGAGGCATGCGAAGAATCCACATTTCTCCGCTTGCGCGGCGTCGTACGCACTGAAACAATGCCTGAAAACGGTGGCCACGCCGATGGTCGCTGCCAAGTCGTCGTTGAGATCACGCCTGGGGAGGGACGTGCCATGACGCCCGATACACGCCGCACCATCGCTTGCGGCCATCGCGGAACTGCCTTCGGGCGCACCGCGCGACTCGCTATCGCTACCGTCGCCACCGTCGGTCTGTGTGGGCTATCGACGGCCCATGCGCAGGAAGCCATGCTGCGCGCCAACAATCAGGTCTGGCTCGGTGTCGGTGCCCAGCAGTTGAACTACTGGGAGACGATCGGACCGGGCAAGAGCGATTCCGAGAGCGGGACTACGGCGGCGTTTGCCCTGACCGCGTCCACGCAACGCCAGTTGTTCGGCATCTCCAATCTCTATTTCAGTGGTTCGGTGCGCGTGGCGCATGGCAACGTGAACTACGGCGGCTATTTGCAGGACACCGCCGGTCGCGTGATCCAGCCCGACTATCAGATGTCGACGCGCTCCACGGCCACGGACGTCACGCTCAAGGCCGGTAAGGCCATTCCGTTCCACCTCGGCACGTGGAATGCGCAGGTGATTCCGTATGTCAGCTACAGCTATCGCGACTGGATTCGCGACAGCAGCCGCGATCCCTATGGCTTCTACGAGCGATATCGTCACCACGTGGTCGGCGGCGGGTTGATGGGGCAGATGGAACTGACCTCGAAGCTGGTCGCGACGGCCGACATTCGTGCCGGTGCCATGCTCGGCGCATCGATGACGCTGGCGGGCTCGCAGAACAACTTCAGCCTCGGTAACAAACCGGTCGTCGTGGCGGGTTTCGGGCTCGACTATGCGATCGCCCGCAACTTCCACATCAATGCGACCTATGAATGGTCGCGCTTCCAGTACGGCCGTTCGGCGGCCACGCAGGTCGGCCCTGGCGTGAGCGCCTACGAGCCCGACTCGAAGACCATCAATCAGACGTGGATGATCGGCGCGGGATACGCCTTCTAGTCTTCCATGGGGGGGGGCGTGACGAAGCTGACTGCGACGCCCTCGTTCAACCGATCCACAAACGACAACGCCGCGCGGCCGGATGGCTCGCGCGGCGTTGCTCTTTCAGCCGACGCTCATGCGTTCGTGCTGACGCGCATCAGGTCGCGCCTTCCACGTCTTCCAGACTGAACGTCTCCGTGTGGTCGTTGTACGAGAAGATCTCGGCGTAACGTCCCCAGTTGATGGCGGTGTCGAGCGTTTCCTGCGCGAGATCGTCCGACATCGAATCTTCCAGCTCCTGCTCGAAACGCACGCGCGGCGCGCGTTGCCCGCGACGCTCCTGCAAGACGGCCCGGATCTTCGCGGCCAGCGGCACGTGACGCAGCAGATGCTCGGCGAACAGCACCTTGCGCTCCTGCGTGCTGACATCTACGAAGCGCTTGCCTGCGGCGGTCAGCAGAATGTCGCCTTCCTTGAGTTCCGCGAAGCCCAGCTGATCGAGAATTTCGGCCACCGGGAAGAGGTCGTCGACCTCCAGCAGCAGCGTTTGCGCGATGTCCGGCAAGTCGGCGCGCCCGTTGTAGGGCGGCACGGCGAGCGCTTCGAGCAGACCGGCCATTAGGTTGGTCGACACTTCGTGCAGCGGACTGGAGAGTTCCAGCGGCATCTTCTGCGTGGTGTGGGCGTTGCGGCGCGAGGTCATCAGCGCGTAGATATCGTCCACCATCTTGCGGAAGGCCGGGTCGAGACGGTTGCGGCGATGCGCGAACGGCACCTTGATTTCGGCGACCACGCGGCCCGGATTCGACGACAGCACCAGAATCCGGTCGCACATGAACACGGCTTCCTCGATGTTGTGCGTGACGATCAGGATCGACTTGATCGGCAACTGACGCTGGCTCCACAAATCGAGCAGGTCAGTACGCAGCGTTTCGGCCGTGAGCACGTCGAGTGCGGAGAACGGCTCGTCCATGAGCAGCAACGTCGGGTTCACGACAAGCGCGCGGGCGAAGCCCACCCGTTGTCGCATGCCGCCCGAGAGTTCGCGCGGATAGGCGTTCTCGAAGCCGTCCAGACCGATCAGGTCGATGGCGGCGAGTGCGCGCTTGCGGCGCTCCTTCGGCTCGACGCCGAGGGCTTCGAGCCCGGCTTCCACGTTCTGCAACACGGTCAGCCACGGGAACAGCGCGAACGTCTGGAACACCATCGCCACGCCTTCGGGCGGCCCTTCGAGCGGCTGGCCCATGTAGCGGATGTCGCCCGAGCTTGGCTGAATCAGCCCGGCGATGATGCGCAGCAGCGTCGACTTGCCCGAGCCCGAGCGGCCCAGCAGACCGACGATCTCGCCTTCATGCAGTTGCAGGTTCACCCCGTCGAGCACCTGACGCTCGTCGCTGCCCTTGCGAAAGCCACGGCTGACGTTGGCAAGCGAGAAGATCTCTTTTCCGGCGATCGGTTGGCCAGCGTAAGTATCGTTCGGCATCACGGTCCCTTCAATTCAGACGAAGCTTGTTTTCAGCGATGGCGTACATGGGGCGCCATAGCAAACGGTTGAACAGTACGACGAACAGCGCCATCACCGCGATGCCGAGCAGAATGCGCGGATAGTCGCCGGCGGCCGTCATTTGCGCGATGTAGGCGCCCAGCCCGTGCGCCGCGACCTTGTCGTCGCCCCATTGCACGTATTCCGAGACGATGGACGCGTTCCACGCGCCGCCGGACGCCGTGATCGCCCCTGTCACGTAATAGGGGAAGATGCCCGGCAGCATGACCTGACGCCACCACTGCCAGCCGCGAATACGGAAGTTGGTGGCGGCTTCCTTGAAATCGTTCGGGAAGGCCGTGGCCCCGGCAATCACGTTGAACAGGATGTACCACTGCGTGCCCAGCACGATCAGCGGCGAGAGCCAGATGTCCGCGTTGAGGCGGAAGTGGACGATCAGCACCACGAAGATCGGGAACAGCAGGTTGGCCGGGAAAGCGGCGAGGAACTGCGCCAGCGGCTGGATACGCTCGGCGAGCTTTGGCCGCAGCCCGATCAACACGCCCAGCGGTACCCAGATGACCGAGGCAATGGCGATCAGCACGATCACGCGAACCAGCGTGATCAGACCGAGGCCGAACACGCGCAGGATCTCGGGGCCACCGACTTCGGCCAGCACGAACGAGCAGATCTTCCACGCGGCGGACACGCCCAGCACCACGAGCAGCGCGGCCCACAGCCAGTCGATGACGCGTGAGAGCGGCGAATTCGACTCGGAGTGGATGGCGGCCGGCAGCGAGACCGGCATGCGCATGCGCGCGATCGTGCGCAGCAGCTTGCCCAGCGGACGCAACAGCAACTGGATCGCGCGCGTACGCTGAATGACGTTAAGCACCCACGATTCTGGCGCGGCCTGCGAGACCGTGTCTTCCAGGCGGAACTTGTCCGACCACGCGACCATCGGGCGGAACAGGAACTGGTCGTAAATGACGATGACGACGACCATCGCCAGAATCACCCAGCCCACGGCGCCCAGATCGCGCTGGAGGATGGCGGTGGCGAGGTAAGCGCCGATGCCCGGCAGCGTCACGGTCTTGTCGCCCACGGTGATCGCCTCGGAGGCCACCACGAAGAACCAGCCGCCCGACATGCTCATCATCATGTTCCAGATGAGGCCCGGCATCGAGTAGGGCACGTCGAGCTTCCAGAACCGCTGCCACGGCGAGAGGCGCAGGTTCACGGCGACCTCGGAGAGGTCGCGCGGCTGGGTGCGCATCGACTGGTAGAACGAGAACGTCATGTTCCACGCCTGACTCGTGAAGATCGCGAAGATGGCGGCGCATTCCGCGCCGAGCACGCGACCCGGGAACAGGGCGAGGAAGAACGTCACGGTAAACGAGATGTAGCCCAGCACCGGCACCGACTGGAGGATGTCCAGCATCGGCACCAGCAGCTTTTCGGCGCGACGGCTCTTGGCGGCGAGCGTGCCGTAGACCAGCGTGAAGACCAGCGACGCCACCATCGCGGCCAGCATGCGCAGCGTGGTGCGTAACGCATACTCGGGCAGGTTGGCCGGATCCAGCGAGATGACTTCGGTATGCAGATCGGCCAGCGGGGCCCAGGTCTGGCGAATGCCCATCGAGCTGACCATCAGAAAACCGATGATGATCGGAAACGCAATGAAGTCCCAGCGATTGGGCAGCAGACGTCGCGCGGTGGCGGGGATGAACGGACGGGCTACGCGCGTCATCAAGACCTCGTTTGGATGAGGGTTCGGACGGACAACAGGACTGAAACGTCGGTGTGCGGCGCGGCAGCACGGCAACGGCAAGCGACCAGCGATGTGATGCACGTGCAGCGACGGCAGCGGATGCTACCAGATTGCCCCGTAAAAAGATGTTAAAGCCGGTGTCATACGTTGGCAAACCTCGCCGCCGGCAGGCGACTGTGGTTTTTATGCTGCACTGCGGGAAGAGGTGGTTTCATCGAGCGATACCGAATCGGCGTTATGGCCGAGGTGGACGAGGTGGACGACGTAGGCGATTCGTGCCCGTGCTTTCGGAAAACGCTCCAAAAAATGCCGCTTTCCCGCTCGGGTAACGAGGGAGAAATTCGCGGTGCCGGACACCGCTAAATGGAACGTTGATGATGTGAACTTTATTGGCGTTGCACAGACCAATTCCCGCGGCTTGCTTCGCGCCGTGCGGTCGTGTAGTGTGCACCGCTTGCTCGGGCTACGGCGCCTGTTGCCGAGGGGGATCACGCCCCGGCGTTCGAATGGCTTGCCGGCCCGTCTCCCTCCAATTCCCAGACAAGCAAGGATGCGCCGCATGACGACGCCATTAGACGCGCGTTGCGAGCGTGCACGACAACTGAGTGCCGCCGGCCGGCTCGACGAGGCGATCGCCGAGTTACGTCAAGTTCTGAAACAATCCCCCGAATTTCTGCCCGCGCTCGAAGGGCTCGCCTATGTCTCGCTGCGCATGAGCGCCTTCGAATCGGCGGCAGACGCCTTCGATCGGCTGCTGGCGCTCGTGCCGCGCCCCGGGGCGCAGGCCACGTTCGACGCTGCCATGGCCAGTCTCCAGGCCGGCCGCCCGATGCGGGCCGAGGCGCTGTTCGAAGCCACGGTGCAGCAATCGCCGGACGTCATCGGCACGCTGCACACCATCGGCCTGACGTGGGCGCAGGCGGGTGACAACGCCCGTGCGCTCGTCTGGTTCGAGCGCACGGCGGCCAAGGCGCCTGCCCTGTGGCAAGCGCACTTCAATCGTGGCCGGGCACTGGGCGCGCTGGGTCGCTTCGACGAAGAAATTGCCGCCTACCGGCTCGCCAATGCCATCGCGCCGGCGCAGCCCGATCCGCTGGTCAATCTCGGCGTGGCGCTGCGCGAGCAGCATGCGTTCGACGACGCCCTGCAATGCCTGCATCAAGCCGTGAAGCTCGCCCCCGATCATGCTGGCGCGCGTACCAACCGCGCACAGACGAATCTCCTGCTGGGCGAGTTCGAGCACGGCTGGCACGATTACGAATGGCGCTGGCAGGATGGCGGCCAGCAACGGCGTTTCAACGACCGTTTGTGGGACGGCAAGGCGCCGCTGGCCGGCAAGACCGTGTTTGTCTATAGCGAACAGGGGTTCGGCGATACGTTGCAATTCGTGCGTTTCGTGCCGCGTCTGGTCGCGATGGGGGCGACGGTCGTGCTGTCGGTGCAGGCGCCGCTCGTGACGCTGCTGGGTGGCTTCGCGCGCGGCGTGACGGTGCTCGGCGAGCATATGCCGGTGCCGTCGTTCGACTGGCAGATGCCACTGCTCAGCCTGCCGCACCTGCTCAAGGTGGGGGGCAACGTGGCAGCGCATTCGCCTGCGCATGCCTCCCCGCACGCGTCTTATCTGCGCGCGAGCGCCGGGCGCGAGATGATCTGGCGTTCGATGCTCGGTCACAAGCCGGAAGGCGCATTGCGCATCGGTTTCGTGTGGCGTACGCGCCCGTTCCCGCCGGGCCGCGATATTCCCCTCAAGCACTGGGCACCGCTGTTCGCAACGAATGCGCAGTGGTATTCGTTGCAGGTCGACGCCACGGACGAGGAGCACGCCGAGCTGGCGAGCTATCGCCAGGCCCACGCCAACGTGCACGACATCGGCGCGAAGCTCAGCGACTTTGCCGAGACGGCGGCCGTCATTGCGCAGATGGATCTGGTGATCACGGCCGATACGGCGGTGGCGCATCTGGCTGGCGCGCTGGGCAAGCCGGTGTGGGTGCTGTTGAGTTTCACGCCGGACTGGCGCTGGCAACTGTCGCGGCGCGACAGCGACTGGTATCCGTCCGTTTCGCTTTATCGCCAGCCGGCGCGTGGCGATTGGGATGCGGTGATGACGCAGGTCGGCCAGGACGTCGCCGCGATTGCCGCGCGGGAGTCCGACGTGGTTGGCGCGTCGTAAGGGAAGTCAGGGAATCTCGCAAGGCTGACGTCGGCCGGAAACGACGACGCGGTTCGATCCCGAGCGGCGTCGTCCAGTTTCCGGTGCGGTGCAGCCGATGCAGCCAGTACGGCCAATGCGGCCAGTGTGGCCAGTGTGGCCAGTGTGGCCAGTGTGGCCAGTGTGGCCAGTGAGGTATGACGTCGGCTCAGCCCGCGTCGGCGTCGTCGTCATCTCGCAGTCGGGTGTAGATGTTCCAGCTGGCGATGAACAGGGCGGCGACGAGCGGTCCGATCACGAAGCCGGTCAGGCCGATGAGCGACATGCCGCCGAGGGTGGAGATCAGCACGACCCAGTCGGGCAGCTTGGTGTCCTTGCCCACGAGGATCGGGCGCAGCACGTTGTCCACCAGACTTACGATGGTGCCGCAGAAGGCGAACAGAATGACCGCCTTCCAGATCGCTCCCGAGAGCAGCAGCCAGATGCCCACGGGCACCCAGACCACTGCCGCGCCGACCGCGGGCAGCAGCGACAGGAAGGCCATTACTACGGCCGCCAGCACGAATCCCTGAATGCCGAGCACCGCGAAGATGAAGCCGCCGAGCACCCCTTGCGCCACGGCCACGGCGATGTTGCCCTTGACCGTCGCGCGCACGACCGTGGTGAACTGGCGGATCAACTGACTCTTGTGACGTTCGTCGAGCGGCAGCGCGCGACGTACCATCGCGCCGAGAGCGGTGCCGTCGCGCAACAGGAAAAACAGCAGATAGAGCATCACGCCGAAGCTCACGAGCAACTGCGCCGTATTCTGGCCGATGCTCACGAGGTAGACGGCGACGAGGCGTCCAATCTGCGCGGCGCCGTCGGCGAGCTTCTGCTGAATGGCGTTGACGTCCTGTACGCCGGCCAGGTCCATGATCCGGTGAACGCCGGCGGGCAGGCGGTCGAGCAATTGCTGGAAGTCGACCGTCAGTTGCGGCAGATCGGTGCGAAAGCGCAGGAGTGCGGTACTGATTTCCTGCGTCATCATGCCCACGACCAGCGTGAGCGGCAGAATCACGATTACCAGAATCAGGGCCAGCGTAGTGAGTGCGGCGAGGTTGGGACGTCCGCGCATGCGCGCCAGCATGCGGCGCTGCACCGGCTGGAACAGCACGGCGAGGATCGTTCCCCAGAAGACGGCGCCGAACAGGGGAAACAGAATCCAGCCGAACGCGACTGTCACCACGAACAACATCAGGTGGAAAAACTTGCGTTGGTCGCTACGACTCGACATGAGGCTTCCTTGCAGATGACGACGGACCGGGTGGCACGTCACTCGTTCTTATAGCAGAACCGGACGTCGGTTCCCCGACGGCGCTCTGAGCGTGATGGATGATGCGCGCTACGAGCGGGTGTCCTTCGCCACGTCGCGAGCGAATGGCGTGGATGTCTTCGTGCACGCCGTCGGGGCGTCCCAGCCAGCGCAGCCCGCGCAACACCGAGACATCTCCCGCACCGGCTTCACTGAGCGGAAACACGCCCAGACCGCGGGTGGCGAACACGGCCATCAATGCGCTGTCTTCGAATTCGCCGACGATATTCGGGCGAATGCCCTGCACCTCGAACCACTGATCGAGCCGGGCGCGCAGGGCGGAGTGTCCCGTCGGCAATAATACGGGCAGTGCCGTCAGACATTGCGGAAAGGTGTCACGCGAGGTGTTACGCACGATCGACGCCGGTCCGTACCAGTCGACGGGCGAATCGACCAGCCGCTCACTCGCCAGTCGCAGGGTCGGGTTGTATGGCGCGGGCTGACTCGCCAGGACGAGGTCGAGTTTGTGCAGGGCGAGTTCGGCGAGCAGTTGCTCGTGCTCGCCTTCGTGGCAAACGAGTCGCAGCGAGGGCGTGTCGAGCACCGGTGCGAGAATGGCGTGAGCGGCGAGTTTCGAGATGCCGTCGGCGAGACCTACCGACAGGCGCGCCACCCGGCCGCTTGCCGCTTCGCGGACTTCGTCGGGAATCGACTGGCCGAGGCGGAAGATTTCTTCGGCGCGGCGAAAGGCGGCCTGACCGGGCTCGGTCATGGTCACACCGCGCCCGAGGGGTTTGAGCAGTTGGTGGCCGAGCGACTTTTCCAGTTCGCGGACTTGCGCGCTGATCGTCTGCACGGCCATGTCGAGGCGCTCGGCGGCGCGGGCGAAGCCGCCTTCCTTGACGACCACCCAGAAGTAGTAAAGATGGCGGTAATTGAGCATAGTTGGAGTGCTTCGGAAAAACCGAACTGAAGTGAAGTATATAGCTGGTTTTTGCGAAGCATGAGTTCGACGATGATGCTGTCCTGAGCCCGCACCCTGGATTCACGTCAGGTGGGGGATATGAAGGGAGGTCCGCAGCCCATTGAATGGCGAGGCTGACGGATGCACCAATAACCATACGGAAAACTCTGGCGCATATATGGACTATCTACTTGCTTTGGCGGCTGACCCGGCGGTGTGGGCGGCGCTTGTCACGCTGGTGGTCATGGAGGTCGTGCTCGGCATCGACAACCTGATCTTCATCTCGATCCTCACGAACAAACTGCCGTTGTCGATGCGTGCGCGCACGCAGAAGATGGGTATCGCGCTGGCATTGATCATGCGGCTGGCCTTGCTGGGCACGGTGGCCTGGATCGCCAAGCTCACGGCGCCGCTGTTCGAGATGTTCGGACACGGATTCTCGTGGCGCGACCTGATCCTGATCGCCGGCGGCCTCTTCCTTGTGTGGAAGGCGACGAAGGAGATGCATCACCACGTGGCGCTGGGCAGCGGTGACGACGACGCGCATGGCGAGGGCGGCTCAGGGGCGGGCGCGCTTGCCACGATCACGGCGCGTGCGGCTGTGCTGCAAATCATCATGCTGGATATCGTGTTCTCGATCGACAGTATCGTGACGGCCGTGGGCATGACCGAACACATCCCGATCATGTTCATTGCGGTGATTGCGGCAGTCACAGCGATGCTGTTCATGGCGGGGCCGCTCTCGCGCTTCATCGCGGCGAACCCGACGGTGGTCATGCTCGCACTCGGTTTCCTGCTGGTGATCGGGATGACGCTGATCGCAGAAGGCTTCGGCTCGCACATCCCGAAGGGTTACATCTACGCGGCCATGGCGTTCTCGGCCTTCGTCGAAGGGTTGAACATGCTCACGCGCCGGGCGAAGGCACGTCGTGACGCGGAGAAGGCGCGGGTGGTGCACTAAGTCATGCGCTAGGTCCGGTGCCTCCGGGCACCGAGAAGCGGTCGAAGTCGATGGATGCGGTCAGTTAGTGATCGCGCAGGGAATCAGCGGTGCCGGCAAACGTCGGCACCGCTTTTTTACGTCCAGAGGAAAGACGCGCTCAGTGCCGCCCTCGCGCATTCAGGAGGTTCGCGCACGCACGTTGTGCGCACGGTCGCACGCCAGCAAACGGTGCAGTCGGCGCATGTCGTCCCATGGAAGACGGTTCGAAATTACCGAAGTTAAGTGAATGAAAATACAGGTTTTTCCGTCGCCACATGCCCGATACATTGAAGGCGTTGTCTTTTACGTGACGGAGCGAAACGATGAAATGTCCTGTGTGCGGTACCCCGGATCTGCTGATGACGGAGCGTCAGGGAGTGGAGATCGATTACTGTCCGAGCTGTCGCGGTGTGTGGCTCGATCGGGGTGAGCTGGACAAGTTGATCGAGCGCACGGATGGCGGGGCGGGAGCATCGGCCCAGGCGGCGCGCGGTGACCATGACCGGAGCCGTCGCGAGTCCGACGGGCGCTCGAACGGCCACGCGAATGCGCAGGAGTATCGCGATGACGATCGCGAGTATCGGGAGGGCCGCGACAATCGTGAGCGCCACCATGGCTACGACGACCGTCGCCGCTATCACGACCGCCCGCGCAAAAAGAAATCGCTGTTTGAGATGTTCGACTTCGATTGATCGGGCGATGTCTTCAACGAAGAACGGCTTCCGATGCGGGAAGCCGTTCTCGATGGAGCCTCGATCCGATCAGTACACGTGGTCGGCCTTGACGGCTTTGACCTTGCTGATGAACTTCCAGGGAACCGAGCAGGCGAGAAACATGAGCGCCGCAGGAATCAGTCCCAATGCGCTACCGCTGGCGAGTGTGACGAGCAGTGCAACGATGCCGATGACGCCCGGGATCGCCAACTGCAAATAGAACTGTCCAAGACCGGGGCGGAACGTTTGTCCGTCAGCCTGTGTGATGCCGATGATGATGTCTTTGGAAAACCAGCGATCGACAGTTAGCTTGATCGACCCGCGATTGATTTGGCCGTGCAGAACACGGTCGAAATTCATATCGATGCGAACGTTGTTGACCTGCTGATTGCCGATTTTCAGGTAGGTATATTTCTTCCACCGTCCGTCGGCGCTGCTTACACCGCCTTCCAGCAACTCCCCTTCATAAACCTGCATGCGTGCCCCCCGTGATGTGTTGCGCTGACGATGGGGGAAATCACTTTCCATGCGGATGCTTCCAATGGATGCTCCCCCTCTGCGTGAGGCGCATGGTTACTTATCGACGCCGTGGAGGATAGCTGGAAGTTCTTACAGGTTTTGTCGTCAGGGTGCGATCAGTCCAAGGCTGATCGCCTTGGCCACGGCCTGACGCCGGTTCGTCGCATTCAGTTTGTTCTTGGCATTGGTCAGGTGAAAAACCACCGTCGATTCCGAAATGGACAGGATGCTGCCGATTTCCCACGAGGTCTTGCCGCGCGAGGACCAGAGCAGGCATTCTTTCTCCCGTCGGGTCAGCGCCCGGATCGACAACTCGCTCGGCTTGCCCAGACGTCTTGCGGCCTCGTTCATGTAGAAGGCGGCCAACTGGACCTGACCGACAAAGGCGGACGTATGCGAGCGGTCGTGTTCGTGTGCCGTGTCGGACGCTACGCTGAACAATGACCATTCGCCATTGGCGCCGTGAATCGGGATGGTGATGCCTTTGGCCAGCCCGTGCTCGCGGGCCTCGTCGAAAACGATATTGCGTTCTTCGGAAAACCGATGCCAATAAATCGGCAGCGTCGATTGTGTTGCCTGCCGCACGATCGGGTCGTGGTGAATGTGATCCGCTTGCTGATACCGCATGAGCCACGATTCCGGGTAGGTCGTGTAAATGCTTCGGGTCGGCAAATGTTCTGGCGCGACCTGACCGTGATCGCGAAAGAATTTCCTGGCGCCGCCGCTATCGACCAATGGGGAAAAGAACAGGCTGGGGAAACCGAACTCGTCTGCCAGTTTCACCACGCCGTTGTGCAAATCTTCGCGAGAGGAGGCCGTCAGAAGGCCCTCAAAAAGATAGAGGTCGTGTTTCATTTGGAGATTGGCATGCAGTTCTGAGTAATGTACGACAAAAGCGCGCCGTACTTGTGAACTGGCCAAAGCCCGCCCGGACCGTCAACGGGGGGAACAATGCCAAAGGATGGACGAAAAAAAACGGCTTCCATCGCTGGAAGCCGTTCTCAAATTTGGTGGCGAATCAGGGACTCGAACCCCGGACCTGCGGATTATGATTCCGTCGCTCTAACCGACTGAGCTAATTCGCCGTAGAAGAAAGATTATAGGTAGACCCCTATAGGCTGTCAACAGGTATTTTGCAAAATCATGAAAATAGCGCGGTCGACGTCGGGCCGGGTCTGAAGTGGTCGATCGAGAGCCGCCTCACAAACGACAACGCCGGGACCCGAAAGCCCCGGCGTTGCGATTCATATCGACTGGCCCCCCGTAACGAGGCCGGTCACGCCTTCGTCAGTCGTTGGCGTAGATGTCGACGTCCTTCGTCTCCTTGATGAAGAGCATACCGATCACGAAGGTAATCAGCGCGATCACGATCGGGTACCAGAGGCCGGAGTAGATGTCGCCCTTGGCCGCCACGATGGCGAAGGCCGTGGCCGGCAGGAAGCCGCCGAACCAGCCGTTACCGATGTGATACGGCAGCGACATCGAGGTGTAGCGAATGCGGGTCGGGAACATCTCCACCAACATGGCCGCGATCGGACCGTACACCATCGTCACGAAGATCACGAGGATCGCCAGCAGGATCACGACCATCGGCTTGTTCATCTGCGCCGGGTCGGCCTTCGGCGGGTAACCGTCTGCCTTGAGCGTGGCCGACATATCCGCTTCGAATGCCTTGGTCTTGTCCTTCGCGTCCGCCGCCTTGCCGTCGACCGACTGGATCACCTTGTCGCCGATCTTCACCGTCGCCATCGTGCCCGCCGGTGCCGCTTCGTTCTGATAGTTCAGACCGGCGCGCGACAGGAAGCTCTTGGCGATATCGCACGAGCTGGTGAACTTCGACGTACCCACCGGGTTGAACTGGAACGAGCACTCCTTCGGATCGGCGATGACCGTGATCGGCGAGCGCGCCGTTGCAGCTTCCAGCGCCGGGTTGGCGTAGTGCGTCAGCGCCTTGAAGATCGGGAAGTACAGCAGCGCGGCCAGCAGGCAACCCGCCATGATGATCGGCTTGCGACCGATCTTGTCCGACAGGGCACCGAAGAACACGAAGAACGGGCTGCCGATCAACAGACCCAGCGCCACCATGATGTTGGCGGTGTTGCCGTCGACCTTGAGCACCTGTGTCATGAAGAACAGCGAGTAGAACTGCCCCGTGTACCAAACGACGGCCTGACCTGCCGTGAGACCGACCAGCGCCAGAATCACGATCTTCAGGTTCTTCCATTCCCCGAACGATTCCTTGAGCGGTGCCTTCGAGCCCTTGCCTTCCGCCTTCATGCGCTGGAATGCCGGCGATTCGCTAAGTTGCAGACGAATCCACAGCGAGATCAGCAGCAGCACGATCGACAGCACGAACGGAATGCGCCAGCCCCAGTCACCGAACGCCTCTTCACCCATCACCATGCGGGTGCCGAGAATCACGAGCAGCGAGAGGAAGAGACCCAGCGTGGCGGTCGTCTGAATCCACGACGTGTAGAAGCCGCGACGGCCGTGCGGTGCGTGCTCGGCCACGTACGTGGCTGCACCACCGTATTCGCCGCCCAGCGCCAGACCCTGAAGCAGGCGCATGGCGATGAAGATCACCGGTGCCGCGATACCCCAAGACGCATAGCCGGGCAACAGACCGACGACCAGCGTGGACAGACCCATCAGCGTGATGGTCACGAGGAACGTGTACTTACGACCGACGAGGTCGCCGATACGACCGAACACGATGGCGCCGAACGGACGCACCGCGAAGCCGGCCGCGAACGACAGCAGTGTGAAGATGAAGGCTGCCGTCGGATTGATCCCCGAGAAGAAGTGACGGCTGATGAAAGCGGCCAACGAACCGGCCAGGTAAAAGTCGTACCACTCGAACACCGTGCCCAGCGACGACGCGAAGATGACCTTCCGCTCTTCCTTGGTCATCGGTGCATGGGTGGTGGCTGTCGTTGCAGTAGCCATGCGGTTGTCTCCTGTAATGTAAGCACGCCCCTGGGACGCACCCGGGCCGTTGCAACTGATTATTGGAGGACAACCTTACCGCCGTCTGACGCCAAACTGACTCGAACCTTACGTGGCTAGGGACTTACCCTCGACTTTGGCCCGAAATTGGCCGTATTTCGCGCATTTGCGTCACGCATGAGGGTTTTCGATAGGCAACTCGGCGAGCGGAAACGTCACCCGGATCAACGTGCCGGTTGCTTCGGGGTGCTGTGCATCGACGTGGTCGAGCACGCTGACGTCGCCGCGATGGATCTGCACGATCTCGCGCACGATGGCGAGGCCCAGACCGCTGCCGTCGCTGTCGCTGCCGAGAATGCGGTAGAAGCGCTCGAACACGCGCGGCCGCTCCGACGCGGGAATGCCCGGCCCGGTGTCTTCGACTTCGAGATGCACGAAGCCGTCCGACGCTTCATGACGCAGGCGCACCGTGACTTTGCCCCCGGCCGGCGTGTAACGGATCGCGTTGTCGATGAGGTTGTTGAGCAACTCGCGCAGCATCACCGGCTGACCGGACAGATGCACAGGAAACGGCGGCTCCTCGAAGCCGAGATCGATTCGTTTGGCGAACGCGGCCTGGAACCAGTCCTGCATGGCGCTACGCGCGAGCAGGCTGAGGTTGACGGGGGTGAATGCGGCAGCGTCGTTCGCACTGTTCTCGGCGCGCGCCAATGCGAGCAACTGGTTGACGAGGCGTGCGGCCTGCTCGGAGCTGACCGCGATCTGCGAGAGCGAACGCCGTAGTTCGTCGGGGGATGTCTGGCGCAAAGCGAGCTCTGCCTGCATACGCAATCCGGCAAGCGGTGTCTTGAGCTGATGGGCGGCGTCTGCAATGAAGCGTTGCTGAAGTTTCATGTTCTGTTCGAGACGTCCGAGCAGATCGTTCAGCGAGTTGACGAGCGGCGCGATCTCCGGCGGCGCCTGACGCGCTTCGAGTGGCGACAGATCGTCCGGCCGGCGCGCACGAATATGTTCCTGCAACGCATGCAGCGGTGCGAGGCCGCGCGACAGCCCGAACCAGACGAGCACGATGGCCAGCGGCAGAATCACGAACTGCGGCAGGATCACGCCCTTGATGATCTCGTTGGCCAGTTGGCTGCGTTTGTCGAGTGTCTCGGCGACCTGCACGAGCGCCATGCTGCCGGGCGGTTCCATGCGCGGCAGGTCAACGTACGTGAACGCAACGCGAATGTCGTTGCCGCCGACCGTTTCGTCCCGGAACTGGACGACGCCGGGCTGCGGCCGGTCATCTTCATGGGGCAGCGGCAGCTCGGCCGTGCCGCCGACGAGTTCTCCCTTCGCACCAAGGACCTGGAAGTAAATGTTGTCGGTGGCGTCGGCGCGCAGCAGATCGCGTGCCGGCATCGGCAGGGTGAGCGTGACCTGTCCGCGATCCGAATGGACTTGCTGGGCGAGCACGTAAGTATTGGTTTCCAGCGCCCGGTCGAACGGGCCGTTGGCAATCGACTTCGCAACGAGGTACGTCACGGCAATGCTCATCGGCCAGAGCAGGAGCAGCGGCGCGAGCATCCAGTCGAGAATCTCGCCGAACAGCGAGCGCGGCGGCGGCTCGGCCTCGCGCTCCAGCGGCGCGCCGAAACCCGGGCGCACGAAAGGATCGGCGTAGGGATCGAACGGATCGGTGGCGTCTGCGGCGTGCGGGGGCGGCCCGGCATGTCCGTGGTGAGCCGCGTCCGGATCCGCAGGCGTGGCGCGATGGGGGTGACGAAAGCTCAGACGCATCGGGCGGATAGGCTAAAGAGACTGAGGCGGCGGGCTTGCCGGGTCGACTGGGCGTGCCCGGTATCACGCGTCGGTTCGGGCGTGACCGGCTTCACGCATCGGTGAAGACCGCAAGGGCGGCCGGCCTCGCGTGTGTGCCCGACGTCCTTTTGTCAGGCGGCGTTCGCAGGTGTTGCCGCAGGCTTTTCCAGACAATACCCCAGTCCGCGAATCGTGGCGATGCGCACGCCGCTCGGCTCGATCTTCTTGCGCAGCCGGTGCATGTATACCTCGATGGCGTTGTTGCTGACTTCTTCGCCCCAGCCGCACAGGTGGTCGACGAGCTGTTCCTTGGAGACGAGGCGCCCGGTGCGCAGGAGCAGCACTTCGAGCAATTCGAGTTCGCGGGCGGACAGGTCGAGCATCTGCTCATGAATATAGGCGGTGCGCCCGACCTGATCGAAGCTGAGCGGGCCGTGGCGGATGACCGTCGAGCCGCCGCCGGCGCCGCGCCGGGTCAGGGCCCGCACGCGCGCTTCGAGTTCGGCGAGCGCGAAAGGCTTGGCCATGTAGTCGTCTGCACCGAGATCGAGGCCCTTCACGCGGGCGTCGACGCTGTCGGATGCCGTCAGGATCAGCACGGGCAGATGGGAATTGCGGGCGCGCAACCGGCGCAGGACTTCGTGGCCGGGCAGGCGGGGCAGACCGAGATCGAGAATCAGCAGGTCGAACGTCTGGGCGGAGAGCGCGGAGTCGGCTTCGAGCCCCGTCTTGACGTGATCGACGGCGTAGCCCCCCTGACGCAACGAGCGGGTCAGGGCGTCGGCCAGAATGCTGTCATCCTCTGCGATGAGAATTCGCATGGGCGTGATAGGCTTGTGTAGGCACCGTCGCCTGACGGCAGCGGTGTGTCTCCTGTGATGTTGCGGCGCGTGGTTCGCGGCTTTTTTGTCGTTTCGGCGCTTTCGGACAACAGGCACTTGCAAAGAGCACTGGTTTTTTATACAGTACCGGCAGTCACGCCTCACTCGAGCCGTCTCGCTCATCATATCAAAGGACGATTCATGGAAGAAAGCAAGAAAGGGTCTGCCAATCTGTCGGCCGAGAAAGGCAAGGCGCTCGCCGCCGCCCTCGCGCAGATCGAGAAGCAATTCGGCAAGGGCTCGATCATGCGTCTGGGCGACGGCGAGGTCGAAGCGGACATCCAGGTCGTCTCCACGGGCTCGCTGGGTCTGGACATCGCGCTTGGCGTCGGTGGCCTGCCGCGCGGTCGTGTGATCGAGATCTACGGTCCGGAATCGTCGGGTAAGACCACGCTCACGCTGCAAGTCGTGGCGGAGATGCAAAAGATCGGTGGCACCTGCGCGTTCATCGACGCAGAGCATGCCCTCGACGTCGGTTACGCCAACAAGCTGGGCGTCTCGGTGCCGGAACTGCTGATCTCGCAGCCGGACACGGGCGAACAGGCACTGGAAATCGCCGATGCGCTGGTGCGCTCGGGTTCGATCGACCTGATCATTATCGACTCGGTCGCGGCGCTGGTGCCGAAGGCTGAAATCGAAGGCGAAATGGGCGACTCGCTGCCGGGTCTCCAGGCACGTCTGATGTCGCAGGCGCTGCGTAAGCTGACCGGCACGATCAAGCGTACGAACTGCACGGTGATCTTCATCAACCAGATTCGTATGAAGATCGGTGTGATGTTCGGCAATCCGGAAACGACGACTGGCGGTAACGCGCTGAAGTTCTACTCGTCGGTGCGTCTGGACATCCGTCGTATCGGTTCGATCAAGAAGGGCGACGAGGTGGTCGGTAACGAAACCCGCGTCAAGGTCGTGAAGAACAAGGTATCGCCGCCGTTCCGCGAAGCGATTTTCGACATCCTCTACGGTCAGGGCATTTCGCGCGAAGGCGAAATCATCGATCTGGGTGTCAATGCGAAGATCGTCGAGAAGGCCGGCGCCTGGTACAGCTACAACGGCGAGAAGATCGGTCAGGGCAAGGACAACGCGCGCGAATTCCTGCGTGAGAATCCAGACATCGCCCACGAGATCGAGAACAAGGTACGTGCATCGCTGGGGGTTACGGCGATCAACGAAACCGGTGAGATCGAAGAAGAAGACGAGGCTTAAGCGCTTGTTGAGCGCCTGAGTTGTCGCAGCGGCAGCGCGAAGCCAGACGGCGTCGCGCTGCCGTTTTTGTTTTCTCTCGGTAGTTCTTCTATCTGTACCGGTTCTCGCGCACTTTTCGTTTTCATTTGACGTCTTTGGGCGTTGTTTGACCGTGGTTTGCCGGTCATCCGCGTGTCTCACGTGTTGTCCGCTGACTCTCCGACTTGCTTCCAGGCTCGCCCTTGGTGCCGGTGTCTCTCATGCCCTGCCGCCGATGGCGTTACGATGACTCCATGATCCACCGTCGTCCTCCCCGAGATCCGAACGCACCGCCGCCCCCGCCGGGGGATGAGGCCGTTTCGGCCAAGCCGTCGCGCAAGCCCGTGCTCAGTCTGAAAGGACGTGCGCTGTCGTATCTCGCGCGTCGTGAGTACAGCCGGGCGGAGTTGCGTCGCAAGCTCATGCCCTACGCCGATGCCGAGGACCCCGAAGCACTCGATCGCCTGCTCGACAGCCTGGAGCAGGAACGCTGGCTATCCAACGAGCGCTTTGCCGAGAGCGTAGTGAACCGGCGTGCGTCGCGCATGGGGACTACGCGGATCATCGGTGAGCTCAAGCAGCATCAGGTCGACGCGGAGACCGTTGCCGCCATTTCGGAGCAATTGCGCGAAACCGAGATGACGCGAGCCCGTGCCGTCTGGCAGAAGAAGTTCGGGGAAGTCGCCGCCACGCCGGAGGCCCGCGCCAAGCAGATGCGCTTTCTTGCAGCGCGCGGCTTTTCTCGTACCGTTATCAGCAAAATCGTAAGAGGCGCCGACGAGTTTCTGGACGATGTCTGAGGTGCGCCTCATCGCATTCCTCATGGATGAGGGCGCATTCATCGTCAGCAGATGAATGACACGCTGCATCGTGTCATCCGCTTCAACGCGGGCATGACACGTCGATGAATCTCATGTGACGCGTCATTACTCGGTTATCGCGTTATGGCGTCGCACCATGCGCGCGGCAATCGGGCGACATTGATTTCCCGACCGTTGGGTCGGGTTATTCGCCCTTATGCGGTGGGCTTCTGCTGCGCTGCGGCAGACGGTGCTGTCGCCTATGCTAGAATCAAGATCTTTCTGCGTTCATGCATTGCACACTTCCGCATGCCGCTCTCCGCGCCTGCCTCTCGTACCTTGCGTCACCGTCGCACGATCGCTGTTGAAGCGTTTTCGCGCGACGATGGCCTATGGGACATCGAAGCCCGTCTCACCGATCATAAGGATCGGGATTTTGCATTGGCGACGGGCCTTCGCAAGGAAGGCACGCCGATTCACGAGCTCTGGCTGCGGTTGACGATCGATGAGTCCTTCGAGGTGCATGACGCCGAGGCCGTTTCCGATTGGGTGCCTTATCCGGGCATTTGCGACCAGATCGGCCCCGAATATCGTCAGTTGATCGGTCTTAACCTGCGACAGGGCTTCCGGCGCGGGGTTCGCGAGCGCCTTGGCGGCGCGGCGGGCTGTACCCATCTGACCGAACTTTGCAGTGTCCTGCCCACGGCAGCGATTCAGGCCTTTGCCGGGGTGGTGATCCACACGCCCGATACGGCACTCAAGGCCGCCAATGACGCCAACGATTCGGCGCCACCTTTCCAACTCGGACATTGTCACGCCTTGCGGTTCGATGGCGAGGCGGTGCGCCGGTTTTACCCGCGCTGGTTCAACGGCCGCGCAAACGATCGAGCGAACGAGCCCACGACGCCCGTCACATCAGAAGCGGTGCGCGATGAGGCCTCGACTCGCAAGCTCGAACCCAAACTTCCAACTCAGCAAGAAGGGAATCACGCATGAAGATTCATGAGTATCAAGGCAAGGAAATCCTCCGAAAATTCGGAGTCGCGGTGCCCCGCGGCATTCCGGCGTTTTCCGTGGACGAGGCCGTGAAGGCAGCCGAAGAACTCGGCGGTCCGGTTTGGGTGGTTAAGGCCCAGATTCACGCAGGCGGTCGCGGTAAGGGCGGCGGCGTGAAGGTTGCCAAGACGATCGAGCAAGTGCGCGAATACGCCAGCCAGATCCTCGGCATGCAACTGGTCACGCACCAGACCGGTCCGGAAGGTCAGAAGGTCAATCGCCTGCTGATCGAAGAAGGCGCCGACATCAACAACGAACTGTACGTCAGCCTGGTGGTTGACCGCGTCACGCAGAAGATCGTGATGATGGGTTCGAGCGAAGGCGGCATGGACATCGAAGAAGTCGCCGAAAAGCATCCGGAACTGATCCATCACGTCGTGATCGATCCGTCGGTTGGCCTGACCGACGCACAAGCCGATGACTTCGCCAAGAAGATCAGCGTGCCCGACGCTTCGGTGGCGCAAGCCCGCACGATCCTGCAAGGTCTGTACAAGGCCTTCTGGGAAACGGACGCTTCGCTGGCCGAAATCAACCCGCTGAACGTGAGCAAGAACGGCACGGTCACGGCGCTGGACGCCAAGTTCAACTTTGACTCGAACGCCCTGTACCGTCATCCGGAAATCGTGGCTTACCGCGATCTGGACGAAGAAGATCCGGCGGAAGTCGAAGCCTCGAAGTTCGATCTGGCTTACATCTCGCTCGACGGCAACATCGGCTGTCTGGTGAACGGTGCCGGTCTGGCCATGGCCACGATGGACACCATCAAGCTGTTCGGCGGCGAGCCGGCCAACTTCCTGGACGTGGGCGGTGGCGCCACGGCAGAGAAGGTGACCGAAGCGTTCAAGATCATGCTGAAGAACCCGAACCTGACGGCCATTCTGGTCAACATCTTCGGCGGCATCATGCGCTGCGACGTGATCGCAGAAGGCGTGATCACGGCATCGAAGGCCGTGTCGCTGAAGGTGCCGCTCGTCGTGCGCATGAAGGGTACGAACGAAGACCTGGGCAAGAAGATGCTCGCCGAGTCCGGCCTGCCGATCATTTCTGCTGACAGCATGGAAGAAGCTGCCCAGAAGGTTGTCGCGGCCGCCGCAGGCAAGTAACCAGAACAGTCGAAGCCGTCGCGGCGCGCCACTCCGAGAGGGGCAGTGCGCACCGCCAGGCAACAGGACGAAGGAAATCAAGCAATGTCGATTCTGATCAACAAAGACACCAAGGTCATCACCCAGGGTATCACTGGCAAGACCGGCCAGTTCCATACCCGCATGTGCCGCGAATACGCGAATGGCAAGAACGCGTTCGTCGCTGGCGTGAACCCGAAGAAGGCCGGCGAAGACTTCGAAGGCATTCCGATCTACGGTTCGGTGAAGGACGCCAAGGAACAAACCGGCGCTACCGTGTCGGTGATCTACGTGCCGCCCGCAGGCGCTGCTGCCGCAATCTGGGAAGCTGTCGAAGCCGACCTGGATCTGGCGATCTGTATCACGGAAGGTATTCCGGTCCGTGACATGATCGAAGTGAAGGACCGTATGCGTCGCGAAGGTCGCAAGACCTTGCTGCTCGGCCCGAACTGCCCGGGCGTGATCACGCCGGACGAACTGAAGATCGGCATCATGCCGGGTCACATCCACAAGAAGGGTCGCATCGGCGTGGTGTCGCGCTCGGGTACCCTGACGTACGAAGCCGTGGGTCAACTGACCGCCCTGGGTCTGGGCCAGTCGAGCGCCGTCGGTATCGGTGGCGACCCGATCAACGGTCTGAAGCACATCGACGTCATGCAGATGTTCAACGACGATCCGGAAACGGACGCCGTGATCATGATCGGTGAAATCGGCGGTCCGGACGAAGCCGCTGCCGCCGAGTGGATCAAGGGCAACATGAAGAAGCCGGTCGTCGGCTTCATCGCAGGCGTGACGGCGCCTCCGGGCAAGCGCATGGGCCACGCCGGCGCGCTGATCTCGGGCGGTGCCGATACGGCCGAAGCCAAGCTGGCCATCATGGATGCCTGCGGCATCAAGGTGACCAAGAACCCGTCGGAAATGGGCCGCCTGCTCAAGTCGGTGCTGTAATTCCCGCCGGACGATCGTGTTATCGCCGCCGGAACCGGCGGCGGTGTCAGCGGTCATGAAAGAGGGAGCCCAGGGCATCGGGCTCCCTCTTTTGCTATTGCGTTTGCGCAATCCTTTGCTGTATTCGTCTTACCCGACGCCGTCGTTTCGTCTCCATCGTTCCCAAGGATATTTGCGCCATGCTTGCGTTTTTTGCCGAGCTGAACTGGGCCGCCGTGGCACAGATCATCATGATCGACATCCTGCTGGGTGGCGACAATGCCGTGGTGATCGCGCTCGCCTGCCGCAATTTGCCGGCCAAGCAACGCCTGCAGGGCATTGTGTGGGGGACGGCCGGGGCCATCGTGCTGCGCGTGATTCTGATCGCATTCGCCGTGACGCTGCTCGCCGTGCCGTATCTGAAGGCCGTGGGCGGGTTGCTGCTGCTCTGGATCGGTACCAAGCTGCTGGTGCCTGACCATGACGCGCACGACAGCGTGAAGCCGGCGGACAAACTCTGGACGGCGGTCAAAACCATCATCGTTGCCGATCTCGTGATGAGTATCGACAACGTGATTGCGATTGCCGGGGCAGCCGAAGGCGCCGCAGAACATCATCAGTTGCCGCTCGTCATTTTCGGTCTGCTGGTGAGCATTCCGCTGATCGTCTGGGGCTCGCAGCTCGTGCTCAAGGCCCTCGACCGGTTCCCGGTCATCGTGATGGCGGGCGCTGCGCTGCTCGGCTGGATTGCCGGGGGGCTGATCGTGTCGGATCCGGGCGTCGGCCATCTGCTGCACCTGCCGGGCAATGCTGCCCAATACACGCACTACGTGGCGTCCGCGATCGGCGCGCTGCTGGTTCTCGCCGTGGGACTGGTGCTCAAGCGTCGAAGCGAGGCACGTCAAACGCGTGCAACCTCTTCGAAATAAACGGGTCCATTGCGGGGCCGGACATCCCGGTGCGGGATGTCTTGCTCCGATGTCCGCACGTCATGGCGGACCAGGACACATCGCGAGCGCTGCGATCGACCTTCTCAATCGATGAATCGTCCAGCTTCGGCTCGGACGATTCCGACGGCCCCATGCGGCGCCGCCCGATTTTGATCTGCGGCAGGGCATTCGTCGGGAGGGCTATGGCATACTCCGCCCACTTCCCCCCGATGTCCCTTTTGTTTTCATTGCTTTTGCAGGGAGTTACACAATGCGTCGTTTCGGCCACCGGACTACCGGTCTCGCCAAATCCCGGGGTTTCACCCTGATCGAGCTGATGATCGTGCTGGCGATCATCGGCGTGCTGGTCACGGCAGGGGTTCCGTATCTGCAGAATTATCTGGTGCGCGCACGTGTCGTCGAAGGGCTGGGCGCAGCAGCGTCGGCCAAGGCGCTCGTGAGCGAGAACGCCATGCACGGCGCGCCGTTCAACAGCGGTTGGCAGGCGCCGAGCGCGACTGACAACGTGAGCGGCGTGAGCATCGATTCCGTGAGCGGCAACGTGACCGTGGCCTACACGCAGCGTGCCGGCGACGGTGCGATGGTTCTGGTGCCCACGAGCACCGGCGTGACCGGCAAGCCCGAGGCGCTGACCGTCGGCAAGGCCCCCGAAGGCCAGATCGTCTGGACGTGCTACGCACAGGGCCGCGAGGGCGCACCGAACGGCGCCACGCTGCCCGGCAAGCTGGCACCGCCGGAGTGCCGTGGCGAGACCGCGACCAAGGGCGCCTGAGTCCGATGAGCGGTTGGCCGGATGACCTGATGTTGCATCACGCGATACCACGTCCGGCCCTGACGTCACCGAGGATTTGCTGACCGGAAACGGGCTGGAATCCGCAGGCGTCGAGCTACGCGCGTCAGGCATGAAATGGCTGCCCCCGGGCGGCCGTTTTTCGTTATGCTTGCGCATCTTCCAACCGGTGCATTGCACGGCGGCGACCTTGTTTCCTCCTCTGCTTCTCTCGATGATCGGGCTCACGATGGCCCTGATCTGGGCCTTGCCCTACAACCTCGTCAAGCACACCTATCCGATCTCCACGTTTTACTCGGAAGCGTTGACGTTTTCGCTCTTCGCGTTGCTCGGCGTGCTCTCGATGATCGCCGTGTGGCAGCGCGATGCGCGCGTGCTGCGCATGCCGCGCGTGACCTGGATGCCGCTCGCCTTCGTTGCGGTCGTGCTCATCCAGCGCGCGACGATGCCGACCGAGTTGCCGCAACTGATGATGACGGCGCTGCTCTACGGCGTGGCGATGATCGTTGCCGTCAATGCGGGCTACTGGCTGGCGCAACTGGGCTGGCGTGGCGTGCTCATGCGCTGGAGTGCCGTCGCGCTGACGCTGGGCGGTTTGTATGCGGTGGGCGCTCAGCTCGTGCAGGCGTTTCATCTCGAAGCGCATGTGCCGTGGCTCGTCGCGAAGTACACGGTGAGCGTGGCGCGGCGTCTGTTCGGCAACATGTATCAGCCGAATCATCTGGCGACGTACCTGTCGCTCGCGAGCGCCGGTGCGTTCTACCTTTGGTATCAGCGCAAGCTGCCCGCGTGGGCATTTCTGATCGCGTGTGCGGCCTTCGACATCGGCATCTGCCTGACGGGTTCGCGTACGCCGTGGTTGCAACTGGCGTTGCTCTCGGCGTTCGGATTGTGGCTCGTCTGGATGGAGCGAAGCGAGGAGACGCGCAACATGCGTCGCTCGATGCGCTGGTTCGTGCCGGCGGCGATACTCCCGATGCTTGCCTTGATGACGGTGTGTGTCGGTTGGGCGAATATCGCCTGGGGATGGCATCTCGAAGGCAGTGCGGTTGCGCGTATGCAGCACGCGGGGCAGGTAACGGGCCGTGTGATCCTGTGGGAGTATGGGCTGACCATCTTCCGCGAGCACTGGTTCTTCGGCGCAGGTTGGTCGAATTACATCGATGCGCAATTCGCACTGGTGGACAAGCTGGGCCCGGTCGAGATGGCGGACAACGCGCATAACGTGTTGATCGACCTGCTGGCAAAGATTGGTATTGTCGGCGCGCTCGCTGTGTTGTTGCCGTTGGCGTTCTGGTTTGCGCGTGCGGTACGCAATATCAAGACGGCACCGATTGCGCTCGCTTTCGTGTTGCTGGGCATGCTCGCGATTCATTCGCTGCTGGAATATCCACAGCACTATGCATTTTTCTTGCTGCCCGCGATGTTCCTGCTCGGGTTTTGCGAGACGAAGCCGATCGAGAGCGTGTCGTCGGCGGCCACCGGCGCTATCAACGGCGTGATCGTGTTGTTCGCATGCGTCGCGATTCCCTGGCTGTACGGCGACTATCAGCGCGTCGAGGTGGCTTACCGCGCGGGCAAGATCGAAGCGTATCGCACTGATCCGGCGTTGTTCTTCGCGCCTTACGGCGATTACGCGGTGACGGGGGCGCTGTACCTCAGCAAGGATCAACTCGACGAGAAGCTCGCCGCGCATCGCGAAGCGCTGGCGCTGGGCGCCGGACCGACGATGATCAAGCGCTATGTCGTGCTGCTGGCTTTGGCTGGACGCGACGACGAAGCCTTGCAGGACGTGCAACGTTTGAAAAACTACAACACGCTGATCTGGGAAGGGCAATATGCCGCACTCGTGCGCATGTTGCGCGAGCAGGGCGATGACCTGAAGCCGTTCGTCAAGCGGGTCATCGATACGTATGGACGGCCGACGGGCGAGACGGACACGGATGCGATGGCTGCGCCGCGAGGTAATGTGCGGCGGCTGTCATAACGACGTGTAACGACGCCGCGGCACAGCGGCACGAAGGCATCACGCCACGCCTGTCCGCCGCATCCACCGCATCTGTCGCATCCGACACATCCGCCAGAAACGAGATCGCCCGCGACATTCGCGGGCGATTTTCATTGCAGCGCCGATCGGCGAACCGGAGGAAGCGTCAGGCCTGCGGCGGGCTGCCGTCCTGCTCGGTGTCTTCGGTGCGTGCCCAGAAGAAGCGATCGGGGAAGTGACGTCCCATGCCCGGGCGGAAGGCGTTTTCCAGCACCTGCTGCAAATACTCCTGGGCCTCGCGAACGGCTTCCGGCACGGCCAGACCGTTGGCGAGCATGGCGGTAACGGCCGCAGCCAGGGTGTCCATGGCCCCGGCCACGTTGTGCGGCGGACGGTCCCAGGCGTCTTCACGGACCACGCCGCCGTCGCTGTACAGCGTGTGCGTGAACTGCGGCGCGTTGCCGTCGCTCACGAGCACGAACTCGCAGCCGTTTTCCAGCAGGATCGAGACGGCCTCGTCGAGCGAAAGGTTTTCATTCTCCGTAATCGTCTGCGCGAGCGCGACGGCGCTGGCCGGGCTCACGACAAGCACGCTGGCCTGCGGCACCAGCAGGCTGGCCGTGGCTTCGCGTAATTCGTCCGCCGAGAGCAGATGCTCGCCGGCCAGGCCGAAGTCCGGGGCGACGACGAGCGGTGTTTCGTCGTAATCGGCCACGATCTCGGCGATGGACGCGACGTTCTCGGCATTCACGGCGCTGCCGACCTTGAAGGCCGCGACCGGCATGTCTTCAAGCAGCATGCGCGCCTGATCGGCAATCCAGTCGGGGTCGATGGGCTGCACGTCGTCGCACGCGCGCGAGTCTTGCGAGGAGTAGCCGGTCAGCACCGACACGCCGTAGCCGCCCATGCTCGCAAAGGTGAGCAGGTCGGCCTGCACGCCGGTTGCCGAAGTGGGGTCGGAAAGCCCGAAGGTCAGGAGAATGGGTGGGGATTCAGTTTGCATGGAAGCAGGATAGACGGCGATCTGGTCAGGCTTTGGGTTCGTTGGTACCATCACGCCTTAAATGCCCGTTTCGGAGCGCTTGAAAGCGCCGTGGGCAGCGCCCGCCGGACAATGCACCGGCAGGGTTCCCACAAGACCGTTCGACATCTCTGCCGACGGGACCCGAAGCGGTTGACAAGCCATTGTAACGGAACGCTCGTCGCTGAAGAAAGCATGGAATACAAGAGCTGGATGTGCCTCATTTGCGGTTGGATCTACGACGAAGAGGCAGGATTGCCCGACGAGGGCATCGCGCCCGGTACGCGCTGGGAAGACGTGCCGATCAACTGGACCTGTCCGGAGTGCGGGGCCCGCAAGGAAGACTTCGAGATGGTGCAGATCTGAGGCCGAACGGCCAGGAGACGCCCTATGGTGATGTCTGAATCGTCTGGTGCGCCCAGCGTGCCCGGCGCATCTCAATCATCTCCCGACTCCCCCGATAACGTGACTGCCGGCGCCACGCGCGACACGCGTGAGGCGCCGCTGTGGCGTTTGCCGGAGGTGGCCGAAGCGCTGACCGAGGCGTCCGACGCATGGTCGAACGGCCCGGCGGCGGCGCTGGGGCCGCTGCGGCGAGCGAATCGTCTGCTTCAGACGAGCGGTCATGCCGACTGGGCGCTCCAGGGTGAGCGTCTCGTTCAGGCGATTGCCGAGGCGGCGTATGGCGGATCGGGCAGTCAGGACGCCCAGCGCAATGCGCTGCGACAGTTCGAGCGCGATATCTGGCAGGCGGGCGTCGCGCCCGCCCCGTTAGCGTCTTCGCCGTCTTCTCAGACCGCCGCGACTGCCGATAACTGGGCCGGCGCGCCCACGCCGGGCGAGCTTCGCATGGCAGGATGGGTGATCGCACAGCCGCGTCTTCACGGACTGCCTGCGGGCACTGCGCCGCTGCGCGCCGATGTCGAACGCGTGCTGCTGCGCCTGTTGCGCCCTGACGCCGACGCGACCGATACCACGGCCGCTTTGGGCCAATTGGCCGATCTGGCGGCAGACCTGCACCGTGCCGGGGCTACTGCGCCGCTGGATTACTGGCGTCTGGCCGCTGCCTGGCTGCGCTTTGCCCGGGCACCGCTGAGTCTGGCCGACAAGCGTCAGATCGGGCGGATGAACATGGCATTGCGCAAGCAACTCACCCGGCCGAGCGGCCCGGATGACGTTCGCACCGCGTCGGCCACGTCGTCTGCCGCCGCCAGAACGGCTGCCGAAGCGGTGCCGGGACACGATCTGCTCGAAGCGCTCGCTACGTGGCACGCCGAGGCGCCCGACACCTGGCTGGGAACGCTTTTGGCCGATTTCGGCGTATTGCGCCGTCCCGGCCATTTGCCCGAGCCGTTGGCGGACGCCGCCCAAGCGGGTCAGAAGCAGGGCGCCGGCACCAGTTCGCGCGACTGGCTGCGCATCGGCCCGTTGTCGGTGCGGCAGGACGTTTGCCAGACATTCCTCAGTCTTGCGGATGAGGCGCTTCCGAATTTGAACGATCCGGCCGTGGCGGCACAGGTGGCGCAAAATGCGGCGGCCATCGGGCTGGCGCCGGTCGCACGGCTGGCGGCTGCGGTTGCGGCGACGGGCGAGCGTCTGGCGGCGTCGCCCCCCGCGGAGCCGGGCGGCCCGGCTGCGCTGGCGATGACGGTCAGGGCGTTGCGCGGCATGCTGCATCAGTTTGCGGCGGACACTTACCCCGAGGCGCGCCCTGACCTGATCGCCGAGATGGCCATGTGGCGAGAACGGGCGCTGGACGCCAGCGTGTTCGGGCAGCGGCTAGTCACCGGGCGCGACGTTCCGTGATACAGTCGGCCCAAAGGCTGCCACTGGCGGCCGATGGCCGTATCACGATGCGGAAAAAGTTCGTCCACCGACCGGCCGGCGGCAGGTGACGCGAGGCTCTCACGGGGCCTCGACGCCCGCTGCGGGACGAGGTCCGGCGGGCAGACCGTCAAACAGGTTCCGATAAACTCTGGCCCTATGCCGAACGACCGTATCAACCTTACGAATCAGTTCCTTATCGCCATGCCCGGCATGGCCGATCCCACCTTTTCCGGCACCGTCGTCTACCTGTGCGAGCACAGTGAAAAAGGCGCGATCGGGCTGGTCATCAATCGTCCTACCGACATTGACCTCGCGTCGCTCTTCGAGCGGCTCGACCTCAAGCTCGAAATCGATCCGCTGGCGCATCAACCGGTCTTCTTCGGCGGCCCGGTGCAGACCGAGCGCGGCTTCGTGCTGCATGAGGCGACAGGGACTGCGTATAGTTCATCGCTGTCGGTGCCGGGCGGGTTGGAGATGACGACGTCCAAGGACGTGCTCGAAGCCGTCGCAAATGGGCAAGGCCCCAACCGTTTCCTGCTCACGCTCGGTCATTCGGGCTGGAGTGCAGGGCAACTGGAAGACGAAATCAGCCGTAACGGCTGGCTGACGGTCGCGGCCGACCCGGGCATCGTGTTCGACGTGCCGCCGGCCGAACGCTTCGACGCCGCGCTGGCGCTGCTCGGCGTGACGTCGTCGATGCTCTCCGCCGACGCGGGTCACGCATGACGGCTGGCAGTCGCACGGTGCTCGCCTTCGATTACGGCGAGCGCCGCATCGGCGTCGCGATGGGCAATCTGATGCTGCGCGAGGCCCGCGCACTCACCGTCGTCGCCAACCTCAATCGTGAAGTGCGTTTTGCCGAGATGGGCAAGCTCATCGCCGAGTGGCAGCCTGAGCTGATCGTCGTCGGTCTGCCGTGTCATCCCGATGGCACGCCGCATGAAATGACGCAGCAGGCCAAACGTTTCGGTAACCAGCTCAATGGGCGGTTCAGCGTGCCGGTCGTCTGGGTCGACGAGCGCTATTCGTCGGTCGCGGCGGCGGCGGCGCTGGCCGAAGCCGGCGTCAAGGTGTCGCAGAAGACATCGCTCGATGCCGAGGCCGCCCGCATCATCCTCCAGCAGTATTTCGACGAGCATGTGCCCGCCTGACTTCCCCTTGCACCACGTGACTTCGGTCCCCTCGGAGCCCCGGCATGGCTAACGGCATTCTCGGCCGTCGCGGTCACCCTCAACTCAATCGCAATGGTGAGCTCCGGCACTTGCTGACGGTGGAAGGTTTGCCGCGTGCCGTGCTCATGCACATTCTCGATACGGCCACGCAGTTCGTCAGCGTGAACGATGCCGATGTGAAGAAGGTGCCGCTGCTCAGTGGCAAGTCGGTCTTCAATCTGTTCTTCGAGAATTCGACGCGTACGCGAACGACGTTTGAGATTGCCGCTGCACGCCTGTCTGCCGATGTGCTCAATCTGAATATCAACGCGTCGTCGACGAGCAAGGGCGAGACGCTGCTCGACACCATCGGCAACCTGTCGGCGATGCACGCGGACCTGTTCGTCGTGCGGCATGCGCAGTCGGGGGCGCCGTATCTGATCGCCGAGCATTGTGCGCCGCACGTGCACGTCATCAACGCGGGCGACGGACGTCATGCGCACCCCACGCAGGGGCTGCTCGACATGTACACGATTCGCCATCACAAGGGCGAATTCCAGAACCTGACGGTCGCGATCGTCGGCGACATTCTGCACTCGCGCGTGGCGCGCTCCGACATTCACGCACTGACCACGCTCGGCGTGCCCGAAGTGCGTGCCATCGGTCCGCGTACGCTGCTGCCCACGGGGCTGGAACAGCTTGGTGTGCGCGTGTTTCACGACATGGACGAAGGGCTTCGCGACGTCGACGTGATCATCATGCTGCGCTTGCAGAACGAGCGGATGAACGGCGCATTGCTGCCTTCTGCGAGTGAATACTTTCAGTATTACGGTCTGACGCCGGAGCGGCTCGCGCTGGCCAAACCTGATGCCATCGTGATGCATCCCGGCCCGATGAATCGGGGCGTGGAGATTGATTCGGCCGTCGCCGACGGGCCGCAGTCGGTCATTCTCGAACAAGTCTCGTTCGGCATTGCCGTGCGGATGGCGGTGATGAGTATCGTCGCCGCGAACAACGGGTAAGCGCGCCATGAAACTGCATCTGAAGGGTGGCCGCGTCATCGATCCCGCAACGCGTGCCGATCGCGTGCAGGACATCTTCATTGCCGACGGCAATATCGTTGCGCTGGACGCAGCGCCCGCCGACTTCACTGCCGAGCGCACCTTCGACGCGAAGGGCATGTGGGTCGCCCCCGGGCTGATCGATCTGTCGGCGCGCCGGGTGACGGCGGCGAGCGAAGCGGCGGCGGCGCTCGCCGGTGGCGTCACACGGGTGGTCTGTCCGCCGGATACCGATCCGGTGCTCGACGAACCGGACCTCGTGGAGATGCTGCAACTACGTGCGCGCGCGACGCACGCCGTGCAGGTCCATCCGCTCGGCGCGCTCACGGCCGGTCTTGCAGGACGCGAACTCACCGAGATGGCGCAACTCACGCGTGCGGGCTGCATCGGCTTGTCGCAGGCGAATGCCGCGATGGCGGACAACCGGACGCTGCTGCGCGCGTTGCAATATGCGGGCACCTTCGGGCTGACGGTGTGGCTGCGTGCGCAGGATGCCGCACTGGCTGCCGGAGGCGTTGCCGCGAGTGGCGCGGTCGCCTCGCGTCTCGGGCTGGCCGGTATTCCGGTGGCGGCCGAAACCATCGCGCTGCACACGATTCTCGAACTCGTGCGGGTGACCGGCACGCGCGTGCATCTGTGTCGTCTGTCCTCTGCGGCCGGTCTGGCATTGGTACGTGCGGCGAAAGCCGAAGGATTGCCGGTGACGTGCGACGTTGCCGCACATCACCTCCATCTCACCGACATGGATATCGGGTATTTTGACGCCCAGTACCGACTCGATCCGCCGCTGCGCTCCGGACGTGACCGCGAGGCCGTGCGCGACGCTGCGAGGGACGGTACGATTGACGCCATCTGCTCGGATCACACGCCGCTCGCCCCCGACGCCCGTCTCGTTCCCTTCGCGGAAGCGGCACCGGGCGCCACAGGGCTTGAATTACTCCTGTCGCTGGTGCTGAAGTGGGCCGAGGAGTCGCGCGTGCCGCTGGTCGATGCGTTGGCGCGGGTCACGCATGGGCCGGGGCAGCGACTTGCGGCAGTCGCGCCGGGCGCGGGCCGCTTGTCGCCCGGACAGCCCGCCGACGTATGCGTGTTTGCGCCGTCGACGCACTGGACCGTGTCCGCGCAGCAGTTGCGCAGCGCCGGTCACAACACCCCGTTTCTGGGATACGAATTACCGGGCCAGGTACGGCTCACGCTGGTCGGTGGCCGCGTGGCGTACGAAGCCCTCGCCGTCTAGGATGCGATTGCCGTGCTGTTGATCAAAAAACTTCGTCTGGGCCTGCACCTCGCGCGCGGTATGTTGACCGCGGCGATCCTGTTCCCGTTTTTGTCGCAAGCGCAGAAGGACCGTCGCATTCGCGCGTGGTCGCAGAAGCTGCTGAAGTTGTGCGGCATGCGTCTCGAAGTCGAGCAACATGCCCCGGTGCCGGAAGGCGGCGTGATGCTGCTGTGCAATCACGTCTCGTGGATCGACATCTTCGCGCTCAATGCGTGGCAACCGGTGCGCTTCGTCGCGAAGGCCGAGATTCGTCACTGGCCGCTGGTCGGCTGGCTGTGCGTGCAGACGCGCACGATCTTCCTGCAACGCGAGCGTCGTGCGGATGCGCGTCGCATCATGCACTACCTGTCCGATTGCCTGCGTGACGGCGACATCATCACGGTCTTCCCCGAAGGCACGACGACGGACGGTCGCAGCCTGTTGCCGTTCCACGCGAATTTGCTGCAAGCCCCGGTGTCGACGGGCAAGCCGGTGCAGCCGATGTGCCTGTTCTATACCGACGCGGCGAGTGGACGTCATACGATGGCGCCGGCGTACATCGGCGAGACGAGCCTGATCGAGTCCATCGACATGATTCTGAAGGCGCCGCCGATGACGGTACGTCTGTCGATCGGCGCACCGCAGTATCCGCAGGAGGGACAGCATCGCCGCGAGTTCACGCTGGGCGCACAGCAGGCAGTCGGTGCGGCGTTGCAGGGTTTCCTGCCCGAAGCGGTGCTGCCGGAGACGGGCGCTGTCGGGTCACGTACGTCGACGCTGGGCGACGAAGAAGACGACGCTGCGCGGGCGCTTCAGGTCTGAAATACAGTGATGCCCCGGCGCGATGGATGGTCGGGACGGCAAAAAAACGCGCCTCATGTTTCGTGAGGCGCCGATTTTGCTTTGATCGTCTGATGGACAACCCGCGCCCATGGTCGATCACTCGCCCCTGCGTTTCGGGACCTTGTCCGTCTTATCCGCTTTCGCGGCCTTCTCCAGCTTTTCCTGCTTTCGCGCCGCCTTGCCAAACTTGTCGAGCTTCTCGGCCTTGGCGGCCTTGAAGGCGTCTTCGGCCTTGTCGGCCGTCTTCATCTTGCTGCGTTTCTTGTCGCTCGACGCGAGCGGATCGCGGATCTGCGGGCAGTCGATCTGAATCAACTCCCGATCCGCAGGGGATGCCGTGAGTTTCACGGCCGTGAGCTTGCCGCCCCACACGCACCCCGTATCGAGTCCAAGCACGTTGTCGCGCATCACCAGTCCGAGGGCCGACCAATGGCCGAAGACCATCGTGACGTTGGACGTGCGTCGGCCCGGCGCGTCGAACCACGGCTTCAGGGCGTCGGTGGCGGCGTCCGCGCCTTCCTTGATCTTGAAGTCGATGCGTCCGTCGGCACTGCAAAAGCGCATGCGCGTGAGCGCGTTGATCGTGAGACGCCGACGGTCTTCGTCACTGAGGTCCGCCTGCCATTGATCCGGCTGGTTGCCGAACATACGCGAGAGAAACGTCTTCCAGTCCGGGCCGCGCAATTGCGTCTGCACATCGCGTGCGAGCGAGACGACTTGCTCGGCATCCCATTGCGGCAGCACCCCGGCGTGCACCATCAGGTGCCCGTGTGCGAAGTGTGCCAACGGTTGCCGGCGAACCCAGTCGATGAGAGCGTCGCGGTCGGGGGCGTTGAGAATGTCGTCGAGGGTATCGCTGCCGTGTGCTTGACGCACCCCGGCGGCGACCGCCAGCAGATGCAGATCGTGATTGCCGAGCACGGCGGTGACGCGCTCGCCCAGGGCGATGACCTGACGCAGCGTGTCGAGCGAGCGCGGGCCGCGATTGATGAGATCGCCGGCGAGCCAGAGATCTGCCTCCTGCGGCAGGCGCGCAAGCAGTTGTTCAAACGACGTTTGGCAACCTTGCAGGTCGCCGATGGCATAGATGTCACGCATCGCGTTGGTGGCGCTGTCTTGTCTGGTTGTCCCGATCAGGGGGGGGTGTGTGCCGCGCTCGCGCACCTTCGGTGCGTCGCCCCCGTGGTCGTTCATTTCTTGTAGATCAGCCAGCGCGGCGCTTTGAAGCGGACGATGCTCAGATACAGCCACACGTACGTCACCATGAAGGCGACGCAGCACAGTGCCAGCACCACGCTATGCCGCCAGAATACCGTCGCCGGGATCACTGCCAGCAAGCATAGCAGCCAAAGATAGGGAGAGGTCAAGGAATTGCGCTGGGTCAGCGCGCTGGCCGTGCGGGCGCCCGCAGCCCAGCGCATCAACCGCTTGTAGACGAGCATATGCAGATGCACGCCGTCGGGAATGCCGGGCGAAATGCCCCGGACAAAGCGCTTACGATAAATCGAGAAACAGACTTCGAACGCGGGATAGATCACCATCAGCGCGGGATACCACGGCGACACCTGCGGATTGCGCATGACCAGCAGAATGGCGATTTCCGCCAGCATGAAGCCGAGGAAATACGCACCGCCGTCTCCCAGGAAGATCAGCCCGCCGGGGAAGTTGAAGATGAAGAAGCCGAGGATGGCGCCGACCATGATCATCGACGTGGTGAGCACGATCGGGTCCTGCACCTGAAAGCCGACATACCCGAGCGAGGCGAACATGATCATCGCGACCATCGCTGCGAGGCCGTTGAAGCCGTCGATGATATTGACGGCGTTGGCCATGCCGGCCACACACAGCACGGTGAGCGGCACGGAGATCGCGGCCATGACCAGCGCCCGGTCGGCCATGCCGATGTCGACGCGGGTGATGTGGATGTCGAGCACCAGCCACGCCAGCAGGGCGGCGAACATCGTGCAGACCAGTCGGACCGTCGGCGTGACCTTCTTGGTCAGATCTTCGATGAAGCCGGACAGAAAGGCAGGCAGGCCGCAGGCCACGAGCAGAAGGATGTCACGCGACACCGTGGGGTATGACAGCCCGAGCGCGGTGGCCGAGACGAGCAGACCGGCGAGAATGCCCACGCCGCCGATGCGCGGCACAGGCCGCACGTGAAACTTCTGCACCCCGGCAACGTCGCTATCGCCGGAGAAGCGGGAGTGCACGTGCGCGTAGCGGACGATGAGCAGCGTCGCGACAAACGACACGACGAGGGCGATGGCGAGACTCAGCATTGAGAGGTGCGATAGCCGGTGGCCTGACTATCGAAAAGAGAATTCGGTAGACCGCTTACTTTTTGGTGAAAATCATCCAGCGCGGCGAACGGAAGCGCACGATTCGCTGATAAAGCCATACATAGGCCACGATGAACACCAGGCAGCAGGCCGCGAGCAGCCCGCTGTGACGCCAGAAAATCGTAGCCGGCAGTACTGCCGACAGACAGAGTACCCAGAGGTACGGTGATGTCATTGAATTGCGGCGCGCCAGTTGCGCCGCCACCTTCGAACCTACCGCCCAGCGCAGCACCCGCTTGTAGATCAGCATGTGCAGATGAACACCATCGGGCATGCTGGGCGAGACACCGCGCACGAACCGACGACGGTAAATCGAGAAGCAGACTTCGAAAATTGGGTAAATCAACATCAGTGCCGGGTACCAGGGTGAAACCATCGGATTACGCATGACAAGCAAAATCGCGAGTTCTGCCAACATGAATCCGATGAAATAGGCGCCCCCATCTCCGAGGAAAATCAGGCCATTCGGATAATTAAGGATGAAGAAACCGAAAACGGCACCCGTCATTATCAGAGAAGCGGAAAGCACGACATCGTCGCCAACCTGAAATGCAACGTAGCCTAGCGAGACGAACATGAAAATACTGACCATTGCAGCCAGACCGTTAAACCCGTCGATGATGTTGACTGCATTGGTCATGGCAGCGGTGCAAATGACTGTCAATGCGACCGAAATTGCCGGAATGGCGAGAAGCCGGTCAATCGGGCCGATATCGATTCGATTGATGTGAATGCCGAGTACCCAGTACGCGACGAGTGCAGACACCATCGCACAGATCAGGCGGGTCCGGGGCGAAACCCGTTTCGTGACGTCTTCGATGAATCCGCCGATAAACACAGGCGCAGCACTGGCGGCAAGCAGCAGAATTTCTCGCAGGCGGCCCGGATAATAAGAAGCTGCGAACGTGCCGGCCACGAGCAGGCCGAGCATAATGCCTAAACCGCCAATGCGAGGCACCGGATGCGAGTGGACCTTCTGAACCCCTTTCGTATCACTGTCGCTGGAGAAATGGGCATGCACATGGGCATACCGCACAATCAGCAGCGTGGTGATAAATGAAACTACCAATGCCAATGTCAGGTTCAGCATAGTACGGACAAGTTAACCGCGTTACTTAGTTTTTTATGAGCGAATGGCGCTCTCGCGTCATCTCCGTTTAAACGTGGGTAGGAAATGAAGGAGTTCCCCGATAAACTTCGCCAAGTATTCTGAAATACTCGGCGATGACCAATCGCTCGTCGAAATTTTGCGCTACTTTAGCACGCCCGGCCCCCCCGACCGCCGCTAATTCACATGACGGCATCTTGGCCACAAGCGCCATGCGCGCGCCCAACGCCGATGCATTCTGTGCCGGGACGACCCATCCGCTGGACGCTTCGTCGACGACTTCACGGCACCCCTGTACGTCCGTCGTGATGACCGGACGTCCCATCGCGCCGGCCTCCAGCAGGGTCCGGGACAACCCTTCGCGGTAAGACGGCAGCACGATACAGTGGGCTTGCGCGATGAATGGACGCACTTCCTGCGTGATGCCGAGATATTCGATAAGTTCCTCCTGCTCCCATTGCGCCACCTGCTCGCGCGAAATTGCCGTGGGGTTCTCGACGTCGGACGGCCCAAGAAGCTGAAAGCGCACATGGGGCATCGATGCCTTGATCGTCCGGGCCGCTTCGACGAACTCCAGCACTCCCTTGTCACGCAGCAGCCGGGCGATCAGCAAAAATCGGAAAGTGCCGTCCTCTTCCGGCCAGGGGGCGAGGGAAAAATGATCCAGATTGACGCCTTCTCCGGGCAACAACCGCGCTTTGCGGATATCGACCAGCCCCCCGCGCACCATGGCGTCGAAATCGGCGTCATTGAGCAGCCAGTTTTCGAGCGTATGCCGGAACGCATAGCGATATAGCAGACGTACGATGTGCGTAATCAGTGACTTATTGATGAACACCGTTCCCATGCCCGTCGTGATCGAGACTGAGGGAATCCCTGCCCAGTGCGCCGCCACGGCGCCGTAGATGTTCGGCTTGATCGTGTAATGAAAACAGACGGCAGGACGGATCCGGCGATAGAGACGGTAAAGGCGGAGCGTCAGCGCGATGTCCTGCAAGGGGTTCTGTCCCTTCGAGGCCATCGGCATGAGGTGAACATGGCAGCCCATCTCGCGTAGCAGCGGGACGTAGTCGTCGTCGGGGGCGACGACGTGCACCGGATGTCCGTCGGCCAGCAAGGCCCGGATCGGGCCGCCGCGGAAGTTGTGGATCGACCAGAATGAGTTCGAGCAAAAGAGAACGGGTGCTTGCATAGCATTCAACGGAGAGTTTCGCACGGTGCGGCCAGGCGGGCGTATATATCCAGCCATTGCGCCACAATGGCGTCGAGGGAATAGCATGCAACGATGCGCTCGCGATTCGCAGTGCCGATTGCGCGGCTCTCGTCTACGGTATGGCTCAGGTGGCGAATCAGGGCGTTGCCAAGCGCCGAGGCATCGCCGATGGGCACTAGCGTGTTGTCCTGGATATCCCCGAGCAGTTCCCGGACACCGCCGCAGTCCGTGGAAACGACTGGCAGACACGTGGCCATAGCTTCGCCGATAACCAGCGGCAAACCCTCCCAGGCGGAAGACATGACATACACGTCGGCCGCACACATCAATTGTGCAACGTCGTTGCGACGCCCCAGCAGTGAGACCGATCGCGCGAGCCCGCGGGTGTCGATCAGCGTCTGCACCGACGCCCGCGATGGCCCGTCGCCTGCGATGAGTAGCCTGGCCTGGGGCATCAAGTCGAGCACGCGTTCAAAGGCCTTGACCAACGTTGGATAGTCCTTCGCTTCGGCGATCCGGCCTGCGGCGAAGACAATGGGCGTTGCGGCGTTGGCGTCGACATCGACATCGGTTTGTTTCTGCCCCAGCAGCATTTCGCGCCAATGCGAGCGCACTTGCGCGTCCGGACGGTAACGCCGCGTGTCGATGCCGTTGGGCACGCTCACGATGCGTTCGGCGGGGGCTGCGCCTTGTGCGACGAACGCGGCGACGGCGTCGTCGCTGACGTTGGTCGTCAGGTCCGTCCACCGGTCGGTCAGCCGATAGGCCAGCATGCGGGCGCGACCGCCTTCGTTGCGGCTGTGCGCGCTGCTCACGAGCACGGGCATCCTGACGAACCATCGCGCCACGCGCGCCATCAGATTGGCGTGAACCATGTGCGCGTGCACGACATCGGGTTGCCATTCGCGCAGATAGGCCACGAACCGGAACATCGCGCCGAGCAGTGCGCCTGGCGATTTGCCCGCCTTGAGCTCGACGAGCGTGAAGCGCGGCGATTGCGGCAGCGCGATCGTGCACGGGCCGGTCACGGAGATCAGCGTGACGTCGTGCCCACGAGCGAGAAAGCCGCGCGCGAGATCGGCGACCTGCGTCTCTGCGCCGCCGAGTTGCAGACCGGTCACGAACAGAACGATTTTCATCGCGCCTCCGCGAAGGGGCGTCCGGCGTCTTGCCACAAGGCTTCCCAGCGTGCCGCGATGGCATCTGCGCGGAAGTCCTGCGCGTGCGCGTATCCCGCCAGTCCCAGTCGACGGCGCAGTGCCGCGTCGCCCGTCAACCGGTGCAGTGCGTCGGCCAGCGCGGGAATATCGCCGTCCTGCACGACGAGACTGTCGGTCTCGTGATGCAGCAGGGCGCGCGGTCCGGCATCGGCGGCATAAGCCACGATGGGCAGCGCATAGGCCTTCGCTTCGATCAGCACGAGGCCGAAGCTCTCGCGTCGCGACGGCAGGCAGTAGATCGATGCCTTCGCGTAGTGCTGCCCGATATCGGCCACGGCGGGCAACACCTGCACCGAGTCGGCAACGCCCGCGTCGCGCGCCTGCGCGAGCAGTGCGTCGCGCAGCGGGCCGTCGCCGACGATGCGTACTTGCCAGCCCGCCACGTCGTGCGCGATACGCGCCCATGCGTCGATCAACCGGTCGAAACCCTTCTCCGGCACGAGACGACCGACAGCCAGCACGCAGCGTTCGTCGCCATGTTCGGGGGCGGCCTCCGGCATCGGGATGCCGAGGGGATTCGGGAGCGTGACGAATTGCGCGCGGGCGCGGGGATGATGCGCTTGCCAGGCATGGCGGTCGGCGTCGGTGAGCACGACGACGGCGTCGTAGCGACGCGCCGCAAGCGCACGCGCCCATCGACGGGCGCGACGGCCGAGGTCGCTCGCATACGTGCTGTGTTCCCAGGCGATGCGTCGGATCGGCAGGCCCAACGTGGCCGGCACGGTGTAGAGGGCGAGCATCGGATCGACGTCCACCATGACCTCGACGCCTTGCTCGCGCACATAGCGCCTGACCTGACACACGATCGACAGGTAGTGATGTTTGAACGCGACCCGCTCGGCAAACATCGCGTGGTGCGAAACGCCGGGCGATAGCGGGAAGACGGGCGTACTGCCCCACAGCGACAGCACGTGCACGCGATGTCCGCGCGCGGCGAGGGCATTGGCGAGCGTGGCGGTCGCGCGTTCCGCACCGGCAAAGGCCGCGAGCGTGCCGGTGAACAGACAGAGGGTGCGGGGGCCGTCCGGCGACTTGAGCGAATCGATGGGTGTCATCGTGTCAGTCCCGTCGCAGGAGCCATACGCCGAGCACAAGTGCAGCGGCATAGCCCGCGCCGTAGCCCAGCGCCCCGGCGAACGCGCCGAGCTGCGGCGCCAGGCTGCGCACGACCACGAACGCGACCACGGCGGCGCACAGCCATTTCGCGATGACCCAGCGCCCGGCGCCGCGCCGGATGAGCGTGAGGTTCAGTGCGGCGTCGGCGAACACGAGAATCCCCATCAACGCAGAGATGCGCAGGATCTGCGCCGATTCGGCGAAGCCTGCACCATAGATCAGATGGACGATCCACGGCGCGAGCAAGGCGATCGGCACGGCCAGACTTGCCCCTGCGGCGACCATCAGCCATACGGCGCGCACGGTGTTACGGCGGGCCGTCGCGTTGTCCGTCGTCTGAAAGATGAGTTGCGGGGCGAGCGAATTCGCGATGATCGGCGCCACGAGCACGAAGTTTTCCGTGATCTGCATGGCGGCGGCGTAGGCGCCGAGTTCGGCCAGCGGAATGATCGGTTTGAGCACGAGCTGATCGATACGCTTGAACAGAATCATGAGCATCAGCCCGCCCCAGAACGTGGCGCCGCTGGTGAGCAGTTCGAGCAGCAGCGAGCGACGCCAGACGATCGGCGTCTTCGGCGAATGCTTGAGGTAATAGCGTACGAGCAGCGCAGCGGCGACGACGGCCTCGACGGCGTAGACGACGGCGAAGGCCGTCACGTCCGCATGGGTGACGAACAGCACGCCGACGAGCGCGAGCTTTACGCCGAGGCCACAGAGGTTGGCCGTCACGCTGGGTCGGTTGAAGGTGCGCGCTTGCAGCCAGGCGATCACGATGCCCGAGGGTTCGCGGAACCAGAGGGCGACGCCGAGCCACAGCGTCACGGCCACGAGATTCGATTCGGCGAATCCGACGACGTAGATCGTGAGGATCGTATAAGCGACGGCCGCGGCCGCCAGACGCAGCACGAACGCATGCGCGATGACCGTGCGTTGTTCACCTTCCGACTTGCCGACCAGACGCGGCACCACGACTTCGCTGCCGCACAGCAGGGTGAGCGAGGCCGCGAGGAAGACGAGCGATTGCGCGTATTGAAACAGGCCGAACTGTGCGGCGCCGAGACTGCGGGCGAGCAGGCCGGAGACCGCGATGCCGCCGGCGATCTGCGCGCCGCGCTCGGTCAGCATCCAGAGGATGTTGCGGAAGATGGTCCGGTACGTTCGGTAGGGCATGCGGCGCTCGCGCGTCTCACTCGTTCTCAAGATAAGCAAAACCGGCCTGGTGAGGCCGGTGCGGGGTGACACGAAACCGGGCTGTCGGGGCTTGTGCCATTCGTCGGATGACGACGCTTCAGGCGAATGTAGGCGCAGGCTGACAAGGGTTTGGGGAAATGCCGCAGTGCGGCGAAGTCCCGTATAATTTTAGCGTAATGCAGCCGCTCCCGGCCGGGCTTCCCGCCGGGATTCGATGTTTGTGGCGTCCTTGCACGTCCTTGCATTTTTCGGGCTTTGCACTTTTCAAGCCAAAATCTCCCCCTCGTTTCCGAGAGACGCTTTCCCATGACGCAAACCACGCAAGTTTCGCCTGCGATTTTCAAGGCATACGACATTCGCGGCATCGTCGGCAAGACGCTGGATGCCAACGTCGCGCATCTGATCGGACGCGCCTTCGGCACCGCACTGCGTCGCGAGGGCGGCAATGCCGTCGTCGTCGGCCGCGACGGTCGCCTCTCCGGTCCGGAACTGGTCGGCGCATTGGCCGACGGCCTGCGCGCAGCGGGCGTCGATGTGGTCGATATCGGCGTCGTCGTCACGCCGATGGTGTATTTCGCGACGAACGTGACGCTGCACGGCCGCGTCGTCGACTCCGGCATCATGGTCACGGGCAGCCACAACCCGCCCGACTACAACGGTTTCAAGATGGTCCTGCGCGGGCGCGCCATCTATGGCGACGCGATTCAGGGCCTCGCCAAGCTGATCGAGGCACAGGACTTCGAGACCGGGCAGGGCACTTACACCGCTGACGAGATCGGCGAATCGTATCGCTCGCGTATCGCCAACGACGTGCATCTGGCGCGTCCGATGAAGATCGTCGTGGACTGCGGCAACGGTGTCGCAGGCGCCTACGCGCCGGCGCTGTTCCACGCGCTCGGCTGCGAAGTCATCGAACTGTTCTGCGACGTCGACGGCACCTTCCCGAATCACCATCCGGACCCGGCCCATCCGGAAAACCTTCAGGACCTGATTCGCACGCTGCAAACGACGGACGCGGAAATCGGTCTGGCGTTCGACGGCGACGGCGATCGTCTCGGCGTGGTCACCAAGGACGGCCAGATCATCTATCCGGACCGCCAGTTGATGCTCTTCGCCGCCGAGGTGCTGAGCCGCAATCCGGGCGAGAAAATCATCTACGACGTGAAGTGCACGCGTAATCTCGCGAGTTGGGTGCGGCAGCATGGCGGCGAGCCGCTCATGTGGAAGACGGGCCACTCGCTGGTCAAGGCCAAGCTCAAGGAAACCGGCGCACCGCTGGCAGGTGAGATGAGCGGTCACGTGTTCTTCAAGGACCGTTGGTACGGTTTCGACGACGGCCTGTACACGGGCGCACGTCTGCTCGAAATCCTGTCGAAGTCGGCCGATCCGAGCGCAGTGCTCAACGCTCTGCCGAATTCGATCTCGACGCCGGAGTTGCAGATTCCGCTGGCCGAAGGCGAGAACTTCGCGCTGATCGACAAGCTGCGCGAGACGGCCAAATTCGAGGGCGCACAGGACGTCGTCAAGATCGACGGCGTTCGTGTCGAGTACCCGGACGGTTTCGGGCTGGCGCGTTCGTCGAACACCACGCCAGTCGTCGTGCTGCGTTTCGAGGCCGACAGCGATGCGGCGATCAAGCGCATTCAGGACGATTTTCGCCGCGCCATCCTGGCCGTCAAGCCGGACGCCAAGCTGCCGTTCTGAGGCCGTCCGCCGGACGGCGAGGACAATCATGATCGGCAGGCCGGGTCGGGGTAAAATCGCGGTTTTGCTCACGAGGCCCGGCCGAACCGCCGGGGCGTTCGGTTGCAGGTTCTGATCGTCAAAGTCTCGTCGCTCGGCGACGTCGTCCATAACATGCCCGTGGTGCAGGACATCCTGCGCCAGTACCCCGATGCCCAGATCGACTGGGTCGTGGAAGAGGGATTCGTCGACCTCGTCAAACTCGTGCGCGGTGTGCGCCGGGTCATTCCCTTTGCCCTACGCCGCTGGCGCAAACAGCCGTTCGCCGCGCGTACCTGGCAGGAAATCGGCACATTTCGCCGTGCCCTGCGCGAAACCCCTTACGACTACGTGATCGACACGCAAGGTCTGGTCAAGACCGGCTGGATCGCGCGCACCGCACGCGGCGCCGTCTGGGGACTGGGTAATCGCACCGAAGGCGCCAGTTACGAGTGGCCGGTGCGGTATCTGTACCAGCATATGGTGCGCATCGAACCGCACACGCACGTGGTCACGCGCTCGCGTTTGCTCGTGGCGCAGGCGCTGGGCTTCAAGGTGCCGGGCGAGATCGACTTCGGCATTGCGACCGAGCGGGCGGACCACAGCCAGTGCCCCGATCGTCCGTATGCGGTGTTCGTGCACGCGACGTCGCGCGACGACAAGACCTGGCCGGAAGACGACTGGATCGCGCTGGGACGCGATCTGGCGTCACAGGGTTTCCTGATCGTGCTGCCGTGGGGCAGCGCCGCCGAGCGTGACGTGTCGCTGCGACTGGCGGCGGCGCTGGGCGATGCGGCGTGGGTGCCGCCGAAGATGAACCTGTCGCAGGTCGTCGGCCTCATCGATCGCGGGGCGATCACCGTTGGTGTGGATACCGGTTTGGTACATATTGCCGCAGCGCTGAGCCGTCCCACCATCGAGCTATACAATTTCAGCACCGCGTGGCGTACCGGGGGATTCTGGTCGCCGCGCATCGTCAATCTCGGCGACGCCGAACACAAGCCAACGCTCGCGCAAGTGCGCGATGCCGTGCGCGAGCTGGCGCCATCGCTTGCGCCGGTAACGGCTGGCGCCGCCGCGTCCGAGGAGGACTGACTCGCATGAATCCACACGTGAATACGGAAAACGAGGCGCGCCCGGCGGTTTCGACCGATGAGGGTAGCCAGATCGTGACCGTGGCGTCCGGCGACTGGCAGGGCGGACAACTCCCCGTCTCGCGCGAGGCGCTGGTCGCCGATGTCGAAGCGGGCAAGGTGTTGTACTTTCCGCATCTGGCCTTCGCGCTCGACGCCGCCGAGCAACGTCTGCTCGACCCGGCCATTGCCGACCCGAAGCGCAAGAACATCAGTCTGGATCCGAAGACCGACGTGCTCGTGGGTGTGGCCGCCGACGACGCCACGCAGCGCGCCGTGCACGCACTGGTCAAGCGCTACTACACGCAGGCGTGCAGTCTGATCGACGGGTTGATGCCGGAGTATCGCGGCAAGCTGCGCGCGGCACCGACGAGCCTGCGGCTGCATCAGGTCGAGACGCGTCAGACGTCGTGGCGCAAGGACGACAGCCGTCTGCACGTCGATGCCTTCCCGTCGCGGCCGAATTACGGCGAGCGCATTCTGCGCGTGTTCACCAACATCAATCCCGCCGGACAACCGCGCGTGTGGCGTGTGGGCGAGCCGTTCGAGGATGTGGCGAAGCGCTTCTTGCCGAAGGTCCCGACGCAATGGCCGGGTTCGGCGTGGCTGCAAAATGCCGTGGGCATCACCAAGCGTCCGCGCAGTGGCTACGACCACATCATGCTGCATCTGCACGATGGCATGAAGGCCGATATGGGATATCAGCGCGACGCCGGTCAGCAGACCATGCCGTTCCCGCCGGGTAGCGTGTGGATCTGCTTCTCGGATCAGACGTCGCACGCCGTGATGTCGGGGCAGTTCATGATGGAGCAGACCTTCTTCCTGCCGGCCGACGCGATGGTGCATCCCGAATGCTCGCCGCTGGCTGTCCTGCAACGTCTCACGCATCGGGCGCTGATCTGAATGTTGCTGCGTCTCGTCTATCGCGCGCTCTGGTGGATCGTCGCACCGCTGGCGGTGATTCGTCTGTGGTGGCGCGGCCGCTTCGAGCCGGGCTATCGCCGTCACATCGGGGAGCGCTTCGGTTTTTACCGCACGCCGCCCTACACGGGGCGCCCGCTCATCTGGGTGCACGCCGTCTCCGTCGGTGAGACGCGCGCCGCGCAGCCGCTCATCGACGCGCTGCTCGAACGCTATCCCGCGCACGGCGTGCTGCTCACGCACATGACGCCGACGGGGCGCGCCACGGGGGAAGGCCTGTTCGGCGATCGCGTGTTGCGTTGCTATCTGCCCTACGACATGGTCGGTCCGATCCGGCGTTTCCTGAAGCACTGGCGGCCGAGCGTCGGTGTGGTGATGGAGACGGAAGTCTGGCCGAATCTCATCTTCACGTGTCAGGAAGACGGCGTACCGCTGGTGCTGACCAATGCCCGCATGTCCGCGCGTTCGTTTCGCCGTGCCGCGCGCTTCGGCGGTGCGGCGCGACCTGTCTTCGGCGGGTTCAGCCGCGTGCTGGCGCAAAGCGATGCCGATGCCGAACGCCTGCGCATGCTGGGGGCGAGCGACGTCGACGTGATGGGCAACCTCAAGTTCGACATGACGCCGCCACCCGCGCTGCTCGCTTTGGGCGCGCGCTGGCGCGAACGCTTTGGCGAGCGCAAGGTGTGGCTCGCGGCCAGTACGCGTGACGGCGAGGAAGCGCTCGTGCTTCAGGCGCGCGCGATGCTCTCCGCAGCTTCCGACGTGGGTCGCCGTTCGTTGCTGGTGCTGGTGCCGCGTCACCCGCAGCGGTTCGACGAAGTGGCGGCGATGCTCGAGAAGGTGCGTCTGAACTATGTGCGACGCAGTGTCTGGCCGGACGACGACACGCCGTTGCCCGCCGATGTCGATGTCGTGCTTGGCGATTCGATGGGCGAGATGGCGGCGTACTTCTCGGCGGTCGACGTGGCGTTCATCGGCGGCAGTCTGCTGCCGCTGGGCGGTCAGAACCTGATCGAAGCCTGTGCGGCGGGCACCCCCGTCGTCTTCGGTCCGCACATGTTCAACTTCACGCAAGCCAGCGACAATGCGCTGGCGGCAGGGGCGGCACGCCGGGTGAGCGATGCCGGTGAGCTCGCGTCGACCATGGCCGAACTGCTGATCGACGACGACAAGCGGCTCGCGATGCGCACGGCCGCGTTGTTGTTCGCGAAGCAGCATCAGGGGGCGACGGCGCGTACCGTCACCGCACTCGGACGCTGGCTCGATACGGGAAGCATTGTCGTGCCGCAGGAGTGATGCCTTGCCGACGCCACATCGGGCGTCGGCGCATCAAAAAAGCCTCGCATGCCGCAATGGCAATGCGAGGCTTTTTTGTCGGCGTGCGGATGACGGGGGAGCGTCGCCGGGGCAGTGCGACTGTCAGCGACGCAGCGGCGCTGTCGTCCCGGGGCGCACGCCGCGTTCCGGCAATCCGGCACCGGCGTTGGCTGGTGTCGCCTCGCCACGCGCGCCTGCCATGGCGGCGGAGGCGTCCGGGTTCTCCGTGAGCAGCGCGTTGAGCAACTGCAAATCGGTATCCACGAGCGTGGCGGCGCTGGCCTTCAGTTGCAGGCTGGAGAGCAGCGTGCTGTAGCGTGCCTTGGCGAGATCGCGTCGGGTGGTGAACAGTTTGTCTTCGGCGTTGAGCACGTCGGCGTTGATACGAATGCCGACCTGATAGCCGAGCTTGTTCGACGCGACCGACGATTGGGCCGATTGCTCGGCCGCTTCCAGCGCCTTGACCTGCGCCAGCCCGCTCGACACGCCGAGATACGACGTGCGTGCACCGAGCACGGCGAGCCGTCGCGCATCGTCCAGATCGCTCTGCGCCTTGTCTTCCAGCGCGAGCGTCTGGCGCATCTTGCTCTGCACCGAGCCGCCCGAGAAGATCGGGATACTGATCTGAATGCCGATCTGCCCGGCAGAACTCGGCCCCGTTCCCTGACTCGACGGACTCGACATCGCGGAAGTGAGCAGGCTGTTGGCGTTACCGACGTTCGAGTGCGCACCGGCGGCGACCAGATCGACCGACGGCATGTAGCCCGACTTGGCCTTGGACGTCTCGCGTCGCGCAATCTCCAGCGTGAGCGCTTGCAACTGCACGCCGTAATTGGACTGCTCGGCCTGCGTAACCCAGTCGGCGACGTTGTTCGGTTCGGGCGACGGCAGCGTGGAACCTGCGCGCAACGTGGCGAGCGAGCCGACCTGATGCCCCACGATGCGCGCGAACGCCGCGCGGCGCACGTCGAGCGTATTCTGCGCGGCGATTTCCTGCGCGGTGGCCTGATCGAAGCTGGCTTGCGCTTCGTTGGCGTCGACGATGGTCGCGTTGCCGACTTCGAAGTTGCGCTTCGCGGACGCCAGTTGCTCGGCAATGGCCTGCTTGTGCGTGCCGGCGAGCGCGAGATCGTCCTGTGCGGCGAGCACGTCGAAGTAGGCGGTCGCCACGCGCAGAATCAGATCCTGCTGCGCTTGTGCGAATGCCGCTTCGGCGCTCGCGACCGTCAGCTTGCCTTGCTGATACGACTGCCAGCTATCCCAGTGGAAGAGGGGCTGCGTCAACGCCAGACTGTAGCCGCTGCTGCCAAACGTGTTCGAGATGTTGCCCGAGCCGTAGTGCGTATTGACGGACCCCCAGCGCGCGGTGACTTGCGGCAGCAGGGCGGCACGCGCTTGCGGCAATGCTTCGAGGTTGGCGAGATAGGCCGAGCGGGCGCTGGCAATCAGGGCGTCGCGATTTTGCGCTTCGCTGTAGAGCTGGAGCAGGTCGGTGGCGCCGGCGGGTGCGGCGTGGCCCATGAACGCAATGAAGGCCGAGAACGCCATCGCGCAGACGACGGCGCTCGCAGAACGGGTGCGCAAGGCAGGCGCACGGCTGGCCGCGCGCTGTCGCGCGGCAAACCTCGGGGGGCGCACGGCCCTGGCTCAGTAGGTCGGCATCGACGGATCGACCTGGCGAGCCCAGGCATCGATACCGCCGTCCAGATTGAACAGCTGAGAAAAGCCTTGTTGTTCCAGAAACATTGCGGCGCGGGCGCTGCGCATGCCGTGATGGCAGATGCACACGATGGGCGCGTCGGCGTCCAGTTCGGTCAGACGGGCGGGCACGTCGCCGAGCGGCACGTTCTTGCTCTGGGCGATGTGGCAGGTCTGCACTTCCCAGTCCTCACGCACGTCGAGGAGCGTGGGTTGGCCGCGTTCCCCATCCGCGAGCCACTGGGCCAATTGCGCCGGTGTAATGTTTTGCATGATGTTCTACGTGTGACGAATCGATGGCGTCCGGTTCTCGTTCACTCGTACTTTCGTCCCCAAACGAAGGTACGCGGAACCGGTCCGCTCGCGGCATCCGGGGGCGCGCAGTCCGTGAACGAACCGCCCGCCGGCCCGGTCGCCGGGCTTAGAACTTGAAGCTCGACGGATGCGGCGCGACCAGATAGGTCACTTGCGTCTCGAACAGGTTGTCGGTGCGGTATTCGCTCTCTGACACGCGCGTGATCAGCAACGCTTCCATGACCGGGCTGCCGCCAATGAATGCGGCCAGACGGCCACCGACCTTCAACTGGTTCAGGAACGCTTGCGGCAGTTCGGGCAGCGCGCCGGAGATGGCGATCACGTCGTACGGTGCGGCAGCGCTCCAGCCCTGTGCGCCGTCGGCGTTGACGACTTCCACGTTGGTCACGCCATTGGCGCGCAGCGTCTGCTGGGCGGTCTGGGCGAGATTCGCGTCGAATTCGACGGTCGTGACGTGATGCGCGTTATAGGCCAGCAGCGCGGCCATGTAGCCCGAGCCCGTGCCGATTTCGAGCACATTCTCGTTCTTCTTCGGCGCGAGCGCTTGCAGAATGCGGGCTTCCACGCGCGGGAACAACATATGCTGGCTTTCGTTGGGAATCGCGGCGCCCGGGAGCGGCAGTTCCACATCCGTGAACGCGATCTCGCGCAGTGCCGCCGGCACGAAATCTTCGCGCTTGACGACTTCCAGCAGCTTGAGCACTTCCTGGTCGAGCACGTCCCAGGGACGGATCTGCTGCTCGATCATGTTAAAGCGGGCCTGTTCGTAATTCATTTCGATTACTCGTGGGTAGTATGGCAAACGAGGCAAACACAACTCGGCATTTTACCAGTTCCGGGCGGCGGTCATGTTGATGCGTGAACTTTTGCCGCAATTCGGAACGATTGCGGGGGAATCTGCTGGTTGACCAACGGCGATGACGTGACGGTCTGACTCAGGCGGCAGGCTCGGGCAGGGGCGGCACTTCAAGCGCCACCGTTGGTCCCGCATCGGGCGCAACACCGCGTGAATCCTCGGCGGCACAGCGGGCGACGCACTGCAAATAAGCACCGCACATCGTCGCCATCTGGTCGGCGATCTGGCGGGAAAGCGTCTCATGGCAGGTGCCGGCCGGCGCACGATTTTCCAGAATCGCCTTGATCGGGCCGGTCATGGAGTTCAGAAAGACGAAGGCGACCGTCTCGGGATCGTCGAAACGCGCGTTATGCGCTGTCCGGAGCATGCCGACGACCGCCGCGTGCATACGCGCCGCCGCATGCGAAAACACCTCGCGTCCGTCCAGATCCTCGGAAAGCCGGTACAACGCCTGCGCTTCCTCGATATCGCGCATCTTGGCGCCGACGTACGCCGTCGCCAGCTCGCGCGCCATCACGTCCAGCGCCTGGCCGTGAGCACCCTGACACGTCTGCTCGACCGTCTCGACGATCCGGTCGATGTGACGCTCCAATACGGCGTACAGCAGCACCTGCTTGTTCTGGAAGTACTGATACAGGGTGCCCACGGACACGCCCGCACGCTCGGCAACGCGTGTCGTGGTCAGTTGACGCCCGCCATCGAGCAGCAAAACCTGAAGCGCGGCTTCGAAAATGGCGTCGATGGTGACGCGCGAACGCGCCTGCTGCGGTGATTTACGGGGCGTTGCGGGGGATCGGCCGGCCGGTTTCATATGCGAATAGAAAATCTGAAGGATTCTTCATAAACTCGATGCTAACAAATTTGCGTGCGATCGGGCGCAGAACAAAGGGAATTCGACGGGAGCAGTGATGAAACGGGACGCTATCGAGAATGTGGTGCGCGAGGACGCCGAACGCCATGTGGGAAAAGTGGCGCTGGTGACCGGCGCGACCCGGGGAATCGGGCAGGAAGTCGCGCGCGAGCTGGCCGAGGCGGGCATGACGGTGCTGGTGGGCGCACGCGAAGAGGCGAAGGGCGACGAAGTCGTCGCGCCGCTGCGCAAGGCGGGTTTTCAGGCGGAGACGCTGGTGCTGGATCTGCTGCGTCCGGAGACGCTGCATGCGGCGGCATATCGAATCGGCCGCTATCACGGGCGTCTGGACGTGCTGGTGAACAACGCCGGCGTGACCGATCCGCGCGACGACACGCCGGAGAAGGCGTCCATCGAAGCGGTGGAGCGGGTCTTCCAGACCAACTTCTTCGGCACGCTGCGCGTGACGCAGGCCATGCTGCCGTGGCTGTCGCGCTCGGAAGGCGCGCGTATCGTCAACGTGTCGAGCGGTCTCGGCTCGCTCGCGCAAAACAACGATCCGGCGTGGGAGCATGCGGCATTCCGGCAAATCGGGTTCAACGCCTCGAAGGCGGCACTCAACATGCTGACGGTGCAGTTGTCGCAGACGTTGCGTGAGACGTCGATCACGGTGAACTCGGTCGATCCGGGCGCGCCTGCCGATCTGACAACGGACGCGAGCGGCAAGCGCGCGCGTCAGGGGCTCGCGGACGGCGTGCGCAGCGTGGTGATCCTCGCGCTCGGCGAGCGTGGCGCGGTCACGGGAGGCTTCTTCGATCTCAAGGGCGATCTGCCCTGGTAAGTTCTTGCATGACCGTGGCGACAGCATTTGCCGCCTTCCGACGTCCAACGCAACACTCGCGGTAAAATGCGCGGCCCTGAGACGTCGTCCCGAGCGGACGGCGTCATTCGCCTCACCGCCCAGCATCCCCTGTACTGTTCATGAACTGCCGACCCCATTGCGCGGCCTGCTGCATCGCGCCTTCGATCTCGACGCCCATTCCCGGCATGCCGAACGGCAAGCCGGCGAACACGCGTTGCGTGCAGCTCGATGACGACGACCGCTGCCGGATCTTCGGCAACCCGCAGCGTCCGGCCGTTTGCGGTTCGTTGCAGCCGTCGCGGGAGATGTGCGGCGAGGATCGCGCGCAGGCCATTGCCTGGTTATCGGCACTGGAAGCGATGACCGCGCCGATGGCCGCCTGAGCGTATCTCTGGCGCACCGTTGGTGGTTATCAGGACGACATCAGGCTGGCTTAGGTCGACGTGGAGCCGTGTCACAGGCGAGTGCTATAGTCGCGCGTGTCGGGCGCTGGACGCCCTGAAGCGGAACGCCTCATGCCGGGTAACACTTCTCAAACTCCTCAAGACTCGAACGATCGTCGGCAGTGCGATGGGACTGCGTCCCACACCGTCCACGCCCGCCGCCGCTGGTTGACGATGACCGGCGCTGCGGCGCTCGCCATGGGTCTTGCCGCGTGTGCGGGCCTGCCGTTCGGTAACGATTACACCTTCTCCGAGAGCCAGTTGCAACGCGCGCTCGAACGCAAGTTCCCGTTCGACCGTCGTGTGCTGGCGGTGCTCGACGTCAATCTGTCGCATCCGCGCCTGACGCTGTTGCCCGAGCGCAACCGTCTGGCCGTGGCTGTCGATGCGACCGTCACGCATCCGCTCGGTGGCGCACCACTCACGGGCACGCTCGCCATCGACAGTGCGCTCGCCTACGACCCGGCCACGCTATCCGTCGTGTTGCAGGATCCGGAAGTCGAGACCTTCACCATCGACGGTTTGCCGGAGCGCTGGGCACGTCAGTTGAACGCGGCGGGCGCGCTGATCGCGACGCAGTTGTTGCAAGGCGCCCCGATCTACACGTTCAAGCCCGAGCAGCTCAACATCGGCGGCGCGATGCGTCAGCCGGGGGCGATCACCGTGCTGTCGCATGGCGTGAACGTCAAGTTCGACACGCGCTGAGACTTCGCTGTCCTTTCGCCGTCCCCTCACACAGGTTTCCCTCTCTCATCACTCTTCAGGAACGCATTGCATGGACTTGTTGCTGGCGCTCAAAGCCGTCATTCTCGGTGTCGTCGAAGGCCTGACCGAATTTCTGCCGATCTCCTCGACCGGGCATCTGATTCTTGTCGGCAGCCTGCTGAACTTCAACGACGAGAAAGGCAAGATCTTCGACATCGTGATCCAGTTCGGCGCCATTCTCGCGGTGTGCTGGGAGTTTCGCGCGAAGATCGCGCAGGTGGTGTGCGGCCTGGGCAGCGACGCGAAGGCGCGGCGTTTCGCAGTGAACGTCATCATCGCGTGCATACCGGCCATCGTGCTGGGGTTGCTGTTCGGCAAGCACATCAAGGCGGTGCTGTTCAATCCGCTGGTGGTGGCGACGGCATTCATCGTCGGCGGCGTGATCATTCTGCTCGTGGAGCGTCACAACCGGCGTAACGTCGAGGCCGGCAAGCCACCGCGCGTGCGTTCGATCGACGACCTGAGCGCCATCGATGCCCTGAAGGTCGGCTTCGCACAGTGCCTCGCGCTGGTGCCCGGCACGTCGCGTTCGGGGGCGACGATCATCGGCGGCATGATGTTCGGGCTGGAGCGTCGCGTGGCGACCGAGTTCTCGTTCTTCCTCGCGATTCCGATCCTGTTCGGCGCGACGATCTACGAACTCTACAAGTCGCGTTCGATGCTCGAAGTCTCGGACTTCGGCCTGTTCGGCATCGGCTTCGTCTTTGCGTTCATCAGCGCCTTCATCTGCGTGCGCTGGCTGCTGCGCTACATCGCGTCGCACGACTTCACGGCGTTCGCCTGGTACCGGATCGTGTTCGGTCTGGTGGTGCTGGCGTCGGCGTACAGCGGGTTGGTGGTCTGGGCGGACTGAGTTTCCGGACGCTGAGCGTCGAATGCATGAAAAAAGGGCACCGGTGGGGTGCCCTTTTTCGTGGTGTGCGAGAGGTGTCCGGTCGCGTTCAGCCGCGCTTGCGGAAGACCAGATCCCACACGCCGTGACCGAGACGCAGCCCACGGTTCTCGAACTTCGTCACGGGACGATAGTCCGGGCGTGGCGCGTAACCGCTCGCGTCGGTGGTGGTGTTCTCCAGCGACGCTTCACCGCCGAGCACTTCGAGCATCTGCTCGGCATACTCCTGCCAGTCCGTCGCGCAGTGCAGATAACCGCCCGGCTTCAGACGCGACGCGAGCAGCGCCACGAACGGCGGTTGCAGCAGGCGGCGCTTGTGGTGGCGTTTCTTGTGCCACGGATCGGGGAAGAAGACGTGCACGCCATCGAGCGAGCCTTCCGGGAGCATGTGCTGGACGACTTCCACGGCATCGTGCTGGATGATGCGCACGTTGGACAGCGGGGTCGTACCGATGAGCTTGAGCAGTGCGCCCACGCCCGGTTCGTGCACTTCCACACCGAGGAAATCGTCGTTCGGGCGCAGCTTCGCGATGTGTGCGGTGCCGTCGCCCATGCCGAAGCCGATCTCGAGGATGCGCGGCGCATCGGCGCGTTCGAATGCGGCCGGCCAGTCGAGCGTCTCGGGGGCGTAGGGCAGCACGAACTTCGGGCCGAGTTCGTCGAAGGCGCGCTTCTGCGCTTCCGAGCTGCGTCCGGCGCGGCGCACGAAACTGCGGATGCGGCGCGGATGGGCCACGCCGTCCGGGCCAACGTAGTGCGAGTCGTGCTCGTCGTGCGCGTCGTCTTCCGAATCGGGAGAGGCGTGGGTCGACGAGGCGTCGAGATCGGCGTCGTCGTGGGCCGGGAGCGCGTCGTCAGCCGGCGGTTGTCCGTGGTTCGTCATGGAAACAAAAAGCCGTCTGGGACGACGGCTTGTCGAGGAGTGCTGCGTGCGGCGCGCGTGATGCGCAGCGTCCAACACGATGATTTTTCAAAGGATTTTCCCGCGCGGTTCGTCACTCTGCGGCATCGGGAACGGGCTCGATTATCCACCGGAACCCCCTTGACTGGCAAGTTGACGGCCAGCACCGCCCTCGGCGTGCCGCAGCGCCTGTCGTGGCTTAGCGTGCCTTGGCGCGCGACGGCTTGGCGCTCGCCGCCACCCGTGCAGCACTCTTGTTGCCGAAAACGCCCGTGGTTTCCATGTCTTCGAGCCACGAGAGCGCGTCGGCGTGGCGCAGAAAGTGACGCAGATAGTCGGGGGAAACGTCGTGCATGAGCGATAGCGCACGATGTACGAGATGGCTGGAATTGAGCGGTCCGGCGTTTTCGGGCACCTGTGCGAGCGATTGACGCAGATTGCCGTCGGTACTCAGCTTCGACCACGTCTCGCGGAAGTATTCGAGCACGTCGAGGTCTTCGAACGCGTCGTCGGTCGCAATGACCGTGGGCGTGATCGCCACGGGCGCCGGCGCGGGCGGCGTGACGGGGCGCTTCGGAGAGGCCGTTGCGTTCGCTTGCGCTTGAGCGGGTGCAGGCGTGTGCGCAGCCGCGACGCCCGGCGCTGCGGGGCGCCCCGCACGGGGGGCTGTCGACGGGGCAGGGCGCTCGCTCACGCCAATGCGTTGCGTGATCTCCGTGGTCAGCACGGCGAGCGGCGAGGCTGCGTCAGGTGCCTCGCTGGTTGCAGACGACGCCTGCGTGTCGCCAAGCGACTTCGCGAGTTCCGCCGCCAGCATGCCCAGACGGGCCTCCAGCACGCGGCGTACATCTCCGCGATAGGCCTGCAAGCGCTGCGAGAGCGCTTCGATGCGATGAAACCGCACCGGATCGCGTCTGTCGACACCGCCGTCGCGCCATGCGGCGAGTTGTGCGGCAATCGCGTCGGGGGCGAGGGGGGCCAAGGGGACCAAGGGGACTAAGGGGACAGCTTGATCGTCCGACATCGGTGCGTCCGCACACGCTGGCGTCTCGGTGTCCGACGTCAGCACATCGTCCGGACGATCGGGTGTCGCCGTGTCGTCGGCAGTCGTTGCGGCTGCGTGCATCGGAGGCTGTGCCTTGGCGATATCGGGCATGTCAGGCCTTCGGCTTGCCTGCGCTACTGGCGCTGCTGCGCGGCATCGGCGCGATTTCCACGCGACGGTTCTTCGCGCGCCCCGTTTCGTCGGCGTTCGACGTCACCGGCTGCTCCGAGCCGAAAGCGGCGGAGAAGACGGACGCCGGCGGCACACCCGCGGCGATCAATTCGCGCGTGACGGTGAGTGCGCGCTGTGCCGAAAGCTCCCAGTTGTCCGCGAATCGACGGTTCGTCTCACGCACCTGCTGGTCGTCGGTAAAGCCGCTGACCATGAGAATCTCGTCGCTCGCGCGCAGATAGGCGGTGAGCGGCGCGGCCAGACTGCGCAGCACTTCACGGCCTTGCGGCTGCAACTGGTCCGAGTTCAGCGCAAACAGCACGTTCCCGCTGATGCCGATACGACCGTTCACGAGCGTGACGCGACCGCCCGCGAGCGGCCCGGCAAGCGCCTTTTCCAGCGTCTCGCGGCGTTGTGTCTCTACCTGACGCTCCTTCACTTCGCGCTCCAGCTTGGCGGACAGCTCGATCTGCACGCCGATCACGCCCAGCATGATGAGCACGAACGCGCCGAGCATCACCGACATCAGATCGCCGAAGACGGCCCAGGTCGGCGCGGCGGCACCGACGTCGCCGTCCGCGATATCGGCGTCGAATTCGTCCCTCATGCTGCCACGCTACCCGGTTGTGCGTTCGCCTGCGACGCGGCTTGTGCGCGCGTTTGCGCCATGTCCTGAAGGTTCTCGAGGATTTGCTTCTGTGACATCACGCTCAGCTCCACGACTTCGCGAGCCTGCGCGACGTAGTAGCCGAGTTGTTCGTCGCTGCGCGCCATCGACTTGTCGAGCGCGGCCTCGATGCGTTGCAGATGGTCGAGCAATTGCGTGTTCGATTCGCCGAACGACTGCACGGCCGCCCCGAAGGCGTCGCCGAGGCTGGCGATCTCGATCACGCTGCCCGTGACCTGCGCCGATGCTTCCGTCAGCTTCTCTGTCTGCGCGGCGATGGCGTCGCCCAGATTCGCACCGGCGCGTTCCAGCAGTTGCGCGGACGTCGTCACGAGTTCGTCGACGGCAGCGCGTTGTTCGTTGCCCGCGTGCTTGACGGTGTCGAGCAGCGTGCCCAGCGTGTCGAGCAGACGCGAGCGTTCTTCCAGCATGGCGTTGTCGCGCACCATGCTGTCCGAGAGCTTCTGACGCAGTTCACCGATGATCTCGGCGGCCGCCTTCGGGGCTTCCGATGCGGTCTGCACCAGACGCGAGATTTCCGCGATGGTGTCGCTCGCGTTGGCGCGCGTTTGCTCCGACATTTCCAGTGCCGTGCGCGCGAGCGTGTCGCAGATCGCTTGTTGCTGACTTGCCGTCTGCGCACCGACCTGCTGCCATTCCGAGCGCAACGTGGCGAGCGTGCCTTCGAGCGTTTCGGTCCAGGCGGACAGACGCTGCGTCTCGCGCTCGGCGGTGGCGTCGTGATGCGCGGTGTTGGCGGCGCTGAGCGCTTGCAGCAGTGAGGCGCTGTGCTCGGTGAAGGCCTGCGTCGTTGCCGTCACGAGTTGTTGGTTGCCGTCGGCCAGACGCTCGTTCGTGCGGGCGTGTTCCGCGACCGCGTCGCGCCATGTCTGTGCGACGTTGGCGGACGTCGAATCCATTTGCGACGAGACGCTTTGCAGCAACTGCGACGCGCGCGATTCGAACGTCTCGGCGAAGCGGCCAAGGGCGTCGGCGAGATCACGGGCGAGGGTGTCGTTGGCGGACTGCTGCGCGGTGATCGCCTGCTTCCATTCGCCGGATACGACAGCCGCCGTCTCCGACACGCTGTGCATCGCGCCTTCGGTGCGCTGACTCACGCCGTCGATCAGATGGACGGCGCGCTGCTCGAAGGTGTCGGTGAAGCGGGTGAGCGCGGCGGAGAGTTCGGTGTTCAGCGCGGCGTTGGCCTGTTGCTGCAACGCGATCGACTGGTCCCACGCCTGCGCCACGCGCTCGTGCGCGCCGCTCAGGTTGCCGCTCGCTGCGTCGAGCTTGGTGGCCACATCCGCCAGCAGTGCGCTTGAGCGGGCTTCGAATGTTTGTGCGAAACGCTCCAGTGCGCCACCGAGCGATTGCGTGAACGTATCGTGCGACTGTTGCTGCCGGCCGAGCGCCTGTTGCCAGGCTTCGGCCACGGTGGTCTGCGCGGTGGCGATGCTGCCGGTGGCGTTGTCGAGTCGCGTGGTGACGTCGGCCAGCAGGCTGGCGGAACGCGTCTGGAACGATTCGGTGAATTGCGCGAGCGTGGCGCTGAGGGCCTTGGCGAGCGCGTCGTTCGTCTGCTGTTGTGTGGTGAGCGATGTTTCCCACGTCTGCGCAATGCCTGCGTGTGCGGTGCTGACCTGCCCTGTCGTGGTCTCCAGACGCACTGCGATATCGTCCACCAGCTTGGCCGAACGTGTCTCGAAGGTTTGTGCGAATTGCGTGAGAGCCGAGCCGAGGTTGTCGGTCAGCGCATCGTTGGCACGTTGCTGTGCGGCGAGCGACGTCTCCCAGGTCTGAGCGACGCCTGCGTGTGCCGCGTTGACCTGACCCGTCGTGGTTTCCAGGCGGGCCGCGACGTCGTCGACCAGCTTGGCCGAGCGCGTCTCGAAGGTCTGTGCGAATTGCGTGAGGGCGCTGTCCAGCTTTTCAGCCAGCGCATCGTGGCTGCGCTGTTGCGTGACGAGCGACGCTTCCCACGTTTTGGCGACACCGGCATGGGCGTTGCCGACGTGTTCCGTGGCCGTTTCCAGTCGCGTAGCGACATCGTCGACGAGTCGCGACGAACGGGTCTCGAACGTCTGCGTGAAGTCGCCGAGGGCGCTGCGCAGATCAGTTGCGAGCGATTCATTGGTGCGCAATTGAGCGTCGAGCGAATCCTTCCAGACGCTTGCCACACGCGCCGTCGTGGCTTCGAAGCGGTCCGACAGGCCGTCCATGCGGTCTTGCACGGCGGCGGAGACGGTCTGGTGCCACGTAGCGGTTTCACGTGCGAGGCTGGCCATCGTCGCCTCGACTTCCGGACGAATCGCGGCACCGGCGGCACTTGCCGTGGTGGCGACGCTGTCCTTCAGGTACTGCTGCATCGCGCTGGTCAGTTGCGCGTAGGAGGCATCCGTCTTGGCGTGAAGCGCGTCCTGATTCGCGACCAGACGTTCGCCGAGCGCCTGACTCTGGCGCTCCATCGCGGCCATCATGTCTTGCAGACGGTCGACGAGCGCGGGCATGACCGTCGCTTGCTGCTGAAGCAGTTGCAGCGTGGTCTCGCGTTGATGTTGCTGCGAGAAACCGCGCAATGTCGTGACGATGCGGGCGTCGAGCGACTGGACGACCTGCGCGCGTTCCTTGCGGGCGAGGGCGGCGAGCAGGCCGAGCATGGCGGACGTGGCGACACCGGCGACGGACGTCCCGAAAGCGAAGCCCAGGCCTTTGACCGGCGAGGCGAGCGAAGCGCGGATCGCTTGCAGATCGGTCGCGCCTTCGAGCGCGATACCGGTGCCGCGCAGCGTGGCGGCCATGCCGAGGAAGGTGCCGAGCATGCCGAGCAGCACGAGCAGGCCGACGAGGTACGGCGTGAGGGCCGGGCCGGGCAGGCCGACGCGTTCGCCTTCCACGCGCAGACGCACGGCGGTGCGCAGTCCGGCCGGCAGCGTGTCGAGCCACGACGGCAGCGAGGCGGGGGCGGCGTTCAGGCTGCCGACGGCACGGGCGAGGGCGTTGGTCGACTGATGGAAGCGCTTGAGTTCGAGCGCTCCGATCAGATAGACGGCGGCGATCAGCAGCGCGACGGCGAGTGCGAGGGTATTGGTACCGGCATAGCCGATGGCGATCCAGCCGACGACGGCCAGACCTGCGACAAAGGCAACGAGATCAACGAGGTAACGGGTCATGTTGTCCGGGTTCACTAACGTTTTCGCCGGGAGTTACCGAGGCGAGGGCGGCGATCAGCCCTTCGATCGGTTCCAGGCGTATATCCAGTTCCGCGAGCAAAACGCTCTGCATATCCCGGTGGAAGGTGTCGAGCCACGTGCCGGCCGGCGGCAGCGCCGGGGCGCCGGGCACGCGCGGGGCGGCCATGGCCGCCTGTTCCGTGTCGCGTAGCCGCACGAAATGCCCTTCGAGCAAATTCGGCACGCTGGCAAGCAGTGTGCGCTCACGTGCGCCCATCACGCGCTCCATGACGGCGTCGACGCTGGCGAGTCGGGCGGCGTCCGGCGACTGCGTGGCCAATTGGGCCCGCAGGCGGGTGCGCAGGGCGCTGATCGCCGTATCCATCGTCTGCTGCGAGGTCGCGTAGCGCTGTCGATACGCCGGAAATTCGGCGAAGGACGCGGCGCGCTGACGCTCGGCGGCGCTCAGGGCACGGATCTGCCCGCCGGGGGCGGCGGCCAGCCCGCAATCGCGGGCGATGGCAGCGGCCAGCTCGGCGCGCACACGGGCGAGTGTGGCGAGCGCGCTCGCCGGGTCCTGCGCAGCCGAACGCGCGCCGGGCGTTGCCGCCGGCGGGTTGGCTTTCAGGGCCGACGAGAGCGCGATGGCGTCGGTCCAGCCCAGCCACTGGCTCATGCGGTCCGAGAGCGACGGCGCGGCCTCAGGGGGCGCGAACGAGCTCAGGCGGGCCAGCGAGCGTATGAGTGTTGGGGCGCTGATAACGGGACGCCGGGACACTTGCACCATTCCACTGGGGGGTCGAAAACCCAGCAGTTTACACTGCGCGCGCCTTCCGACGGCCGACTGCCCGGTATGCCGGGGCTTGACGGGCGTGAAGCGGGCCCATTTGGACATCTTTTGGAGGACGTCGTGGCTGACTTTCATCGTTCGGCGGATCGACTGTGATTTATCTCAGTTTTCAGGTCCGGACCCGAGGTTTATCTTTGACACAACTCGCGGCAAACGCGAAACGACGAAACAAAGACCTAACAACGACGAAGCGAAACTGGAGGTGTGAAATGGCTCTGATTGGACCGATCTGCGACGGACTGGTGGTTGTCGGAACGTGGGCTAGCCGGGCAGCCCCGGTAGCAAAGTTCATCAACGACGTGATGGCGCTGTTCTGAAATAACCCGATACGAATTACAAACCGAACCGAATCGACTGGAGGTGTGACATGGCTGCAATTGGACCGATCTGCGACGCACTGGTGACCGTAGGCACGTGGGCAAGCCGCGCTGCACCGGTAGCGAAGTTCTTCAACGACGTGCTGGCGCTGTTCTGATTAACGCGCGACGAAGCGCAAACCGAACCGAATCGACTGGAGGTGTGACATGGCTGCAATTGGACCGATCTGCGACGCACTGGTAACCGTAGGCACG
>NZ_PTPY01000015.1:0-102399 GCF_022696215.1 Pandoraea sp. LA3 | reverse complement strand
GTCGCCGACCAAGCGCTGGATATTCAGGTCTTGAAGGAGATCGGTGCAAAAAAGTGGTGAGCGCGCAGGTTCGCTGTGAGCAAGCCCGCTTTGCGATGGAGCGTGGTTTGAGCCAACGGCGAGCGTGTGCGCTCATGCAGGTTAGCCGAACTGGCGGCGCGCACACGGCTATCGGCGTGAAACATCATTCGATGCGCCGGCTGATGCCGCCCCCCACCTGACGAGGTCAGATCTATCGCAAACTAAACTTGGCCCCGTTTGTCATGGGCAGGTAAATTCGCACTGCTAGAGCCGTAGACCTCTTTTGAATTTTCATAGCCGAGGAATGTCGTGCGGTTCAATTACCAGCCGATGCGCTTGCGATCGTAGATCCAAACTCCGACACCGGAGACGATGGTCGCGAAAGGAACCAGCTTGCACCAGGCGTAGATGCGCGACTTTGACGGCCAAAGGTAACCGTCGTAATTGTGCATCCATGCAACAATTGGAAGCCAAATGAGCTCGATAACCAATCCGCAGAACGAATAGGTAATTAGAAACACAAGCAGATAGCTGATAAAGGCTCTGAGGCTTCGCGAAAGACGTGTGCTCATTTGTTCTTCGGCATTAAGTTGGGACCAGCATTTACTCCGGCGTTAGTCGATTCCGATGCGACTGCACCCGCCGTTGTTCCGGCAACCGAAGGGATTGCACTTGGCGGAACGTACTTCGAAATGCCGAGGCCGATATCAACCCATTCTGCTCTGTACCAAGGGTTCACACGATTGCCCATAGCGCTCTCCACCTTTCCGCCAATGCCGTAGCCTGCGACCGTTCCAGCTGCAGCGCCTGCCATACTCATATTCGGATTGTCACCTTTAATCGCGGAGCCAGCGAGCGCTCCGCCTGTGTTTATCAAGAAACCAGGTAGCAATCCAGTTCCGAAGGTCAGAGCTCCGGTCACGCCCGCCATAGCCGTGTCAACGAGACTGATTTGCCCATTGTTGAACACGTACTGGGCCCCCGTATTCACGCCAGCGCCTATTCCTCCGCCCGTAATCATCGCTATTGCCGAAGGAACGCCGCCAGCGACTACACCACCCAACGCGATCATGCCCGCGCCTGCGATTGCCGTGCTGATCGGGTTGTTCTTGACATTGTATTTCACGAGGTCGTTGTAGGTGAGGCCCTGGGTAAGTTTTCCCTGTCCAGCGTCATATGCTTTCTGATTACTCGCGATGTACTGGCTGTTGTAGCTGTTGTTTGCATATTGCGGGTCGGACTTGTAGCCATCGCAGTTCAGGTTCTGACAGCCGATGATCGCGCGAACTTCGTAGTCATGCACACCGCCCGCTGCGTCGGATGCCTGCTTGTCCGAATTGCGTAGCAGTTCCGCAACGATTCGACCTTCCGCATCCTGCTCACTGATACCGAGCTGCTTAGCAACGACTTTCGCATTCTTCTTCGCCATCGCGTATTCGTCCGGATGCAACTGCCGATTAAACCGATCGACGTTATACCCGGTGAACGCACCAGAACTCCCACCAACCGCAGCCCCCACCGCAGTACCAACACCGGTCGCCACGATCTGCGCCAACGCTTGATCGATGTCGGCGTTGCCTGTCGGACGGGCCTTCTGAATGTTCTCGCTCAGTTCGTTCAGTGTCCCGCCGAGCTTCGACGTCAACCCCGCGCCTAACGCACCACCGAGCGCATTCCCGCCACCTAAGCCTGCAATGATCGCTCCACCCGCCGCATGCATCGCCGCACGGTAGTCGCCGCCCTCCTTCCAGTCGTCCGCTTCCTTCTGATACTGCGCCTTCAACTCCGGATCGGTCGTAGCATCGGCCAGCTTTTGTGCCGCGTCTCGCTTCTTATCTGCATACGTCCCAATATCCCGCGCAACCGCTTCCCCAGCCGCCGTCGCCGCCGCCATCAAGCGCGATTGATCGTTAAGCAGGTTCTGCAAATCCGGTGTGCGGTTCACCGTTTCATTCAGGTTTGATGTATCGCGATTCAGGCTCGCCAGATCCTGCGTCTGGTTCGCGCCGTTCGTCAGCGTGATGGTGCCGTCACTCACACCGCTGCGCGTCACGCCACGCTCGCTGCCGCTCTCGGACTGCGGCAGCATCGGTGCAAGGCCGCCCGTGTTCTTGCCCGAACTCGGTCCCGTCGTCCGCTCGTTTGCACCGCCATTGCCGAACGTGCCTCCACCGCCAAAGCCGAAGCTGTTAGCACTGTAGTCCGAATGGTTCTGGATGTCGGAGAACGTCAGTGTGCCCGTCGTGAGTTGGTTCTTCGACGGGTCTGCCGTGCTGGCGATATACGAGCCCTTCAGATCCGTATTGCCCGCAACATTGATGTCAAACCCGCCAGAGCCCGCCTGAATCCCTGCTTGCTCAACCACACCCGCATAGTTGCCGCTCGCGTTACCGCGCGAATAGCTGAAGCTGCCCGACGCGCCGCCCATGCTCGCGCTGAACCCGCCGCCCACGCTCTGCTGATGCGCGGAACTCTCGCTCGTGTCCTGCACGCTGGCGATGTTCAGATCGCCGCCCACACGCGCAATCACCTTGTCGGCATTCACGTTGCCGCCGACGATATTCGTATCGCCGCCGCTCACAATCACCGCCGTATTGCTCGCATTGATGTGAGAGTTGTTCTGGAACGTCGAATCCGAGTTGGCGTCGCCGTTGGACTTCGAGAACGACGCCGATACCCCCCAGCCACTGGTGCCGAACGACACGCCAAAACTACCGCCCTTCGACTCGTTGTCGCTGCGCGTCGACTCCGTGTCCTTGCTGCTCAGGACATTGACCTGGTTGTTGGCTTGCAGGAGGACGTCCTTCGCATCGATGTTCGAGCCGATGATGTTGACGTTACCTTTGCCCGACGCGGCGTCGCCAGTGGCGACAAACGCTGTCGTGCCGCCCGATCTGATGTTGCTCGACACGTTCTGCGTCGTATCGACGGACGACGTCGACTTGCTGCTCGACGAACCGAAACTCAGCTCGACTTTGGCCTCCGGTGTTTTGCCTGCCTCGAGCATACTCAGCGCACCTTTGGCCTCGCCGAATGCACCCACCGCGCCGCTGGCCGCCGCATACCCGCGTAGCGCGGAGACGCGGGCATCCCCGCCCGAGTCCACCGCTGCCTTGACCTGATTCGTCACGTTTTGCACCGCGTCGATGACCGGCGACTTCACTGCCAACGTAAAACCCGAACTCTTGAACTCATGCGTCTCGTCATGATGTTGCTGATTGAGCGCCGATTCGATCGTGACGTTCTGACCGATGCCGGTGATATCGCCGGCTGCCATGATGTCGCTGCCTCTGACCAGCAAGTCGTTGCCCGCCACGATACTGACACTGCCGTTCAGGCTGCCAACCATGCTGCCCGTCTGCGTCACGCTGCTGTCGTTAGTCTGGTCACGTTGCTCGTTCTTGCCGTACGAAATACCCACACCGCCCGACGAACCCAAGCCAGAACTCTTCTTCTCATAGAACGAGCTGCTCTGGCTCTCGTTCTGCGCCGACTCGATGCGCACATCGCGTCCGGCCTGCAAAGCGACATCCTGCGTGCCAACGACCGTTGAACCACTCACGACGAGGTCCCGGCCCGCCGACACGCCCACTGCATTGCCGGACACGGTCGATCCGACCGCAATCGTCTGATGTGAGCTGGATGACGACGTCTCCTCCGTTTTGGAGAGGAATCCGGAACTGCTATCGTGCTGCCAATTCCGACTATCGTGGGTCTCCGTCACCGTGCCGATATTGACGTCGCCCGTCGCCGCCAATGCGATGGTCCCATTGCCCTGCGACGACACGGATGAACCCAGCACCGACAGATTTCCGGTGCCTGACGAGGCCGCGACCGGACTGATCTGATACGCGCCGAGCACGCCACCGACGGCGCTCGCCTGCCCCGCGCCGATCAGCACGTGGTTGCCCCCGCTCACAGACGCACCATTGACCGCCTCGTCCAGCGACGACTTCGTGTACTGCAACGTGCCGCCGAAGGAACGCTCGTCGTGCGTGTGCGAATCCTTGACCGCCGTGACCGTGACGTCATTGCCCGCGAGTACCGTCGCATTGCCACCTGCGGCCACTGTCGTTCCGCTCAACGTGGTGTCGCGCCCTGAGACCGTCGTCAAATTTCCGCCAGCGGAGATCGCACTGCCGACGTTCTGCACAATGACATCACGACCACCGTTCTGCCCATCGGTCGTACCGACGATCTGCGACTGACCGGCCGTCAATGTGTTGGCATTGATGTCGCGTCCCGCCGCAACCACCACAGCGCCATCGCTGGCGATCGCGCCCGCATTGAGGGTGACGTCGCGCGCCGCCACGGCGGTGGCGCTGTTCGATCCCGAGATGATGCCGACTGCACCGATACCGGTGGCCGATGCGGACGACGTAAAGGTGCCACCGTTGTCCGTCCCTGCGGTCTGGGTGAGCGTGGTGGATTCGTTGATGAGGTCGCGGCCCGCCTGCACCACGACGTCCTTGCCGCCAATGCGCCCGCCGGTGTTCCGGATATCGCCGAACGACGAGAGCGCGGTCGTGCCACCGCTACCGATGACGCCGAGGTTGACGATGGCGTCGCCCAGAATCGTCGTCGCGGTGTCGCTGACGATCTGGCCACTGTTCTTCACGTCGCCCGTCGCGGCAAGCTTCACACTCCCGCCCGCGACCAATGCCCCGGTGTTCGTCAGATCGACGGTGTTGGCCTGCGCCAGATACACCTGCGGGACCAGCACCGACTGAACGGACCCATCTGGCAGCGTCACGTCTTGCGAGACCAGCCACACCATGTCGCTGGTCAGTTGCTTCATCTGCGCTTCCGACAAAGCCACGCCAACGTTCAACCCGAACTGCTTTCCGTACGTCACACCGTTGTTGAGTAACGCCGTGTACTCATCGAGATAATTGGTGTAACCCGCGAGCAATGTCTTGCCCGTCAGCGCCGTGATCTGATCCCGCACCAATTGCGTTTCATAGAAGCCGTCGCCGATGCGCTTCTGCGTTGTCTGCGGATCGAGATTCAGCCCAGTGAGCATGTAGTCGCTGGAGATGAATTTGCCGTAATCGGTGAAACGCGAATCTGTGGCGACGAGATAGGTCTGCCCCGGTGCCGAACGCAATTGGAACAGCGCGTTTTTTGGCAAGGTCAAGCCGGGAATCGCCTGCGCAGACGAGCCTAGCGTCTGACGGTTGGCCACCGCGCCCGACAAGTTGCCCAACTGGGTTCCCGTCGCATTCCCCCCAGTCACGCCTGCGCTACCCACGGTGTTACCGGAAGGGTCCACGCTCGACACCGTGATGTTCCGACCAGTGGATTGCACGGACTGATTGCCCACGGCAATCGCCGGAAGCGATGCAAGTGTGGTCGGCGGCAACGGCGTGACGGGGTAGGCCACCGTCTGCTGGTCACTGTCGCCGCCCGATTTCTGATGCCAGTAGAAGGTCGACGTCTGCGTCTGTGTCACTGTCTCCTGCAAAGTGATGCCAACGTCGTTGACGGACCCGCCGGTCGCTCGTCGAATCAGATCACGCCCTGCCGTCATCGTCGACGACTGGTTGTTGATCTCACCGCTATCGGCATTGATGCGAATCGATCCCTGTGCCTGTAGCTTCGCTTCGGGAGATGCACTGATGAGTTCGTCACGCGTTCGTGTCGTCGTGACGATGCGCGTGATTTCGTTGTAGTCTCGCTGGTCGATCCCCAGATCGCCGCGGGAGATTGCCTGATCCGGCCGGATCATCGTGTTCGGGTCCCAATCCGGCCAGAACACGACACGGTAGCTGTCCCCGTTATCGACGATGCTGTTGAAGTACTGGGTCGGGTTCTTGCCAACTTCGCGCGTCTTGGTGGACGATCCACACTGACCATGATCGTCGCACGAGCCCTTGCCTTGCGTCGTCATGTCCTGATATGACTCTTCGAGCGGCTTCGTCAGACTGAAGGTCTTCGCCGCGAGATCCACATTCGTCACCTGAGACTTCGGAATGTCGACTGTCAGCGGTCTGGCAAGCGCCTGCAGCAGAGACGACGATATCGGCGCCCGGCTTCCGCTCCAGAACCATTCGGGGAACGTCAGGCTCATGTGCATGAGCGTGTCTTCGCCACCGGTCAACCCCGCCGTGTAGAGACTGAAGCCCTGCGTCGTGGATTGCGGCGTTCCCGGCTGCGTCACGATGCTCGTGCGCGAGTTGTTGACCACGCGAGCCGCAATGTCCAGATTGCCGTCGGCAACGATGTTTGCCGAACGGTTGGTTAGCAACGCCATCTGATTGGCGAGCAGCCCCTGTCCGTCGCGTGTGCCGTCACGCGCAATCTCGATGTCGCCCGTGCTGTAGAGCAATGCCCCGTCGTAGTTGGAGACGGAGTTCGACGCATATAGCGCGAGCCGCCTCGCGCCCCCCATAATCGCGGACGCGCTGTTGTTCTCGATATCGACGGCATCGATCTGCACGTCGTTACCCAGTACACCGTAGCCATTGAAGAAGTAGTTCGCCTTGAGCCGCACCGTATCGCCACTGATGTTGCCGGAATTGGAGAACAGGCCCGCAGCACTCAGTTGTGTCGTCGTCGCATTGATCGAGCCATTCGCGTTATTGACGATCTGGGCGGCTTGTACGTCGAGCGTGCCGGGTGCCGTGAGCGTGCCATCGTTGGTGAAGCGTCCCGTCGACGTGAGCTTGAAGATGCCGTCCGCACGCAGACGGTTGGCGGATGCGTTCACGTAGTCGCCGATGGCGGCAAGCGTCAGATTGCGACCCGCCGTCATTTGTCCCGCACCGTTCATGGCGCCGCCTACGCCCACGTCGCGGTTCGAGCGAATGACGCCGCTACCGTTATCGAGCGAAGCGACCTGCAACGAGACGTCGCCACGACTCTCGATGGTGCCGCCCGCATTGTTCAAGCGTGCGGTGGCTTGCGTCACCGTCAGTGACATGCCGCCGAACAACTGCCCCGCCGAGTTGTCGAGCAAGCCGACGACACCCAGCAGAACGTCTCCGCCGCCAATGATCTTGCCTCCCGAGAGGTTGCTCAGAGTCGCCGCATCGACGCTCAGCCTGCCGTTGCCACCGATCGTTCCGCCGGCGTTGCCCACGTCCCGAGCTGCCGTCACAGCGGTATCGCCGTCTCCGGCATTCGTCAACTGCCCGGCGGCATTCACGAAACTACCGACGGTCACCGTTAGTGCATCGTGCGCGCCGTTAGCACTGACACGACCGCCGGCATTGATGAGCGTGCCATTGGTATCCAGCTTGACGGCGCCACCGGCCTGAATCGATCCTGCCGCATTATCGATGTCGGTGGCCGCCGAAACCGTCAGACCTTTCGCGCCGTACACCACACCGCCATTGCGATTGACGATGTTCGCCGTGGCGGTAAGCCACGCGGAATCGCCCGCACTCAGTTCGCCGCCCGTGTTGTCGATGCGCGCCGCCGAGATCCGGAGCGCGCCCAGACTTCCCAGCAGACCGGCCAGGTTTGTGACGTCACCCGTCGACACGACCGACAAGGTGCCGTTGCCGAGATGACTAATCTTCCCCTGGTCGTTGACCAGTTGTCCGACGTTCAGCGCCAGCTCGGCGGCCTTGGTCGCTACCGTGCCAGCACTGTTGTCCAGCGCGCCTTCGACTTTGATGGTCTGACCCGAATCGCCGTACTGCTTGATCTCTCCCGAACGGTTGGACGCATCGCCCGACACCGACAACGACAAGGTGTCCGCGTCGATCAGCCCATGATCGTTGACGAGTTTTCCAGCGCGAAGGGTCGATGTCGTCGCGGAAATTACGCCCTGACGATTGGTCAGAGCACCATCGGCGCTCACATCGATTTGTGCGCCGGAGAGTGTCCCGTTGGTGTTGTCCAGTTGCCCGGACGTAAGGGTCATCGTCGTCGCAGCAACGAGTTGCGCGGCATTGATCAGGGAGCCGGCATGCAGGCGCAGGTCGCCGTTGGTGCCGATGACCCCGCCGGCTGCGCCGAGTCCGTTCGTGCCCGCCGCGTTGCGCAATTCGCCGTCGATGTCGATCGAATTGCCGTCGCCACCGAGCGATACTACGCGCCCGGCGGTGTTGTTCAGCGACGCACCCCTGACCTTGAGAAGCCCACCTGACTGCATCAAGCCGCGCTGGTTATCGAGACTTGCCCCGGTGACGTCAAGCCGCGTTCTCGCGGCCATTTGTGCATCGGTGTTGTCGATACTGCCCAGCGCTGTCAACGTGATCGTGTCGGCCGCCAATGCCCCGTTTGCATTGAGGACGCCTTGCGCGGCCTTCACGCTCAGCGCGTTGGAAGCCGTGACAATGGCGCGCTGAAGGTCGATATCGCCTGCCCGTGACGTCAGCGACAAGCTTTGACTCGCATCCGTACGACTACCGGAAAGGTCCAGCGCATCGGCGACGAATGTCATGTCGCCGCGAGCGACGTTGCGCCCGGTCGCGACCACCTTTCCGGAGGCCGTCACACTCAGATTGCCCGTGAGTGTCGGCTGACCAGCGGTGTCGATACCGGCTCCGAGCGTGCCGCGCGACGTCAGACCGGCAGCCTGCGCGATCAGATTCCCCGATGCGCTCAGTACACCGCTGTTATCAAGGATGCCGCCCGTGCGGACGTCTGCCAATCCGCCCGCGTAGACACTGCCCTGATTGTCGATACCTGTCCGGGCGTTCAAGCTCACATTGCCTGTCGCCTCTGCCCTTCCTGTCGTGACGAGCTTGCCCTCGGTCGTCAACGTAAGATCGCCAGCCTGCGCCGCAATCACGCCCTTGTTGGAAACGCCGACACCATTTTCCGTGCCCACGAGAAAGATGCGCTGCGCGTACATCCCGCCTAACTGACCGACGTCCACAGCCACGTCGGGTGCGACACCGTCGCCCGCCGTCTTCTGCACCGCAAGCGTTTCGTGATCGACACGATTCGTGCCCGTTACCACATTGAGTTGCTTTGCATGCAACGCAGCGTTGACCTGAACGGCGCGTGCGATGAGGTCTACCTGATCGACATTCGCCGCGTTCAGGCCGTCTCCCTGAATCACCAGACGCCCGCCATTGACCTGATAGCCGGCCAGGCTACCGTCCCCGCCCATGATCGGGATACCGGTGGTCAGTACCGCACGCGTGGTGTTGATGAACCCGCCACCGTCGACCATGATCCCGGCGCTGTTCGCCACGACGACCTGCGCAGCCTTCCCGGCCACCTCAAGGTAACCACGTAACTGACTCGGCGAATTGCTGTTGACCTGGTTCAGGATGACGCGGGCAGCCTGATCTCGCGCCAGATTCGGGTTGCCATTGACATACCCGGCCTGTTGCGTGTTCACGATCGATGGCGAGTTATTGAGAATTACGCCTTGGCGCGGCACGTCGAATTGCGAGTAGACGTTTTTCGACACCCCGGCCGCCGTCGGCGCAGTGATGTTGACTTGCTGCAGTCCGTTTGCCGTCTGCGCAACACTGGGCGCATTGGCTCCCGGAGCCGCGACGACCTGCGCGCGAACTGACACCGGCGCAACGACCTGCGCCAGAACAAGCGCGCGCACCATGGCGCGCTGAAGGCCGCCCTCTGCCCGATTTCCCCGAATCACGCCGTGGGCACGGCGATTGACTTGTGATTTCATCTGATCTTTTGTACGACTATTTTTAGTAGGGTCTTCGCCCGATTTCTACTTCTATCGATACAAACTTCGCATGTCGAATAGTACTCAATAATTTAGTATTTGTTTGTACGACTAAACTGCCTTTATGAAATAGACTTTCACCTGTAACATTCCGATAAATAAATAATCCAAAGCAAATAGCACGGGGATCATGTTAGAGTCCGACGCCTGATTTCGGCGGTCCACATCAGGACACGCCGCTCACACTTTGCTTCGCATTCCACCCCCATCTTTGGATGGCGCGATAACGCTCGCCCTGGCACCGCGAATCACCACCGCCGCTTCGCAATGAATCTCGCTTCGCACCGCTCCGTAACGAATGTCCGTCGCCTGCTTTGCGCGCTGGCGGTGTCGTTCGCTTCGCTTCCCGGCGTTGCCCTTGCGCAAGCCGCGCCGCCGGCCGTAGATGCCGCCGCGACAAACGCCCGCCAGCAGCAGTTGCTTGAACAACAGCGCCAGGCGCAGGAACGCGCCGCCGCGATCAGTGCGCCAACGGTGCGCTCGGCGATTTCCGCTGCAGATGGATTCCCGGCGCTTCCCGTAGAAGCCCCATGTTTTTCGGTCGAAAGATTTTCGTTGCACGTTCCAGAGACACTCCGCAAACGTGCGCAAGCCGCCGGTGCGTCATCGCTTCCTCTCGATCCATTTGCGTTCGCTACGGACTGGCTTGCGCACTATCGGGGCGAATGCGTCGGCCGCGAGGGCATTGCAGCGATAACAGCCGGGCTTACCAGGGCGATTCTGGCCAAGGGCTATGTGACAACACGCGTTCTCGTGCCCGAGCAGGACCTCACGACAGGAGAACTGAAGCTCACGCTCGTTCCCGGCCTCATCGGGGACATCCGCTTCTCTGATGCATCGCAATACGGCACTTGGCAAACGGCGTTCCCCACACGCCCAGGCGATCTCCTCGAACTGCGCGATCTGGAGCAGGGGCTCGAGCAGATGAAGCGCATCGCGAGTCAGGACGTGACGATGCAGATCGTGCCGACGGAAGCGCCCGGAGAAAGCGATGTCGTCATCGACGTCAAGCGAACAAAGCGATGGAGCGTCGTCGCCTCGGTCGACAACTCAGGGTCTCGCGATACGGGGAAATTGCAGGGTAGCCTCGCCCTCGGCATCGACAATCCCCTGGGTCTGAACGACATCCTGAATGTCGGCGCGACACATGATCTGTCGTTCGCTGACAAGCGCTTCGGATCGAACGGATGGAATGCTTTTTACTCGATTCCGTGGGGATTTTGGACTGCGACGGTGGCCGCTTACGCCAATCGGTATAACCAACAAATCGCAGGTGTGAACGACACTTTCGTGACTCGTGGACAGTCGCAGAATCTCGATTTCAAACTGTCGCGGGTACTTCAGCGCAGCCAGAGCAATGTGCTGAGTGCGCACGTTCGATTAAGCAAGCGCTTTGGACGCAGTTTCCTCGAGGATGCTGAAATCGATCAGCAGTATCGGAACAATACTTTCATCGAGTTCGGTATCTCGAATCGTCGCTACATCGGTGCCGGGCAATTCGACGGCACCCTTGCTTATCGTCAAAGCGTGTCGGGGCTCGGGGCTGCGCCGGATAACGCCTTGCCTGGCACGCCAACGTATCGCTTCAAGATGGCGGTACTTGACGCGAACCTGTCACTGCCGCTCGGTCAATTGCCACTTCGCTACGTCACGACATTTCACGGGCAATTCACCGGCGACGTGCTGCACTACATCGACGACATGAGTATCGGCAGCCGCTATACCGTTCGTGGATTTGACGGTGAATCATCCCTTGCTGCGGAAAAGGGCTTTTACTGGCGCAACGAATTGCAGTGGGCACTCAGCGCGTCTGGCGTATCGCTCTTCGCCGGTGTGGATTACGGGCGTGTCAGCGGCCCCAACACGCAGTACCTGGCCGGGACACAGCTTGCGGGCGCAGTCATCGGCGTACGCGGCAATACCAAGCTCCCATTCGGTTTTGTCACTGGTGAAGTCTTTGCCGGCACCCCAATCTATAAGCCAACTTCGTTTCAAACCGCACACGCTACTGTCGGATTCTCGCTTACCGCGCAGTTCTGATCGCGCACGGCGAGCGCATCCCAACCCAAAATCGGGCGAGCCGCTCGCTCAGGAATCCTGCCTCTTAATCAGGAAACGCCAGATTATTGCGCCTAACGCGCCGCCGACAAGCGGCGCCGCCCAAAAGAGCCAAAGCTGACCGAGGGCGTCGGTCCGGGCAAAAAGAGCGACTGCTGTCGAGCGTGCCGGATTGACCGATGTGTTGGTCACAGGGATCGAGATCAGGTGAATCAACGTCAGCGCCAGGCCGATGGCCAGCGGACCAAACCCGACAGGCGCGAGCTTATGCGTCGACCCAAGAATCACAATGAGGAAGCCGGCGGTTAGCGTGATTTCGATCAGCGCCGCCGATAACAACCCGTAGTTCCCCGGCGACAAATCACCATAGCCGTTAGACGCAAATCCGCCGGGTTCAAAACCGGGGGCGTCGCTGGCGATGACGTAAAGCAGTGCGGCGGCGGCCACGCCACCGATCACCTGTGCGGCCCAATACGGGAGAACATCGCGCCAGGACATTCGTCCTGCGGCCGCTATGCCCAGCGTAACCGCGGGGTTGAAATGTCCACCGGAGATACCGCCAACGGCATATGCCATCGTCAGCACGGTTAGACCAAAAGCTAGTGCAACACCGGCAAAGCCGATACTAAGATTCGGAAAACCTGCCGCAAGCACCGCACTTCCGCAGCCGCCGAACACGAGCCAGAAGGTCCCAAATAACTCCGCAGTCAATTTTATTTTCATAGCAAACGCTTTAATTCAGGACTTCTGAAAACTTTTGGCTTCGCATATATGCGGCGCCGATCTGCATCGCGCATCAATCCAGAATGAGATTTAATGACATCCGCGGCGATTTTTTGCATGCAGAATGCTGGTCTTTTCCCGTTAGTTCCCCGCAGTTGCATGGCATTCCGGATCACGTGTGTCCCGGAAATATCTACGCAATTTACGGCCACAACAGTATCAAAACTACTCCGCGGCGAATATGGGATTAGGCTTCCGCGCGCGTTCCGGGCTCGCGAAATCACAAGGGCGTGGAATTTCACTGCGCGAGCTGGATTGCACAACGATCGAACTATCGGAACCACGACGCCGTTGGGCGCCAGGAACAGGCCGATAAGGACGTTGAACGCGTGACGCTCCGCGAAGTGATGGTGACGAAGTGCTCACGACCGGTGCCCTGTCGTCAGCTCGACGGCCTCGCAGGGGCATGGTGATTCACGACTCGCGCGGCAACGGCTTGAAAGGCCATCGCTGGGGACCAGATTGGAAACGCGTTGGTGATTTTAGAAACGCAAAGGGGTTACGAGAAATCTCGTAACCCCTTGCTGTATTTGGTGCCGGCTGCAGGACTCGAACCCGCCACCTGATGATTACAAATCAACTGCTCTACCAGATGAGCTAAGCCGGCGAAGTCGTGTATTGTAACCGATTCACCGGTCACTGCGACTACCTGTCAGTGCAAAATCGTTCGCTTTTGCTGTCATGCCGTGCGATGCTGAAAAAGCATCACGCCAGCAGACCCGCACCGCGAATTACTTCACCACCTTCAGATGTGCGCGTCCGGCGTTGCCGCCAGCCGGGCTATTACCGCCCGGGCGCGTTGGATCCGGATCGTCCTCGGCCAACTCCTGCACCGGCGGTACCGCTTCCAGCTCCGGACTTTCGTCCGCACTTGCCTGCTTGTCGACCGGGAAGGCCATCCCCTGACCGTTCTCACGAGCATAAATCGCCAGCACGTTCGGCACCTGCACTTCCACCTTCTGTGAGATACCGCCGAAGCGAGCGCTGAATTCGATCCAGTCGTTGCCCATCTGCAAACCGCTCGTGGCGTCGAAGCTGATGTTCAGCACGATCTCGCCATCTTTCACAAACTCGCGCGGCACCCGCGTTTTGGCATCGACATGCACGGCCAGATACGGCGTGTAACCATTGTCGGTACACCACTCGTACAGCGCGCGCAGTAAGTAAGGCTTGGTAGACGTTTCAGGCATATAACCAACGTATCCCGCCGCGAAACCCGTCCATCTCACTCGACAGACCGGCATCGCCAGCGGGCAAATCAACGCATTAACGACGCATGACCTTTTCGGACGGCGTCAGTGCTTCAATGTACGCCGGACGGCTGAAAATCCGCTCGGCATACTTCATCAACGGCGCAGCATTCTTCGACAACTCGATGCCGTAGTGATCCAGACGCCACAGCAGCGGTGCGATCGCCACGTCGAGCATCGAGAACTCTTCACCCAGCATGTACTTGTTCTTCACGAAAATCGGCGCCAACTGCGTCAGACGATCGCGAATCGATTGACGTGCCTTCTCGTGATTCTTCTCCGCCGCCTTGCCCTTCTCGTTCTCGAGCGCGCTCACATGCACGAACAGCTCTTTCTCGAAGTTGAACAGGAACAGGCGCGCACGCGCACGCTGCACCGGATCGGCCGGCATCAGCTGCGGATGCGGGAAACGTTCGTCAATGTACTCATTGATGATGTTCGATTCGTACAGAATCAGGTCGCGCTCCACAAGGATCGGCACCTGACCGTACGGGTTCATCACCGCAATGTCTTCCGGCTTGTTGAACAGATCGACGTCACGGATTTCGAAATCCATGCCCTTTTCGAACAGAACCAGCCGGCAACGCTGGGAGAAGGGGCACGTCGTGCCCGAGTACAAAACCATCATAGCGCGTCTTCCTTAAAAACCAACGGGGCCGGGGCGGGAAACCGACGCTTCCCAAACCCTGGCCCCGTCGTACAGACGTTATTTTACTTCACGTCCTTCCAATAGGCCGAATTCAGGCGCCAGGCAAGTACCGTAAAGAGTCCCAGGAACAACAGAACCCAGACACCCAACTGCCGGCGCGTTCGCTGCGCCGGTTCCGACATCCAATCCAGATAAGATACCAAATCCGCCATAGCAGAATCAAATTCCACCGGTTTCATCGTCCCTTGAGTGATCTGCACGAACTGCGCAGGACCATGCTCCGCGCCCTCCACGTGCTTCAAACCCCGCTGTCCCTGCAACTGCCAGAACGGGTTCGGCATGCCCACATTGGGAAACGCCAGGTTGTTCCAGCCCGTCGGACGGGAATCGTCCCGATAGAAGGTACGCAAGTAGGTGTACAGCCAGTCCGTGCCGCGTGCCCGGGCCTCGACCGACAGGTCCGGCGGCGCCGAACCGAACCAGTCCTTGGCGTCCGCCGCGCGCATGGCCACGGTCATCGTTTCGCCGATCTTGTCGGTCGTAAAGAGGAGATTGTTCTTGATCTCCGCTTCCGAAAGCCCCAGATCCTTGAGACGCGAATACCGCATCGACGCCGCCGAGTGGCAGTTCAGGCAGTAATTCACGAACAGCTTGGCGCCCCTTTGCAGCGATGCCAGATCATCGATGCGATTGGGCGCAGTGTCCAGCGCCCCGCCTTCTTCAGCCATGGCCGGCGCCGTGAAGCCACTCAGGAGCGCCAGGATAAGCAACAGTTTTCTCATCTTGATATCCCTAGTCGTCGTTTGAGTGCGCTCAGTGCGCCGCGAAGGTCACGCGCTCCGGCACCGGCTTGAAGGTGCCGCACTTGCTCCACAGCGGCATCAGCCAGAAGAATCCGAAGTAATACAGCGCACCGATCTGCGAGATGGCCGTCTTCACGGGCGTGGGGCCCTGAATCCCCAAATAACCCAGCACGAAGAAAACGACGACGAGAATACCCAACAGCACCTTGTGGAATCCCGGACGGTAACGGATCGACTTCACAGGGCTATGGTCCAGCCACGGCAGGAAGAACAGCGTCACCACCGCGCCGCCCATCACCACCACGCCCCAGAACTTGGCTTCCGTCAGGAACATGAACACCAGCAGCAGCACGACACCGCCGGACGCCGCAACCTTGGTCGTCACCGCGGCCTTGCCCTTGATCCACCAGACGGCGGTAACCAGCACCGCAACCCCCATCAACACGTACTTGAAGTCGTCGGTCGTGGCCCGCAGCATCGAGTAGAACGGCGTGAAATACCACACCGGGGCGATGTGCGGCGGGGTCTTGAGCGGGTCGGACGGAATGAAGTTATTGGCTTCAAGGAAGTACCCACCCATCGTCGGCGCGAAGAACACGATGGCCGAGAACACCATCAGGAACACGCCCACGCCCATGATGTCATGCACCGTGTAATACGGATGGAACGGAATACCGTCGAGCGGTCGGCCGTTGGCGTCCTTCTTGTCCTTGATCTCGACACCGTCCGGGTTGTTCGAGCCGACTTCGTGCAGCGCGATGATGTGCGCGACGATCAGCCCGATGAGCACCAGCGGGATCGCGATCACATGGAACGCGAAGAAGCGGTTGAGCGTGGCGTCGGAGACGACGTAGTCGCCGCGAATCCACAGCGACAGGTCCGGGCCGATGAACGGGATGGCCGAGAACAGGTTCACGATCACCTGCGCGCCCCAGTACGACATCTGGCCCCACGGCAGCAGATAGCCCATGAACGCTTCTGCCATCAGGCACAGGAAGATCAGACAGCCGAACACCCACACCAGCTCGCGCGGCTTGCGGTACGACCCGTACAGCAGCCCCCGGAACATGTGCAGATACACCACGACGAAAAACATCGAGGCGCCCGTCGAGTGCATGTAGCGGATGAGCCAGCCCCACGGCACTTCACGCATGATGTACTCGACCGACGCGAACGCGAGGTTGGCGTCGGGCTTGTAGTTCATCACCAGAAAAATGCCGGTGAGGATCTGGATCACCAGCACCAGCATGGCCAGCGAGCCGAAGAAGTACCAGAAATTGAAGTTCTTGGGGGCGTAATACTCGGACGCGTGGTCCTTCCAGAGCTGTGTGAGCGGAAACCGGCGATCGATCCAGCCCAGCAAGCCCGTCGTGTCGACCTGTTTGTCGGCGGCCATGATTACGCTTCTCCTTTTTCGTCTTTACCGATCACGATCTTGGTGTCGTTCACGAACATGAAACGAGGAACGTCGAGATTCATTGGCGCCGGCTTGTTCTTGAAGACGCGGCCGGACATGTCGTAGGTCGAGCCATGGCATGGGCACAGGAAGCCCGGATCTTTGCCCAGCGCTGCCTCGGCGCCCGCCTGATATGGCCCGGAAGGAATGCAACCCAAATGCGTGCACACGCCGATGACCACCAGGAGGTCCTTGTGCTCGACGCGCGTCCGAAATTCGTTCTTAGCGTATTCGGGTATCGGGAAGGTAAACGTCAGCTTGGAGTCCGGATCGGCCAGCTCCGGCGTCACTTTGGACAGCGAAGCCATTTCATCTGGCGTCCGACGCACGATCCAGACCGGAAGACCGCGCCACGCCACCGTCATCTTTTCGCCCGGTTTGAGCCCGCTGATATCAGCTTCGACGGGGGCTCCGCCAGCCTTGGCGCGCTCCGAGGGTTGCAGGGAACTGACGAAAGGAACCAACGTTACAACGCCGCCCACGCCTCCAGCTACGGACGTTGCAATCAACAGGTTCCGGCGGTTGCTGTCGACGGCACATTTCTGATTGTCACTCATCACAAGCCCCACACGGTTGAATTTGTATTTCCGTCAACCTTAAATCATACGCGAGCGTAAATGCCTGAAACAACGGCAAAACGCCCCAGTCTCCTAGTGGTTTTCGCGTATTTTCAAAGGATTAACGTACCCTGCGGGTGGCTACCGCCCACCCGGGGTTTCGCTTCTGGGATGCTGCACGAGAACCGCTATGATCGCCGCTTTCGTTGACGCGTGCACGACATTTAGTCATCATTTTCCTTGTCTCGCCCCGGTGACATCGTGCGTGGCCTGTGGCAATCGCGTGACATTGATGGACGTTTTAATCGACGTCGGCGATGCCGTCATCCCGAGACCCGCATGAGATTACCGGTCAAATCAATGCCAATTCGTGATGGCTGGTGCAGCGATGCTCCCCCCGGCCATTCATCAAAAACAGCGGAGGAATGGCATGAGCTTCATGTCGGAATTCAAGGAATTTGCCGTCAAGGGCAATGTGGTCGATCTGGCCGTCGGTGTGATCATCGGCGGCGCGTTCGGCAAGATCGTCGATTCGGTGGTCAAAGACCTGATCATGCCGATCGTCGGTGCGATCTTCGGCGGGCTGGACTTCTCCAGCAAGTTCATCCTGCTGGGTTCGATCCCGCCGGACTTCAAGGGGAATCCGACGTCTTACGCCGACCTCACCAAGGCCGGCGTGGCGGTATTCGGGTACGGCAACTTCATTACCGTGGCCCTGAACTTCCTGATTCTGGCGTTCATCATTTTCCTGATGGTCAAGCAGATCAACCGCCTCAAGCGCCCGGCGCCGGAAGCCGCCGCCGCCCCGGCCCCGACGCCGGAAGACATCGTTCTGCTGCGCGAAATCCGCGATAGCCTCAAGAAGCAGAACGGGTAAAGCTAGGGCATCAGGTGTCCCATGGGGCCGGTCGGCGGCATGCTGGCCGCCCTTGCCCCCGCTCCCGCCAAGGGTCTCTCCCGTGCGCCCCCCTTGGGACGAGCGGCGCTATCAGGCCGGGTTCGGCATATCGAAGAAGCGATGTTCGAGGCCGAACCGCCCGGCGAGGTGCTCGCCAACGGCCCTCGCGCCGCCGCGCTCGGTCGCGTGATGGCCCGCCGCGAGATATCCCACGCCGCTCTCCAGCGCGAGATGTTGCGTCGGCTCGGACACTTCACCGCTGATATACACGTCAGCCCCGGCAGCGATCGCCGCTTCGAAGAAGCCTTGCGCCCCGCCCGTGCACCACGCCACACGGCGAATTTCGCGCGCCGGATCGCCCAGCATCAGCGGCTTGCGTCCCAATTGCTGGTCGACGTGAGCGGCAAGGGCCGCCAGCGTCGTCGGTTGCGCCGGCGTGCCGAGCCATCCGAGCTGATCGGGGCCAAAGCGGCCGCCATCATCGGCGAACCCCAGCAATTTACCGAGTTGTGCGTTATTGCCCAGTTCGGGATGCGCGTCGAGCGGCAGGTGGAAAGCGAACAGGTTGATGTCGTGACCGATCAGCAGCCCGAGACGCTTGCGTTTCATCCCGGTAATGCGGGCATCTTCGTTCTTCCAGAAATAACCATGATGAACGAGGACGGCATCGGCGCCCCAGTCTCGCGCGGCCTCGAGAAAGGCCAGACTGGCGGTCACACCGGTGGCGATCTTCTGGATCTGGGCGCGCCCTTCGACCTGTAGGCCGTTGGGGCAGTAATCGCGAAATTGCGCGATTTGCAGGGTATCGTTCAGATACAATTCGAGTTCAACACGATTCATATAAGGTCTCGCTCTTTCATGCTCAGACGCTTCTGGCTACTGTTCGCGCAAGCGGTCACCGTGCTGCTTGCGTTGCTCTTCATCATCGCCACTCTCAAGCCTCAGTGGCTGCAACGCCAGGGTTCGTTCGGCAAGCAACTGGCCAATCCGATCATCGCCTTGCAGGAAGTCGCACCAAGCCTGTCCGACAAGCCGGCGACCGGCTCGTACGCCGACGGCGCGCAAAAGGCCATGCCCGCGGTCGTCAGCATTTTTTCCAGCAAGGAACAAAAGCAGAATCGCGATCCGCGCCTCGATGATCCGCTGTTCCGCTATTTCTTCGGTGACGGCGGCGGCACGGTGCGTCAGGACCCGGTGTCGAGTCTCGGTTCCGGCGTGATCGTGAGCAGCGAGGGCTATATTCTCACGAATCACCACGTGGTGGACGGCGCCGACGAGATCGAAGTCGCGCTCGCCGACGGTCGCAAGGCCCGCGCCAAGCTGGTCGGCAGCGACCCCGAGACCGATCTGGCCGTGCTCAAGATCACGCTCGACAATCTGCCCGCCATCACGCTCGGCAGGATGGATCAGGTGCGCGTGGGCGATGTGGTGCTCGCCATCGGCAACCCGTTCGGCGTCGGTCAGACGGTCACGATGGGCATCATCAGCGCGCTTGGTCGTAATCACCTCGACATCAGCACGTTCGAGAACTTCATTCAGACGGATGCCGCGATCAACCCCGGCAACTCGGGCGGTGCGCTGGTGGACGTGAACGGCAACCTGCTGGGCATCAACACGGCCATTTACTCGCGTAGCGGCGGCAATATGGGCATTGGCTTCGCGATTCCCGTGTCGACGGCCCGCTCGGTACTGGAGAGCATCATCACGACCGGCGGCGTCACGCGCGGCTGGGTCGGGGTCGAGCCGCAGGACATCACGTCCGATATCGCCGAGTCGTTCGGGCTTCAGCAGGATTCGGGCGTCATCATCGCGGGTGTCGTGCAGGGCGGTCCGGCCGACAAGGCGGGTGTTCAGCCGGGCGATATCCTGACGAAGGTGAACGACGAGTCGATTCGCGACACGACCGAACTGCTCAACGTCATCGCCCAGATCAAGCCGGGCGCGCAGGCCAAGCTGCATGTCACGCGCAAGAAGAAGGAGCTGGACCTGACGGTGACGATCGGCAAGCGTCCGCCCCCGCCCAAGCGCGCGGTGCAGGACGACGACGACGGCAGCGAAGAAAACAACGCCGACTGATCGGCACGACGCCCGGACGGATGTCCGGCGTCGGGGCACTGCCCCGGAGAAAGACAAGACGGCTGCGCTTCGGCGCGGCCGTTGTCGTTTGAGCGCCCGTGGACACGTGCCGTGACGTCTTAGCCGAACGACTGCCGAGCGCCATCCACGAATCGGCGCGCCGGTGACAGGTGCTCGGAGCCGTGCGTCGTGCGTCAGTATCTGCGGGCAACAAAAAAGCACGGGACGATACCCGTGCTTTTTGTGGCGATGCTGCTTTGGGGAAACGGTCCCGCTGCACTACCGTCCGATCGGACGATTACGACGTGGCTTCCCCGTTCCCTTCGCTATCGCTCTTCTCACCGCTCTGCGGCTGCTGTCCTTGCTTGACGAACAAACGGGCAGCAATCAGCCCGAGCTCGTAAAGAATACACAGCGGCACGGCAAGCAGCAGTTGCGAGAGGATGTCCGGCGGCGTCACCACGGCCGCGAGCACGAACGCCCCGACCACCACGTACGGACGAATCTGCTTGAGCTTTTCGATACTCACCACGCCCATGCGCGCGAGCACCACGACGACCACCGGCACCTCGAACGTCACGCCGAACGCCATGAACATCGTGAGGACAAAACTCAGGTAATTGTCGATATCGGTGTTCATCTCCGCGCCCAACGGCTGGTTGTAATGCGCGATGAAGTGGAACACCGTCGGGAAGACGAGGAAGTACGCGAACGCCATGCCGATCAGAAACAGCGTGTAGCTGCTCACGACCAGCGGCATCACCAGCTTCTTTTCATGCTGATACAGACCCGGCGCGATGAACGCCCAGATCTGATACAGCACGATCGGCAGCGCGATCACGAACGCGACCATCAGCGTGACTTTCATCGGCACGAAGAACGAACCGGTGATGTCGGTGACGATCAGCTTGCCGTCGGCCGGCAGCGACTGCGTGAGCGGACGGGCAAGCAGCCGGAAGATGTCCGGCGCCCAGTAGACCAGCGAAAGGAACACCACGATCACCGCCGTACCCGCACGAATGATGCGGTTACGCAGCTCGATCAGGTGCGAGATGAAGGTCTCTTCGGCGCCCCCGTCGGGGATTTGTTTCTCGTCGCTCACGTCGACTTATCCAGGAATGAAGCCGGCACAGGGCCAGATGGCGGGAAGTTCGGGCGGTTGATCTCGGAAGCTCGCGCGGGGGTCTCGACAGGTCTCGGAAGGCCTCGTGATCCCTCAGAAGAACTTGACGGGCCGGCGCAGCCTGGCCGGTGTGTGACGCGCCACGCGTGCCGCCCCCGACTGTACGCGCGTACGCGTGGTGCTCGCCTGCTTGAACCAGATGGGCGTAGCGGCCCGACGCACACGCCAGTTGCGGCGCTTGGTCGACGCGCGAATGCTCGACGTCACCACCGGTTCGGCGAGATAGCTGTCGGAATATCCGGTCGCGGCATCGGTGCCGCCACCGGCGATTTCGCTGGAAGACGTGCCGGTCGCGCTCGCCCAGGCGTCGTTAAGCGACGCCTCCTGCTCATGCAACTGCTTCTGAACGGTGTTTTGAGCGCTGCGGGCCGCGTCCTCGAACTGGGTGCGCATGTTGCGCAGCTCGTCGAGTTCCATCTCGCGGCTCACTTCCGCCTTCACGTCGTTGATGTAGCGTTGCGCGCGCCCGAAGAGCGCGCCCGCAGTGCGAGCGACCTTGGGCAGACGCTCAGGACCGATCACGACCAGCGCAACCACGCCGATCAACATCAGTTTGGAAAGACCGAGATCGATCATGTCGACGCCGGCTTAGCCTTGCTTGTGATTGCTCGCGTCCTTGGCCTGCACGTCGATGGTGGTCGAATCGCGCAGTTCCTTGGCAGCCGCCGGGTCTTCCTTGGCACCGGGGGCGCCTTCGCCTTCCTTCATGCCGTCCTTGAAGCCCTTGACCGCGCCACCGAGGTCGCTGCCGATGTTACGCAGCTTCTTGGTGCCGAAAACCATCATCACGATCACCAGCACGATCAGCCAGTGCCAAATACTCAACGAACCCATGACCACTCTCCTTGCGTTTGCTGACCTCTGCCGCTTCGCGGCGAGGTTTTATCGAGCCCGACGGCCGGCGGCCTCATGGCCTGCCGCGCCGTGCGCTGTGTTTGCCCCGTGTTTCGCGACCACGTGCCCCATTGTGGCACATCACACGTCACGTCCAGCATCGTAACCGGGCACGGCGCCGGGTAGAAATAAATGTTTCGTGAAACCTTTCCCGATGCGGGAGCGTTGCACGTTCCCGGCATATAACGCGGCAAGATGTCGCGTTATTCCCGGAAAACCCGTCTTTCCTACGCGCTTACATGCGCTTCCACGGCCGCGGTCCGGCCAGAATGTGCATGTGAAGATGATAAACCTCCTGGCCGCCGCCGGGCCCGGTGTTCATCACGACGCGAAACCCGTTGCCCTCGATGTTCGACGCATCGCCGTCGAAGCGATATCCCTGCTCCGCCGCCAGCTTCGGCGCGAGCAGCATCATCTTGCCCAGCAGCGCCTGATCTTCCGGCTGGCAGTCCTGCAACGTGGCGATGTGCTTGCGCGGCACCATCAGCAAATGCAGGTCCGCCGCCGGATTGATGTCCTTGAACACCACGACATCGTCGTCGGCGTAGACCTGAGCGCTCGGGATCTGCCCGGCGACGATTTTGCAGAAGATACAGTTGTCGTGCGTCATGCGTGTGTCGTCCTCTATGGCTCTTTGTACTTTGCGTGGGATCGAAGCGCCGCCCTGTCGTCAGACGCGCTTCACATACATGGGTTTGCCGTCGTTCAGATAGAGCCAGCCCTTGACGATCCGGTACAGCGTCCAGATGAGCAACGCCCAGAGAATCGCAAAGCCGACAAGCACGAACGCCAGCGCGAAACCGATCACGCCCCAGACCACCGACCACCAGAAGGTGCGGATCTGCCAGGTGAAGTGGGAAGCGTAAAGCGTACCGACCGCGTCGTCGCGTTTGATGTAGTTGATGATGATGGCCACGATGGCCGTCACGCCGCCCGTGAGCCAGAACAAGGCATAGAGCGCGTAGAGCACGTGCGTGAGCTTGCGCATCGCACGCTCCTGCTCCTCGGTAGGCGCATTCACGATATTGGGCGGTTGAGTGGTATAGGGGGTATAGGGATGGTCCGGGCTGCCGGGGGAGCCGGACGAGCCGGGGCTATGCGGATCGTTCATGAAGCGCCTCCTACTGAGAGCCTGCGCGCCCCGACGTCACAAAACGGTCGGGGGCAGCAGTGTCGGACAGATGAAAATGTCGCCGGCGAAACCGCAGAATCAGTCCGCGTGTTCGCCGCGCGTACCGCGTTGTGCTTTCTCGACAAGTCCCGACAATCCTTCGCGGCGCGCCAGCTCGGCGAGCACTTCGTTCGGACTCAGGTCGTGATGCGCGAGCAGCACCATGCAGTGAAACCACAGATCGGCCGTCTCGTTGACCAGCTTCTGACGCAGATCGTCGGCCCCGCCAATGCGGATGTCCTTGGCCGCGAGCACGACTTCCGTGGCTTCTTCGCCGATCTTCTTGCAAATGGCGTCGTCGCCCTTTTGAAACAGACGGGCAACATACGACTTGTCAGGATCGCCGCCGCGGCGCGAGGCGATCACTTCGGCAACACGTTCGAGCGTATCGTTCATGGCGCTCACTTGTCGTAGATCTTGCTGGGGTCCTTGAGCACCGGCTCGACGGTGGTCCACTGACCTTCCTCGACGTTGCCCTCGAACTTCTGGAAGAAGCAGGAATGACGGCCGGTATGGCACGCGATCCCGTCGTTCTGCGTCACCTTGAGCAGCACCACGTCTTCATCGCAATCGAGACGGATCTCGTGCACCTTCTGCACGTGGCCCGACTCTTCGCCCTTATGCCACAGACGCTTGCGCGAGCGCGAGTAATAGACGGCTTCGCCAAGTTCCACCGTGCGCGCCAGCGCTTCCCGGTTCATCCAGGCGAACATCAACACGTCGTTGCTGCCGACTTCCTGCGCGATCACGGGCACGAGGCCCTGCGCGTCCCAACTTACCTTGTTCAGCCAATCCTGGGTCATGATGCGTCGATTTCCGTTCAGAGGCGTACCGAAATGCCCTTGTCGGCCATGAAGCGCTTCGCTTCGCCGACCGTGTGCTCACCATAGTGGAAGATGCTCGCTGCGAGCACGGCGTCCGCATGGCCTTCGGTCACCCCGTTGGCCAGATCGGCCAGCGACCCCACGCCGCCCGAGGCGATCACGGGAATGCTCACGGCATCGGACACCGCGCGCGTGAGCGCCAGGTCGAAGCCGCTCTTGGTGCCGTCGCGATCCATGCTCGTGAGCAGGATCTCACCGGCGCCCAGCGCCTCGATCTGCTTCGCCCAGGCCACGGCGTCGAGGCCCGTGTTCTTGCGCCCGCCGTGCGTGAAGACTTCCCAGCGCGGCGCTTCGCCGTCGGCCGAGACACGCTTGGCGTCGATCGCCACGACAATGCATTGCGAGCCGTACTTGGCAGCCGCGTCGGCCACCAGTTGCGGGTTCGCCACCGCCGACGAGTTCATGCTGACCTTGTCGGCGCCCGCGTTGAGCAGACGTCGCACGTCCGCCACTTCGCGCACGCCGCCGCCCACCGTCAGCGGGATGAAGACCTGCGCGGCCACCGCTTCGATGATCGGCAAGATGAGGTCGCGTCCGTCGGAGGTCGCGGTGATGTCGAGGAACGTCAGTTCGTCGGCGCCCTGCTCGTCGTAACGGCGAGCGATCTCGACGGGGTCGCCCGCGTCGCGAAGTTCGACGAAGTTGACGCCCTTGACCACGCGGCCGGCCGTCACGTCCAGACACGGGATGATGCGTTTAGCGAGAGCCATGATGTTGGCAAGCGAGACGGCGCTAGCCGTCGTCCCGCTTATGCCGCTCCTTCGGAAAGCTCGTCTGCACGCGTTTGCGCCGACGAGAAATTCAGGTCGCCCGAGTAGATGGCACGGCCGCAGATGACGCCTTCGACGCCTTCACTTTCGACCTTGCACAGGGCATCGATATCGCCCAGATTCGACAGGCCGCCGCTGGCGATCACCGGCACCGTCACGGCCTGCGCGAGGCGCACGGTCGCGTCGATGTTGATGCCCTGGAGCATGCCGTCGCGGCCAATGTCGGTGTAGATGATCGACTCGACGCCGTAATCCTCGAACTTGCGCGCCAGATCCACGACTTCGTGGCCGGTGAGCTTGCTCCAGCCGTCGGTGGCGACCTTGCCGTCCTTGGCGTCGAGGCCGACGATGATGTGGCCGCCGAACGCGCTGCACGCATCGCGCAGGAAGCCCGGGTTCTTCACCGCCGCCGTACCGATGATGACGTACGACAGACCGTCGTCGAGGTAGCGCTCGATGGTACCCAGGTCACGAATGCCGCCGCCCAGTTGCACTGGGATGTCGGCGCCCACTTCCTGAATGATGGCGCGGATGGCCGCTTCGTTACGCGGCTTGCCAGCAAATGCGCCGTTCAAGTCCACCAGATGGAGACGGCGCGCGCCCTGATCGACCCAATGTCGGGCCATGGCGGCGGGGTCCTCCGAGAATACGGTGGCTTGATCCATGTCGCCTTGTTTGAGGCGAACACATTGACCGTCTTTAAGGTCGATGGCCGGGATGAGCAGCATAGGCAATCGTGAAACGTCGCTAGTGGGAAGTAAAAGGGATTCGCGAAGTACGCGGACAACACAAAACCGACCCCGGTCTTGCCGGACAACGGCGCATCGGGATCGGGTTCATCAACATGACACAGTATAAGCCGTGATGGAGAGCACGCTCTGGGAGGAAACCGGGAGCCACCATACCGCACGGGATTTCATCAGGGCTTCCACTGCGCAAAATTGCGATAAAGCGCAAGGCCGGCCTGGGCGCTCTTTTCCGGGTGAAACTGAGTGGCGAAGATATTATCTTGGGCCACAGCACAGGTAAAGGGCACTCCGTAGACCGTCTCGCCGGCCGTCAGTTCAGGCTTGGCGGGCACAACGTAGTAGCTGTGCACGAAGTAGAAGTAGCTGTCGTCGGGCACGCCGGCCCAGATCGGGTGACCGCCCTGCGTCTGGCGCACGCGGTTCCAGCCCATCTGCGGCACCTTGAAGCGCGAGCCGTCGTCCTGCACCTGACCTTCGAGCTCGAAACGCACCACGCGCCCCGGCAGCAGGCCGAGCGCGGGCGTGTTGCCCTCGTCCGACATGTCGAACAGCATCTGCTCGCCCACGCACACGCCGAACATCGGCTTGGTGGCGGCGGCTTCGACAACCGCCTCGCGCAGCCCCGATTCGTTCAGGCAGCCCATGCAGTCGCGCATCGCGCCCTGACCCGGCAGCACCACGCGGTCGGCGGCGCGAATCTCGGCGGCGTCGCTGCTGATGCTCACGTCGGCCTCGGGGGCTGCGGCCCGCAGCGCCTGATAGACCGAGCGCAGGTTGCCCATTCCGTAGTCGACAATCGCAATCTTATTCATCTCAAACCCGGCAGCAGTATTTTCAAACCATCGATAATGAATTCCACGGCCAGCGCCGAGAGGATCAACCCCATCAGACGCGTGCCGATGTTGATGCCCGTGCGCCCGAGCCAGCCTTCGATCCGGCTCGCACTGCGCAACGCCACCCAGCACACCGCCCCGACACCCACGCCGATCGCCATGAGCGCCAGAATCTGCGCCCAGCCGTGCGCGCGTCCCGAGTAGATGATCACGGTACTGATCGTGCCCGGACCGGTCAGCAGCGGGATCGCGAGCGGCACCACGGCGATGTTCGGCCGCTCCTCCGCTTCATGACGCTCTTCCGCCGTCGCCCGGGTGTTGCCCGTCTGCGCGTTGATCATGTTCACCGCCATGAGCAACATGATGACCCCGCCGCCGACTTCCAGCGACGCAATCGAAATGCCGAAGAAGCGGATGATCGTCTCACCGAACAGGCCCGACCCCGCGACCACCAGCGCCACGGCAATCGCCGCGACCTTGATCGTATGGCGCTTCTCTTCGCGCGTCTGCGCGGACGTCAGGCTGATGAACAGCGGGATCGCCCCAAGCGGGTTGATCAGCGCCAGCAGCGAGATGAAGAACTTGAAGGCGTCGAGCGTCATAGGAGGCCACCGGACGATCCGGAGCGCATGGGGCACGATCACCGGCGTCCGGCCGGTCGATGAATCTTCGCAGGGGCACCGGGCTTTCGTCCGGCGGGCTATCCGGCGCGTGACGCCGCTCAGGCTGGCATCACGAACCGCTCACAGACCTTTCGCAACCTTCAGAGGCTACCCTTCGTGGACGGCACGACACCCGCCGCACGCGGATCGATCTCGACCGCCATGCGCAGCGCGCGACCGAACGCCTTGAACACCGTTTCGCACTGGTGATGGGCGTTGATGCCGCGCAGGTTGTCGATATGGAGCGTAACGCCCGCGTGATTCACGAAGCCGCGGAAAAATTCGATGAGCAGGTCGACGTCGAAGTTGCCCACGCGAGCACGCGTGAAAGGCACATGGAATTCGAGGCCCGGACGACCCGAGAAGTCGATCACCACGCGCGAGAGCGCTTCGTCGAGCGGCACGTAGCTATGGCCGTAGCGCACGATACCCTTCTTGTCGCCGATGGCCTTGGCAACTGCCATGCCCAGCGTGATACCGACGTCTTCCACCGTATGGTGGTCGTCGATGTAGGTATCGCCCTTGGCCTCGATATCCATATCGATGAGGCCGTGGCGCGCGATCTGGTCGAGCATGTGGTCCAGAAACGGCACGCCGGTATCGAGGGTCTTACGGCCGGTGCCGTCCAGGTCGATCTTGACGCGTATTTGCGTTTCGCTGGTATCGCGAACGACTTCCGCAATGCGCATGATGGTGAGTTCTCGTCGTATAGCTTGTTAGAGCGATGCCGCCAGGGCGTTGACCATGGCTGCATTCTCCGTGGGGGTGCCGACCGTCAATCTGAGGCAATTGGCCAGCAATACGTGCATTTTACCCACGTTTTTGATCAACACCTTGTGCGCGAGCAGGCCAGCGTGGGTTTTGTCGGCTTCCGGCACACGCACCAGCAGGAAATTGGCGTCGCTGGGGAACACCGTCACCCCCGGCAGCGCCGCCACGGCAGCCGCCAGCCGCGCGCGCTCAGCGCGCAATTCGGCCGCCTGGGCGTCGAGCACGTCGAGATGATCGAGCATGAATTCGGCGCACGCCTGCGTCAACACGTTGACGTTATAGGGCGGACGCACCTTGTCGAGCTGGTCCAGCCACTCGGCGCTACCGGCGACATAGCCCAGACGGATGCCCGCCAGCCCGAGCTTCGAGACGGTGCGCATGACCAGCAGGTTCGGGAACTCCATCACGCGCGGCATCCACGTCTTGCCGGCAAACGGCTGGTACGCCTCGTCGATCACCACGAGCCCATTGCCGGCGGCACGCACCAGCGTCTCGATATCCGCGTCGGCGAACAGGTTGCCCGTCGGGTTGTTCGGATACGCCAGATACACCACCGCGCCCGGGTGCGCCGCGATCGCACCCAGCATCGCTGGCATATCGAGCGAAAAATCGGGACGCAGCGGCACGCCGACGAACTCGATGCCCGCAAAGCGCGACGACATCTCGTACATCACGAACCCCGGCATCGGCGCGATGATCGCCGCGCCCGGACGCGCCGTCGCCATGGCGATCATGCTGATGATTTCGTCCGAGCCATTGCCCAACAGCAGCTTCGCCCCGGCCGGCACGCGCATCATGCGGGCGAGCTTCTCCAGCAACGCCTGCGGGCGCGGTGCCGGGTAGCGGTTGAGCGCCACGTCGGCCAGCCGCTGCCCCAGCGCGGCGCGCAGCGCGTCGGGCAGGCCGTAAGGATTCTCCATGGCGTCGAGCTTGAGGAAGCCGCTGGCATCGGGCACGGGGTACGTGCTCATGGCGAGCACATCGGGGCGGATCACTTGGCTGACGGACATGGCGATGAGTGTGAAGGAATGACGTTGGCCGAAGATGAGTGTCAGTTGAACGCGAACGTGAGCAACCCGGCGTCCGCACCGTCGATCTTGACGGTACAGCGTCGACCGGTCTCAACGCTGCCGAGCGCATCGGTAATACGCTGCACGCGCACACCGGTCTGCCACGACAACGCCTGCGCCACGGCTGGGCTCACCCGGGTCCGAGACTCCTCGGCTTCGCAACGCATGGCGACGAGGCGGTTGCCCACACGGCCGAACACGCCGTGCGCGACCTCGTCGTCGGTGCCGCGCAGCGCGGTCTTGCCGTCCAGACGTAGCACGTAGACGTCGTTATCGAACGCCTGACGTCGCACGCACACCGTCATCTTCTCGACGGAGGCGCCCTCGAACGTGGCGTGCTGACAGTAATTACCGGCCGCATGCGCGGCCGTGCTGGCAGCCAGCCCGAAGCCGAACAGGCCAACGATAGACACGACAGCGTGCAGCGCAGCCCGCATCAAGCGGGCTGGCAGCGGCAACAACAACAGGGAAAGGGAGGCGTTTGCGCGGGTCCGACGCCGGGCCGTGGCCGGCGTCGTTTGACAATACGCGGGCCGCAGGGCGTCGTCGCGCATGTCAGGACTCGTGATGCAGACGGTATTCGGCGCTGCGCGCGTGCGCTTGCAGGCCTTCGCCGTACGCCAGTTCGGCCGCGATCTCGCCGAGCATGCGGGCACCGCCCTCGCTCACTTCGATGAGGCTCGAACGCTTGATGAAGTCGTACACGCCCAGCGGCGACGAGAAACGCGCAGTGCGCGACGTCGGCAGCACGTGGTTCGGACCGGCACAGTAGTCGCCCAGGCTTTCGCTCGTGAACTTGCCGAGGAAGATCGCACCGGCGTGGCGGATCTTGTCGCCCCACTGCTGCGGCGTCTCGGCGGAGATTTCGAGGTGCTCGGGCGCGATCACGTTGGCGATCTCGCAGGCTTCCGCCATATCGCGCACCTTCACGAGCGCGCCACGGCCTTGCAGCGATGCGGCGATCACGTCGCGACGCGGCATGTCGTCGATCTGACGCTCCAGCGAGGCGTACACGCGGGCGATGTAATCGGCGTCGGGGCACAGCAGGATCGACTGCGCGAGTTCGTCGTGCTCGGCTTGCGAGAACAGGTCCATCGCGACCCAGTCGGGGTCCGTCGAGCCGTCGCAGATCACGAGAATTTCCGACGGACCGGCGATCATGTCGATACCGACGGTACCGAACACACGACGCTTGGCCGCGGCCACGAAGGCATTGCCCGGGCCGACGATCTTGTCCACCGCCGGCACCGTCTCGGTGCCGTACGCCAGCGCGCCGACCGCCTGCGCGCCACCAATGGTAAACACGCGGTCCACCCCGGCGATGTGCGCCGCGGCGAGCACCAGCGGGTTCTGCACGCCATCCGGCGTGGGCACGACCATGACGATTTCCTTGACGCCCGCCACGCGCGCCGGAATGGCGTTCATCAGCACGGAAGACGGGTACGCCGCCTTGCCGCCCGGCACGTAGATGCCCACGCGATCGAGCGGCGTGACCTTCTGGCCCAGCACCGTGCCGTCGGACTCGGTGTACTGCCAGCTATGGCTGCCGCATTCGATGCGCTGCTTCTCGTGATAGGCACGCACGCGCGCGGCCGCAGCTTCGAGGGCTGCGCGACGCTTCGGCTCAAGGCTCTCGAGCGCGGCGGCCAGCACGTCGGCCGGCAGTTCCAGCGCCGCCATGTCGGGCGCGCTCAGACGGTCGAACTTGTTGGTGTATTCGATGACGGCCGCGTCACCGCGGGTCTTCACATCGGCGAGGATTTCAGCGGCCGCACGGTCGATGGCGGCGTCTTCGCTCGCCTCGAACGCGAGCACGTCGCGCAACTGCTTCGCGAAGCCTTCGGCGGTCGAATCGAGTTTGCGAATGTCGAGTTTCATGCTGTTTGCCGGGACGCCTGCTCGAAGGCATCCAGAATAGGCTGCAACGACTCGCGCTTCAACTTGAGCGCAGCCTGATTGATCACGAGGCGGGACGAGATGTCCATGATCTCCTCCACTTCCACCAGATTGTTGGCCCGCAGCGTGCCGCCGGTGCTCACCAGATCGACGATCGCGTCGGCCAGACCCACGAGCGGGCCCAGCTCCATCGAGCCATACAGCTTGATCAGGTCGACGTGCACGCCCTTGGCGGCGAAGTGCTCGCGCGCCACATGCACGTACTTGGTCGCCACCCGCAGGCGCGCGCCCTGACGTACCGCGTTGGCATAATCGAAGCCGTTCGGTACAGCCACAGACATGCGGCAACGCGCAATGTTCAAATCGATCGGCTGGTACAGACCGCCGCCGCCGTGCTCGATGAGCACGTCCTTGCCCGCCACGCCGAAGTCGGCCGCGCCGTACTGCACGTACGTCGGCACGTCCGTCGCCCGTACGATGATGACGCGCAGATTCGGATCGGTCGTCGGCAGAATCAGCTTGCGCGAGGTCTCCGGGTCTTCCGTGACTTCGATGCCGGCGGCTGCCAGCAACGGCAGCGTCTCCGTAAAGATACGCCCTTTCGAGAGCGCCAGCGTCAACGGTTGGGCTAGCGGCTTGGCCGACGTAGCCGACTTGGCGGAACTCATGCAATCTCTCCCTGGCGTGCTTCGACACGCCGGATTCGCGCGCCCACGGCGCACAACTTGGCCTCGATACGATGATAGCCGCGATCGAGGTGATGAATACGGTCGACGAGCGTGCGGCCATCGGCCGTCAGCCCCGCGACGATCAGGCTGGCGGACGCACGCAGGTCGGTGGCCATGACATGCGCACCGGACAGGCGCTCGACGCCCGAAATGCGCGCCGTGTTGCCTTCGATACCGATATTCGCGCCCAGACGCGTCAATTCCTGCACGTGCATGAAGCGGTTCTCGAAGATCGTCTCGACGACCTGCGACGCGCCTTGCGCAATACAGTTCAGCGCCATGAACTGCGCCTGCATGTCGGTCGGGAACGCCGGGTACTCGGACGTCCGGAAACTCACCGCCTGCGCGCGACGATCCATCTGCACGCGCAGCCAGTCTGCACCGCCGGTTACGTTCGCGCCGGTTTCCCGCAGCTTCTCGATGACGGCGTCGAGCGTACCCGGAACCACACGGCGCAGCGTGATATCCCCGCGCGTGGCAACGGCCGCGCACAGGAACGTGCCCGCCTCGATACGATCGGGCACGACGTCGTGCGTCGCCCCATGCAGACGAGCCACACCCGTCACCACCAGACGATCGGTGCCGATGCCTTCGATCTTCGCGCCCATCTTCACGAGCAGATGGGCCAGATCGGTCACTTCCGGCTCACGCGCGGCATTGGCCAGCACGGTCACGCCGTCGGCCAGCGTCGCCGCCATGAGCAGGTTTTCCGTGCCCGTGACGGTGATCATGTCGGTCACCAGCGTCTCGCCGCGCAGACGCGACACGCGCGCGACGATGTCGCCGTGCGTGAGCGTGATCTCGGCGCCCATCTTCTGCAAGCCCTTGATGTGCTGATCGACGGGCCGCGCGCCGATGGCGCAACCGCCGGGCAGCGACACACGCGCTTCGCCGCAACGGGCGAGCAGCGGGCCGAGCACCAGGATCGACGCCCGCATGGTCTTGACCAGATCGTACGGCGCTGCCGGTTCGGTGATCTGCGAAGCATCCAGCGTCACGGACTCGCCGTGGCGCTCGACCTTCACGCCCATGCGCGCGAGCAGCGTGAGCATGGTGCGCACGTCGTGCAGATCCGGGACATTGCCCAGCACCAGCGGCTCAGCCGTCAACAGGCTCGCGCACAGGATGGGCAGCGCCGCGTTCTTGGCGCCCGAGACCGTAATCTCTCCTGCCAGCCGCTCGCCGCCCTCGATTTCCAGGTGGTCCGCGGCCACTCGCTCGCCGGCGACAACCTCACCGTTGCCGGCGGCGCCAGCGCTTTCTTGCGTAATCCTCATTGCGCCTGATACTCCGCCGGCGTGAGCGTCTTCATCGAGAGCGCGTGGATTTCGGCCTTCATGCGATCGCCCAGCGCGCCATACACGAGTTGGTGGCGCGCGATGAGGCGCTTGCCTTCGAACTGTGCGCTCACGATGGTCGCGAAGAAGTGCTGACCGTCACCTTCGACGGCCACGTGCTCGCAAGCCAGACCGGCTTCGATGTACTGTTTGATTTGTTCGGGGGTAGGCAGCATTGCTGATCCTGGAGAAGTTCAGTGACGCAGTTTGTAGCCGCGGCGCAGCAGATTGAGCGCCACGGTTGCGAGTATCAGGAAAGTCGCGCCGACAACGGTGAGGCTCGTCGTCGGGGCCACGTCGGACACGCCGAAGAAGCCGTACCGGAACCCGTCGATCATGTAGAAGAACGGGTTGAAATGCGAGACAGCCTGCCACAAAGGCGGCAGCGAATGAATCGAGTAAAACACGCCCGCGAGGAACGTCGCCGGCATGATCAGGAAGTTCTGAAACGCGGCGAGCTGGTCGAACTTCTCGGCCCAGATGCCCGCGATCAGCCCCAGCGTGCCGAGAATCGCCGCGCCGAGGAAGGCGAAGCTAATGATCCACAGCGGTGCGGCAAACGTGAGATGCGTGAACGTCACCGTCACCACGAAGACACCGAAGCCGACCGCCAGCCCGCGCACGACCGCTGCCAGCACGTACGCACCGAACATCTCCCAGTGCGAGAGCGGCGGCAGCAGCACGAACACGAGATTGCCCGTGATCTTCGACTGGATCAGCGACGACGAACTGTTCGCGAACGCGTTCTGCAACACGCTCATCATTACCAGCCCGGGCACGAGGAAGGACGTGTACGTGATCTGGTCGTAGACCTTCACGCGATCTTCGAGCACGTGGCCGAAGATCATGAGATACAGCAGCGCGGTGAGCACCGGCGCGGCCACGGTCTGAAAGCTCACCTTCCAGAAGCGCAGCACTTCCTTGTAGAACAGCGTGCGAAAGCCGATCATGCCGTCACCTCCTGTGCACGCGAGCCCGACATGATCTGCACGAATACGTCCTCGAGATCGGCCTTCTGAATGTCGATGTCCTCGACGATACCGCCCGCCGCACGGCAGGTGGCGAGAATGGATTCCACTTCGTCGCAGCCCGACAGACGCAACGCGAACTGATGCCCGCCCGTATCCTGGCCGTCGACCAGCAACGGACGCAGCTCGGCAGGCAACGTGCCTTGCTTGAAGCGCAGCACGAGGCGCGTGCCGGCGAACCGCTGCAACAGCGACGCGGTACGTTCGAGCGCTACGACTTCACCGCGCTTGAGCATGGCGATGCGGTCGCACAGCGCTTCGGCTTCTTCGAGATAGTGGGTGGTCAGCACGATGGTGTGACCTTCGCGATTCAGGCGCGAGATGAACTTCCAGAGTGTCTGACGCAGTTCGACGTCGACGCCGGCGGTCGGCTCGTCGAGCACGATCACCGGCGGGCGATGCACCAGCGCCTGCGCCACCAGCACGCGTCGCTTCATGCCGCCCGAGAGCTGACGCATGTTCGCGTTCGCCTTGTCGGTCAAATCGAGGTTAGCCATCACTTCGTCGATCCAGTCGTCGTTACGCTTGAGTCCGAAATAGCCGGACTGAATACGCAGCGTTTCGCGCACCGAGAAGAAGGGATCGAAGACGAGCTCCTGCGGCACCACGCCGAGCTTGCGACGGGCGTTGCGGTAGTCGCGCACCACATCGTGACCGAGCACGCTGATGTTGCCCGAATCCGCGCGCGCAAGGCCCGCGAGAATGCTGATCAGCGTAGTCTTGCCCGCGCCGTTGGGCCCGAGCAGACCGAAGAATTCGCCTTCTTCGATCGAGAAGCTGACGCCTTTGAGCGCCTGCAACGCCTGATAGCGTTTTTTGACGTTACGGATTTCGATGGCGGCCATGGACTGCACGCACCCGTATCGACGGGTACGCCATTATTGTTTTTGGGATCGCATGCGCTGCCATGATGGCAACGTCGATGCCCGGGAGGGGGTCACTGCCCAAAAATCGGCAGAAAACCCCTGATTATAAAGGAAGCCGGTGGCGGCCGTGCTCACACCCCGGGGTCCGGCGCTGTAACCCCGGTAACGCAGGGATCGCGCCCAAGGTGCTTCACGGTGACTGCGCGCCACCACACGTTCGCGCCAGTTCGCGCACGCCCATAAAAAAAGCGCCGTTCGGAGACGGCGCTTCTTCGTCAGGCGGCAGTGCGGCCAAACGAATCAGCTCGAGAGCAGATGGTCGACACCGTACACCAGCGCGAGACTGGCCAAGCCTGTCGGCAAGTTAGTGAACGCCAACGTCGCGCCCCGCCGACTCGCGTGACGGCGCAACGCCAGCAGCACCGCCAGCGCCGACGAGTCGAAACGCGTGAGCCCGGCGCAGTCGACCTGGGTCTCGCCCGCGTCGATGCGATCGATGGCCTGCGCGAGGACGTCGCCGGCAGTATCGTGAGTCAGGTCGGTCTGCAACGCGAGCATGGACTTACTTGCCACCTGCGAGTTGTTGGTTACGCTGGGTCAGGAACTGAATCAGCCCGTCGATGCCCGACTGGTTGATCTTCTCGCTGAACTGCGTCTTGTACGTCTGGATCAGCCAGGCGCCGAGCACGTTCAGGTCGTACAGCTTCCATTCGCCGGTTTGCGTCTTGTACAGACGGTAATCGAGTTCGATCGGCTGACCGTTGTTGATGACGCTGGTGTACACCACGGCATCGGTATCGCTCGGCTGACCACGGAACGGCTTGTAGTCGACCTGCTGATCGCGAATCTGCGCAATGGCGCCGGCGTACGTGCGCAGCAGCAACGTCTTGAACTGCGCCGTAAGCAGCTCACGTTGTTGCGGGGTCGCCTGACGCCATGCCGGGCCGGTAGCCAGTTGGGTGGTGCGCGTGAAGTCCGCGTGCGGCAGGATCTTCTGCTCGACCAGACGCGTGATGCTGTTCAGATCGCCCTTCTGGATGTTCGGGTCGCTCTTGGCGGCAGCCATCACTTCGGTGACGGTCTGCTTGACGAGCGCATCGGGGGCCTGAGCCTGTGCCATCGCCGAGCCGGCGGCGGTGTACGTCATGAAAGCCATGACGGGAATGAGCCAGAACTTCTTCATTGTGGACTTCCTCTTTCGAGTGACGAGTGTTGCGGGTTTGGATACCCGCGTCGCGTCGGGAGTTCTCGGAATGACGGCAGTGTCGTGTAACAAACTGTTGCCCCGCCATCGAGCAGGACATCTGCCGTCGACGCCCCGGCCTGCGGGGCGTCCCTTCATTTTTTCAGATCGACGCCGAAGGACTTGCGATCGGCGACGCTAGCGAGGCATTAGCGAGTCACGACCGGTCAGGTCCATGCCGAGACCTGCTCAGCGACGGAACGGCAGACCCCCCGGCACCATCTTGCCCGGCACCGGCGAACCTTGCGGCACTTCCGACTCGCCTTGCGCGCCCGAAGCCGGCGCCGGTGCGCTGGCACCGGACGCAGGCTTGGCGGGCATCGGCTGACCGCTCGTACCGCCGGCTGCCCCGGCCGCACCTGCGGCACCGGCAGCGCCGTCTTCCTCTTCGTAGTTCGGCAGGGAGGCGTCGTTCGATGCACCGCCGTTGATCAGATACTTACGACGGGCCAGATACGCGTCGCGCGTGAACGAGTACGGATCGAGCGCAGCGGCTTCGAGCAGGTTCGACGCGTCGAGCAGGTTGGCGCGCGTGTTCACGAGGCGAACGCCATACAGCGAGTAGCTCACCCAGTCCGGCTTGATGTACGAAGTCGGGTCGATGAACATGTTGCCGGCCATACCGACCGTGTCGCGCACCGTGCTCGGTCCAAGCAGCGGCAGCACGAGGTATGGACCGTCAGGCACGCCCCACTTGCCCAGCGTCACGCCGAAGTCCTGGCTGTGCTTGGGCAGACCGGCCGGCGTAGCGAAGTCGACCAGACCGCCGACGCCGAACACCGTGTTGATCGTGATACGCATCAGATCCTGCACAGCGGCCGTGACTTCCAGCTGAAGCAGGTTGTTGGCGAAGTTGTATACGTCGCCCACGTTGGAGAAGAAGTTCGTGACCATGTCACGCGCCGGTTCCGGCACGGTGAAACGGTAACCCTTCGCGACCGGCACGAGCACCGCTTTGTCGAGCGTGTCGTTGAACTTGTACATCGAACGGTTGAAACCTTCGACGGGGTCGGCGGGATTGGGATTGGTAACGGTGGCGCATCCGGCCAGCGCCAACGCGCCGGCGGCCAACACTGCCGAAGTACGGAAGCTGGTCATTTTCTCTTATTTTCCTTGGGTTGCCGTTGCTGCCCCTGGCGTCGGTGCGGGTGCCGTCGCCGGTGCCGCCGAAGCACCGCCCGATTGGGCGCCGCCGGCGTCTGCTGCCTTGTTGTACAGGAACTGGCCGATCAGGTTCTCGAGCACGATGGCAGACTGCGTGAGCGTGATCGTATCACCGCCCTTGAGCATCTGATCATCACCCCCGGGTTCGAGCCCGATGTATTGCTCGCCGAGCAGACCCGACGTCAGAATCTTCGCCGACGAGTCCTTCGGGAACTGATATTGCGAATCGATGTTGAGCGTGACGTCGGCCAGGTAGCGCTTGTCGTCGAACTGGATCGACCCTACGCGGCCCACCACCACGCCGGCACTCTTCACGGCAGCGCGCGGCTTCAAACCGCCGATGTTGTCGAAGCGCACCGTCACCGGGTATGTATTCGAGAACGAAAGCGAACTCAGATTGCCGGCCTTGAGCGCAAGGAACAGCAGCGCTGCGAAGCCGATAACCACGAACAGGCCAACCCAGAAGTCGAGGGGGTGTTTTTTCATTGTGTCAGTGTGCGCAAACTGTCTGTCTATCTATTGGCAGGCGAGCCGGCCCGTTAGCTGAACATAAGAGCCGTGAGCAGGAAGTCGAGGCCGAGAACCGCCAGCGATGCCTGCACGACCGTACGCGTCGTAGCACGCGACACGCCTTCCGGCGTCGGCTGTGCTTCGAAGCCCTGATACAGCGCAATGAACGTGACGGCAATGCCGAACACGATACTCTTGACGACGCCGTTCGCGACGTCCGACCACACGTCCACGCCGCCTTGCATCTGCGACCAGAACGCGCCGGAATCCACGCCGATCAGTTGTACGCCGACGAGATAACCGCCGAAGATACCGATCGCCGAGAAGATCGCCGCGAGAATCGGCATGGCGATGACGCCCGCCCAGAAGCGCGGCGCGACCACGCGGGCGATCGGATCGATCGCCATCATCTCCATCGCGGTCAGTTGTTCGCCCGCCTTCATCAGACCGATCTCGGCGGTGAGCGACGTACCCGCACGCCCCGCAAACAACAGCGCCGTGACCACCGGTCCCAACTCGCGCACCAGCGAAAGCGCCACGAGCAGACCGAGTGCCTGCTCCGAGCCGTACTTGTTGAGTGTGTAATAGCCTTGCAGGCCGAGCACGAAGCCGACGAACAACCCCGAGACGGCAATGATCACGAACGAGTAGTTACCGACGAAGTGAATCTGATCGGTCACCAGACGCGGCCGGCGCAGCAACGCGCCGCTCGACGTGAGCATGCGCAGGAACATGCGGGCGCCGTAGCCCAGGCGCTCAACGTGGCCGCGAACGAAACTGCCGATAGTGGTGATCATGCACGCGCTCCGATGCCGAAATCTTCCGCCAGCGGCGGCGCGGGATACTGGAACTTCACGGGGCCGTCCGGCTGAGCGTCGATGAACTGGCGCACCGTCGGATCGTTCGAGGCACGCAGCGCATCGGGCGAACCCTCGGCGGCAATGCGGCCTTCACTAATGAAATAGATGTAGTCGGCGATGGCGAACGTCTCCGCAACGTCATGCGACACGATGATCGACGTCGCGCCCAGCGCGTCATTGAGCTTACGAATCAGGTTCGCGGTGATGCCCATCGAAATCGGATCCAGCCCGGTGAACGGCTCGTCGTACATGACGAGATCCGGGTCCAGCGCGATGGTGCGGGCGAGCGCCACACGACGCGCCATCCCGCCGGAAATCTCGGCCGGCTTCATGTCGCGTGCGCCACGCAGGCCCACGGCATTGAGCTTCATCAGCACGAGATCGCGAATCAGGTCTTCGTCGAGACGGGTATGCTCGCGCAGCGGGAACGCGACGTTGTCGAACACCGTCATGTCGGTGAAGAGCGCGCCGAACTGAAACAGCATGCCCATGCGACGACGCAGGCGATACCAGCCATCGCGATCGAGCGTGGAGACGTCCGTGCCGTCGAAGTCGACTTCACCGCGACTGGCATGCACGAGCCCCCCGATCAGGCGCAGGACGGTCGTCTTGCCGCAGCCCGAACCGCCCATGACGGCAATGACCTTGCCGCGGGGAAACCGCATATTCAGCCCGGAAAGCACGAGACGTTCGCCATAACCGAAGCTGACGTCGCGTAATTCGAGCAGATTTTCCGGATTCGGGATAGGCACGTTTCAGATCTTATAGTGCGGCGCAAAACGCCAATTATAGGGGGGATTACCAATCGATGCCGTCCAAGCCCAATCGGCGAAAGCAAGGAACGGCGTAGCTCGGCGGGATTTTACAGGTCCCGCGCCGGTTCGCCGCATCACGTTCCAACGTGCGCAACGATGCAAAAACCTAACGGTGGCAAGGACTTATCTGCACGCATCGGGACACCGGTGTTGCGCCGTTGCTACAATACGACGTTTCACGCAATAAATCGTTGATCGGGATGTCATCTCCCAGCCCCAAGCCTTTCCCTCCCATACGGTCGCATTCTGCGGTGACGCCGAACTTTCGGATCCGTCCGATGCGAATCGGCGACCTTCCCCACGTACTGGACGTGCAGGCACTCGCTTACGGTGAGGTGATGCTCGAATCGGAAGCCACGCTGGAATCGCGCTTAAGACTGTCGCCGGGCACGTGCTGGGTCGCGGTCGATGCCGGGGCGCCCCGCGACGACCTCGCAGGCTACCTCTTCACGCACCCGTGGCATCTGAGCGCCCCGCCGCCGCTGGACACCGTTCTCGACACCCTGCCGACACGCGCCGACTGTTGGTACGTGCACGACATGGCACTGGCGCCGCGCACCCGGGGCGCGGGCGTCGCCGGTCAGCTCTACGCGGCCGCGCTGAGCGCCGCGCAATCGCTCGGCTTGCAGGCATCGGCCCTTGTCGCGGTGCAGCAGTCACAGGGATTCTGGGCGCGCTTCGGTTACGAGGTGATGGCAGACGTCTCCCCGCAAATCGCCGCCAAACTCGCAGGCTACGGAAACGGCGCGGTATTCATGACCCGCACGCTGTAGCCTTGCGATCCTCGGCCGACGCCATCTCGCGGCCTGCACGGCACCGTCGCTGCGCGCATCACCGAACGCTCAGGACACGACCGGCTCAAGCCTGTCGCGCGAATGCCTGCTGCATCCCTTTCACCGCACCCGCCACATCGGACGCTTCCGTCACGGCGCGCACGACCGCCGTACTTCCCACACCGGTAGCGAGCACCTGTGGCAGATTGATCGCATCGATGCCGCCGATCGCCACGAGCGGGTAATGCGGCGCGATGAGCTTCACGTAACGCGCGAGCTTCGCCAGCCCTTGCGGGGCCGTGGCAATCACTTTGGTCGTGGTCGGAAACACGGCGCCGACGGCCAGATAGCTCGGACGGAAATGATGCGCGGCCAGCATCTCGTAATAGCCGTGCGTGCTGATGCCCAGACGCATGCCGCTCGCGTGCAGTGCGGCGACTTCGTCGGCCGAGAGCGCCGCCATGTCTTCCTGACCGAGATGCACCCCGTACGCCCCGGCTTGCGCGGCTTCGCGCCAGTGATCGTTGATGAACCACGCGCTGTCGTGCGTCACGCGTCGTCCGGCGGCAACCGTCCGTTCAATCTCCGAACGCAATTTGGGATGCGCCGGGTCCTTGATGCGCAACTGCACCGTGCCGACCTGAAGCTCGGCCATGCGCTCGCACCAGTCAGCGTCGGGCAGCACCGGATAGAGCCCGAGGCGCGCCGGGCACTCGGGGAAGCGTCCCGGCGACGGCACTTGTCCGAGCACGGTAGGGAACGTCTCCAACCGGGTCGGCCATGCACCCAGCGTATCGGCATCTCCCTTGCCCGCATGACTGCCGTCGGTGCGCCAGGCGCGGGCCAGCACGAGCGCATCGTGGGGTTCGAAACCGCAGTCGAGGAACGCGGCAAACGCCGGGAAGAACGCCGGATCGTCGACGCCCGTCACGCGATAGATGCCGTCGTTCGTGTAGAGCGTGTCCTGCACATGCCCCTGCGCCGTCGCGCTGGTGCACAGCACGACCGCGCCGCTCGCACGCCACGCCTCCACCTTGACGGATGCCATCGTGCCCAACCCGTGCTCGGGCACGAGCGGCAGCCAGACCACGTCACCTTGGGTTGCGGCTTCGGGCGTGCTGGCATGCAGACGCCAGTCAGGCGACGTCGCGCTCGACGGCCACGGCGCAAGCCGTGCGCGAATCTCGTCGGCCGCCTGCCGCCATGCGTTCGCGAGAGGTTCGTCGGTAGGCAGGCACTGGACGTGCGAAAGTCCGGCGGCGCCAGCGTGCGTCGTCATGAAAAGTCCTTGTTGGTCTAACGTCCGGCAGTGGTCTGTCTGTACAGGTCGCGATCAGGCGCCTGTCTGATGCCAGAACGGCACCCCGACGACCGGCGTGCTCGCTTCGGCGCTCTCGCGCTCGGCCATCGGCCCCGCGAGCCATGCGGCACGTCCGGCCTTGATCGCCCCGGCGAACGCCCCGGCCATCTCGACCGGCTGCGCGGCAAGCGCCACAGCGGTGTTGAGCAGCACGCCGTCGTAGCCCCACTCCATCACCTGACAGGCGTGCGACGGCAGGCCCAGACCCGCGTCGACGATCAGCGGCGTGTCCGGCAACCGGTCGCGCAGCAGACGCAGGCCATACGGATTGATCACGCCCTTGCCCGTGCCGATCGGGGCGCCCCACGGCATCAGCGCCTGACAGCCGACGTCCAGCAGACGGCGGCACAGCACCAGATCTTCCGTGCAGTACGGCAGCACCTTGAAGCCGTCACGAATGAGTTGCTCGGCCGCCGTCACGAGACCGAACGGGTCGGGCTGAAGCGTGTAGTCGTCGCCGATGAGTTCGAGCTTGATCCAGTCGGTCTCGAAGACTTCGCGCGCCATTTGCGCCGTCGTCACGGCCTCTTCCACCGAGTGGCAACCGGCGGTATTGGGCAGCACCGGCACCGCCAGGCGGCGCAGCGTCTCCCAGAAATGCCCTTCGGACGCCTGCGCGCCCGTGCCCGACAACTGACGGCGCAACGCTACTGTCACCATGCCCGGACGGGCGGCGTCGATCGAGTCGTTAAGCGCTTGCAGCGACGGGTAACGCGCCGTGCCGAGCAGGAAGCGGCTGCCGAAGCGGGTGTCGTAAAGCGTGAGCGCGTCGCGCGTGCTGCTGGCGGCCACGTTGTTCGATTCCGTGAATGCGTTCATTTCAGCCTCCGGCCACCGGTTGCACGACGTCGATCTTGTCGCCCTGCGCGAGCGCGCGCGCGGCGTATTGCGTCTTGGGCACGAACTGCCCGTTGATCGCCGCCGCGAACGGCGGTTTGGCGCCGTAGGCGGCGAGCGCCTCGGCCAGCGTCGCAGTCTCGGCCACGCTCAGTGTCTGTTGATTGATATGGATGTCCATCGCCTGCACCTTCCTCTCATACCTGACGGAACAAGTCCGGCCAAGGCCGGCTCGCTCGCCACGTCTCCCAGTCGAACGCTTGCCCGATGCCCGTTGGCGCGCCCGTCGTTTGCATCAATGCCTGCGCCAGCGCGCAGGCTTCTCCCGTGACCGCCGGCGCCAGCAGATAGCCGTGACGGTAAAGACCGTTCACGCGCAGCAACCGCGCCCCGTCCCACTGCACACGCGGCAGATGGTCGGGCAGCGCCGGACGGCAATTGACGTTCAGCTCGACGATACGCGCCTCGCCGAACGCCGGATTCAGCGAGTGCGCGGCCGAGAGCAGTTCGAGCGCCGAGCGCACCGTCATCGGCGACATGTCTTCCGATTCGAGTTCGGTCGCGCCGATCACGTACAGATCGTTTTCCTTCGGTGCGATGTAGATCGGATAGCGCGGATGCAGCAAGCGCACCGGACGTCGCAACCCGATCCCCGGCGCGTGAATGCGCACCACCTCACCGCGCACGCCGCGCAGTTGCGTGAGCGCCTCGCGGGCGCCCAGCCCCCGGCAGTCGACGACCAGACCGGCGTCGGGATATTCGCCTTCCGCGATCTCGGTACGCCAGTGCAGCTCGGCGCCCGCCTTTTCCAGCCCGGCGGCAAGTGCACGCAGCAACTGGCGGTTATCCAGTTGCCCTTCGTTCGGCAGCAGCCACCCTTCCTGGAAGCGCCCGGCGAGCGCCGGCTCAACCTCTTTCAGTTGCGCGCCCGCAATGCGCTCGACGCCACCGCGCAGCAGTTCCGGCGGCGCGTTGGCGCGCATGCGGCGATCGAACATGACGGCTTCGGCGCGGTCGGGCTGATGCCACACGACCAGCGTGCCGTTGCGTTGGAAGAAGACGTGTTCGGGCAGTCCGTCGATGAGTCCGGGCCAGCGCTCCAGACCGACGGCGCCCATCTCGACGATGCTCGGCTCGGCCACGGCGGCTTCGGCCAGCGGCGCGAGCATGGCGGCGGCCACCCAGCCGGCGGCGGACGAACCATCGGCGTCGCCCCGCTCGTAGAGCGCCACGCGCGCACCGGCGCGAATCAGTTGCCAGGCCAGCAGACGGCCGGACAGCCCGCCGCCCAGCACGGCGACGTCGGGACGCCCGGCAGGACGTGAAGCGGCCGCGCTCATACGTGCTTAGCCGTGGAACGCGTGGAGCGCACGCAAGCCATCAAGGCGCGCAGGCACTCACGGGAATTCGTTGGGTGTTGTGGAAGGCAACGCATGGGGTCCTTTCCTCATGAAAGCAAAAGGACGAAACGGTGTTGGACACCTTACCCCACTGGAGGAGTCGGAAACTTCCCACGCCGGTATTACCCGGGTCGGGTGCAAAGGGTCTCTCTCAGCCCCGCATGATCTCTGACATGGTGACGCATGGTAAGCCATCGCCTGCGTCCCGCCTACGTCAGTTACGGAGCACCCCTGTTTCGCCCGGAGCCATTACAACATAGATGCCGACGCCCGTGCAAGCTGGCTTCCCGGGCGTTCGCACGCGATTTACCGTACTTGGCGTCTCGTTTTTCGACGAATCTCCCGGCCCTTGTAACGGTCCGTAAACTGAAAATCCCCGTCACACGCGTCTCAGGCCGTAAATCCTGCAACGCACCATCGGGAACTGCGGTCCAATCAGCCAAAGATGGCGCCCGACGGCGCTCGACAACGTAGCCACACCGCGGCCACGCCGCCTGACGATCATGGCCAAGACGCCGATGTCCCCCACACCGCCCGCCGCCCCGGCCTCCGGCGTCACCGCCACGCCTGCGCCCAGACCGCCGAAGCATCCCAGCGCGTGGCAACTGATCCGACCGTATTGGGTGTCGGAAAAGCGCTGGGAGGGCCGACGGCTGCTCGCCCTCGTCATCGCGCTCAATCTGGCGGTCGTGTTCATCAACGTGCGACTCAACGCGTGGAACGCCAGCTTCTACGACGCACTCGACAAACGTAACTGGCCGGTCTTCAAGTCGTCGCTCGCCGAGTTCGCGGTGCTGGCGTTCAGCTTCATCATCATCGCGACGTTTCGTACCTACTTTCGGCAGATGCTCGAAATCCGCTGGCGTCAGTGGGTCACCGACGCCAACCTGACCAAGTGGTTCGCCCATCAGGCGTATTACCGGATCGAGCGCGATCACCTCGCCGACAACCCCGACCAGCGTATTTCCGAGGACATCCGCACGCTCGTCAGTTCGTCGCTCGCGCTGTCGCTCGACCTGCTCACCACGCTCGTCTCGCTGTTCTCCTTCATCACCATTCTCTGGACGATTTCCGGCGCGCTGTCCTTCGCGCTCGGCGGCATGAACGTCACGATCCCGGGCTACATGGTGTGGGTCGCGGCGTTGTATGCCATCGTCGGCTCGTTCTTCATCTTCAAGGTCGGTCGCCCGCTCGTGGGGCTGAGCTATCGCCAGCAGCAGGTCGAAGCCGACTTCCGTTTCCTGCTGGTGCGTCTGCGTGAATCGGCCGAGCAAGTCGCGCTCTATCGCGGCGAAGGCGCGGAGTTGTCGCGGCTGAAAGGCGCGTTCGGTGCGGTGCGCGACAACTGGTGGCAGATCATGGTCGTGACCAAGCGCCTGATCTTCGCGAACTCGATCTATGCGCAGATCGCCATCGTCTTCCCGATCATGGCGGCCGCGCCGCGCTATTTCGCGGGCGCATTCACGCTGGGCGTGCTGATGCGCATCATCGACGCCTTCGGTCAGGTGAGCGACGGCTTCTCGTGGTTCGTGAACAGCTTCCAGACGCTGGCCGACTGGAAGGCGACGATCAACCGTCTGCGCGAATTCACGCGCGTGATCGACGAAGCCCCGCAAACGGCCCAAACGGCCCAGAAGGGCGGCATCTCGGTGGCGACGGTCAACGACGCCCCGGCCTACGCGGCGGCCGATCTCAAGCTGTCGCTGCCCAATGGCACACCGCTGACGGTGGCGGGTTCGTTCGCATTCACGCCGGGCTCGCGCTGGCTGGTTCGCGGACGCTCGGGCTGCGGCAAGAGCACCATGCTGCGCGCACTCGCGGGGCTGTGGCCCTTCGGCAGCGGACGCATCGAAGTCCCCGCCAACGCCCGCGTACTCTTCCTCTCGCAGCAGAGCTACCTGCCCATCGACACACTCAAGGCCGCGCTGGCGTTCCCGTCGCCGCCCGACACCTTCACGGACGCCGAATGCCGCGACGCACTGAGTGCGGTGAATCTGTCGCAATACAGCGACGAATTGCAGACCTCCGCGCACTGGGCGCGACGTCTGTCGGGTGGCGAACAACAGCGACTCGCCGCCGCCCGCGCATTGCTGCAAAAACCGGACTATCTGTTCCTTGATGAAGCGACCAGCGCGCTAGACGTCGAGACCGAAGCGGCCGTGTACGATGCCCTGCATGCACGGCTGCCGGGCACGGCCATCGTGAGTGTGGCGCATCGGGAAACGCTCGGTCGCTTCCATCAGCACACCATGACGCTGCCTGCACTCGGTGGCGTCGAGTCGTCGCCGGTGGCGGCCGCGAGCTAGGTTGTGGATGTCGATCGGCACGATGGATCGGACGCCGGGGAGCACGCAGGCACGGGTGCTGCGCCCCGGTTCGTTCACTTCATAAATAATATTGACGCGTCTGGTCCGGCGCGCCGGGCGTTTGGCATAATCACGAGCACCCCCTAGGCTTCACCCGGGCTCACCGTGACTACCCCAGTTTCTTCATCCGGCCAGCCGCTGCCCGTGCAGCCGCCCGCCGGACGCACCATCGTCGTGACCGGCGCCGCCTCCGGCATCGGTGCGGCCATCGCCCGCCGTCTCGCCTCCCCCGATACCCGTTTGCTGTTGCACACCCGTGGCGCGTCCGATGAGAGTCAGGCGCGACTGGCGGACGTGCGTCGCCATTGCGAAGCCCTCGGTGCGCACTGCGCCGTGTGGTACGGCGATCTGACGGACACCTCGATGGCGGCTCGCCTCGTCGACGCCGCACATGACGCCTTCGGCCCCATCGACCAGTGCGTGAGCAACGCCGGTTTCGCAACGCGCCAGTCCGTGGCCGACATCGACGACGAGGCCTTCGCCCGCACGCTCGCCGCCATGCCGGGCGCGTTCGCCGCGCTGCTGCGCCACGCGCTGCCCGACCTGCAACGCTCGCCATTCGGGAGCGTCGTCGCCGTCAGCTCGTTCGTCGCGCACCGCTTTGCACCGAATCAGCCGGGCTTTCCGGCGACGGCCGCCGCCAAGGCCGCCATCGAAGCCCTCGCGAAAAGCGCCGCCGCCGAACACGCGCGCGCGGGTGTGACGATCAACTGCGTCGCGCCCGGTTACACGCGCAAGGACAGCGGCCACTCGGCGATCGATCCGGCCGCATGGCAACGCGCCGCCGATGCCACCCCTACCGGTCGTTTGTGCGAACCCGACGACATCGCCGCGCTCGCCGTCTTCCTGCTCGGCCCGCACGCCCGGCAGATCACCGGACAAGTCATTCATGTCGATGGCGGTCTCACGCTGTGATGCCGTCCGCGATCCGCCATACCGCCATCAGTTACCCGCTTTCCCGAGTCAGACGTGGACTCAAACATCGATGCCATGCATCGAATGACAATCACCACACGTCACGCACATAACGACAAGCACACGATCCACCGAGGAGTCTTCATGGCATTTTTTTCCTGGTTCAACGAACTCAACACGAAGGAGCGCAAGGCCCTGTATGCGGGCTTCGGCGGCTATGCCGTCGACGCGTTCGACTTCATGATCTATTCGTTCCTGATCCCCACGCTCATCGCCGCATGGGGCATGACGAAGGGCGAGGCCGGCATGATCGCGACCAGTTCGCTGATCTCCTCGGCCGTCGGGGGATGGCTTGCGGGGATTCTCGCGGACCGCTTCGGCCGCGTGCGCGTGCTGCAATGGACCATCGCCACGTTCTGCCTGTTCACGTTCCTCTCCGGCTTCACGAACTCGTTCTGGCAGTTGCTCGTCACGCGCACGTTGCAGGGCATCGGCTTCGGCGGTGAATGGACGGTCGTCACGATGATGATGGGCGAGATGATCCGCTCGCCGCAGCATCGTGCGAAAGCGGTCGGCACCGTGCAAAGCAGCTGGTCGGTCGGCTGGGCTGCCGCCGCGCTGCTGTACTGGTTCTTCTTCGCGGTGCTCGACGAAGGCACGGCATGGCGCGCGTGCTTCTGGATCGGTATCGTGCCGGCGCTGTGGATCACGTACGTGCGCCGCAACGTGTCGGACCCTGAGATCTTCACGCAGACGCGTCGCAAGATCGCCGAAGGCCAGTTGCAGGGCAACTTCACCCAGATTTTCTCGCGCGACCATCTGAAGACGACGATCCTCGGCAGCCTGCTGTGCACCGGGATGCTCGGCGGCTACTACGCGATCACCACGTGGCTGCCCACGTATCTGAAAACGGTGCGCGGTCTGTCGGTGTTCAACACGAGCGCTTACCTGATCGTGCTGATCGTCGGCTCGTTCGTGGGCTACATCGTCGGCGCGATTCTCTCCGACAAGCTCGGGCGCCGTGGCGCATTCATCTTCTTCGCCATCGCCTCGTTCGTGCTCGGCATGGTCTACACGATGCTGCCCATTACCGACAGCGCCATGCTGTTGCTCGGCTTCCCGCTTGGCATCGTCGTGCAGGGGATTTTCGCGGGCATCGGCGCGTATCTGACCGAGCTGTATCCGAACCACATCCGCGGCTCGGGCCAGGGCTTCTGCTACAACCTCGGGCGTGGGATCGGCTCGTTCTTCCCGATTGCCGTGGGCACGCTCGCCCAGACCGGCTCGCTCGTGAAGGCCATCGGCATGGTGGCGGGCGGCGGTTATCTGCTGGTTGTCGTGTGCGCGTTGCTGCTGCCGGAAACGCGCGGCAAGTCGCTCGTCACGACCGACTTCGTGCATTAAGTTCGCCAGATGGCAAAACGGGACGCCGGATCGAACACCACGATCGACCGACGTCCCGCCGCCTCACCGGATAGCCATTTGTGTAAGCCAGCCCTCCGGAACCGCTTCAGTGCGCGCCGCTTATGTCGTTCTTTGCGGCGTCGCCACCTTCGTACCCCCGCCTACACACTGCCTGCCGTCGCCCCGGGCAAAGTACCCGCCAATGTTCCGGCGTAAGGCGTTTCCGGCAATCCCTGCACGCCGCATCGCACGGCAAATACGTGGCCGTCGTGTTCGTTCGCGTTCGTCCCCGGACGAATGGACGTCACGAACAGCGTGTCGAAATCTCGTCCCCCGAACGCGCACATCGACGGCTTCGACACCGGCAGCACGATCTCGCGATCGAGCGCCCCCGCCGGCGTGAATCGCAGCAGACGGCTGCCGTCGTTGGCACACGTCCAGTAACCGCCGTCGGCGTCGACAGCCGCGCCGTCGGGGCGTCCCGGATACTGGTGCATGTCGACGAACAGACGCCGGTTGCTGATCGCACCGCGCTCGGCATCGAAGTCGAACGCCCACACGCGACGCACCGTCGGATGCGAGTCGCTCAGATACATCGTGCGGCTGTCCGGCGAGAAGCCCAGACCGTTCTGCGTCACCAGACCGTCGACGAGCGGAGCGGACAGCCGTCCCTGCGCGTCGAAGCGGAACAGCGAACCTGCGTCGCTCGCGAGCGACATGTCGGCGACCATCGTCCCGGCCCAGAAGCGGCCCTGACGATCGCAACGGCCATCGTTGAAGCGCATGCCCGACGCCGGAAACACCGGCGCAGCGAGCCGTTCCCACGCGGACGCCGGCACCTGCCCCGGCGCACCCAGCCGCACCGCGAACAGCCCGGTCTCGCACGCGGCGAGCAACGTGCCCGACGCGTCGAACGAGAAGCAGGCGACCTGCTCGGGGAATGTCCACTCGCGATGCTCACCGTCGGCGGGCGTCACGCGATGCAATTGCTTCGCGGGAATGTCGACCCAGTAGAGCGCCTGTTCGTCGGCGCGCCATAACGGGCTCTCGCCGACGGCGTGCGGCGCCGCACGCGACGGTTCGAGTCGCTCGATGGAAATACCCGACACGCCGGACACACTCACGCCTTCGGCTCCATCGGCCCCATCAGTACGAACGGGCCGCCCTGGAAGCGCTGCGTCCAGTCGTCCATTTGCGGGTCCGGCGCCTTGGCCGGGAACAGACCGGCGAACTCGGCCGAGCTGTCTTGCGCACGGAAGCCGAGGAATGCGGCCTTGGTGTTGTCGACCCACAGCGTCGGGTTGTTCGACACGCCGTAAATGATCGCGTGGCCCACACGGTTCGTGAACAGCGAGCAACGCACGAGTTCGACGAAATCGCGATAGCTCAGGTACGTCACCATCATGCGCGGGTTCTTCGGCTGCTCGAACGACGAGCCGATACGCAGACACACGGTCTCGAGACCGAAGCGATCGAAGTAGTAACGCGAGAGGTCTTCGCCGAAGCACTTCGAGATGCCGTACATGCCGTCCGGACGGTGCGGTGCGTCGATGTCGAGCACTTCCGTCACGGGATGGAAACCGACCGCATGGTTCGAGCTGGCGTAGACGATGCGCTTGACGCCTTGCTTCTGCGCTGCGCTGTAGACGTTGTACAGCCCGAGGATGTTCGCCTGCATGATGTCGTCGAACGGCGCTTCGACGGACACGCCGCCGAGATGCACCAGGGCGTCCACCCCTTCGAGCAACGCATGGACGGCCGCGCGGTCGGCGAGGTCGACCTGCATGGCTTCTTCGTGCGGAGCCGTGTCGGTGATCGGCACGATGTCGCTCACGCGCACGATGTCCGCCCACTCGGCGAGCTTGCCGCGCAGTTGTTTGCCGAGATTGCCCGCTGCGCCGGTCAGCAGAAGACGACGGAAGGGTTTGCCGGAAGTCTGGCTCATAGTGATTCCTTATTGCTCCTGATTCATCGGTAAATCGCGATGCACGCTTGCCGCGCACGGCTTGTGGGTGACATCGCTACAACAAAACCGACGCCGCGCCGCACCCCCAAGGGGGAGTGTGCGGCGCGGCGTACGTCAAATCTTCGGGTGACGATGGCGGGAATGGCGTCGTCCCGCATCATCGCACCGGACAGGCGAAGTTCGCTGGCTAGGCATTGGCCGTACGACTCACGTCGACCTGGGTACGCGGGTTCACCGGCGCCGGCGTGGCCGTTCCCGAGATATGGGGCTTGACCACCGTCCACAGAATCACTGCGCCGATGATGTCGCCCAGGCCCAGCGCCACGAAGAACGGTGCGTAGCCCACTGCCGTCACGAACGTGCCGATCACCAGCGTGAAGAGCAGGTTGCCGATACCGGCGGACAGGCCCGCAAGGCCCGTGACCGTCGCCACTTCGTTACGCGGGAACAGGTCGGCCGACATCGAAATCACGGTGACGGACAACGTCTGGTGCGCAAAGCCGCCGAGGCACAGCAGGAAGATCGCCATCATCGGGTCTTTGACGAAGCCCACGCCGCACATCGCCGTCATGACGAGCGCACCGATGGTGAACACCACACGCTTGCCGTTGAAGATGGTGATCTTGAAATGCTTGTTCAGCCACATCGACACCGTGCCGCCCATCAGGCAGCCGATATCCGCCGCCACGAACGGCAGCCAGGCCGTGGCCGCAATCGTCTTCAGGTCGAAACCGCGCGCCTGATTGAGGTATAGCGGCATCCAGAACACGATCGTGCCCCACACCGGATCGGCGAAGAAGCGCGGCAGTGCGATACCCCAGAAGTTGCGCTGACGCAGGATCGAGAGGAGGTTCGGCTTGCGGGCGTCTGCGGCGGCGTCGACAGCACGGCCTTCGTTGATGTAGTCCGACTCCGCCTGCGTGAGTGCCGGGTGATCGGTCGGATGGCGGTAGAACGCGAACCACAGCACGCCCCACACGAGGCCCAGCGCGCCGGCGATCACGAACGCCGTCTCCCAGTTGTAGCGCAGGATCGACCACGCGATGAGCGGCGGCGCGAGAATCGCCCCGATGGACGTGCCGATGTTGAAGATGCCCGCCGCGAGCGCGCGCTCCTTCGTCGGGAACCAGAATGCGGCGGCACGCATGCCCGCCGGAATGAACGACGCTTCGGCCAGACCCAGCAGACCGCGCAGCACGAACAGGCCGATCCAGCCGTCAGCCAGACCGTGCAGCATGCACACCACCGACCACATCACGCCGCAAATCAGGAAGCCCATGCGCAGGCCGATGCGGTCCATCAGATAACCGGTGATGGGGGCACCGATCGGATACAGCACAAGGAAGGCGCCCGTGATCCAGCCATATTGCTGGGTCGTGATGTGGAGATCCTTCATCACCGTGGGGGCGGCAACGGCAAGCGAGCTGCGCGCGAGGTAGTTCATGACCGTGCCGAGCGTCAGCAGTCCGATCATCCACCAGCGCAGGCCTTTGATCTTCAGTGCCATGATGGTTGTCTCTCTCCGTGGATATTTTTATGGCAAGCGAGAGGCTTGCTTGGAGAGGCATCCTACGTGAGACGATGTACGATGACAATGCTGAATTACGTCGTTTACGGATAATCCCTAGTCTTTTCGACGATTTGCGATGTCAGCGCCAAAAGCCTTATCAGGCTTGAAGTTTGCACATGTTGGGAGAGTTTCTTCGCATGTGGAGGCGTCACAGTGACGTCTTGTTGTATGACGTCTTATATTTAGCAACCTACAGAATTTCACAGACCAAAGGGCGCTTAATGACTGGCGGCCTCACCAGAGGAACAGGCAAGAAAAAACCGTCCGGACGTTACCATCCGGACGGCTTCTTCACAGCGACGCAGATGCCTACCTCCGCGCCCCCTCCTCTCAACCTCACAACCACCCCGTATTTGTGGTTTTGGCAGGCATTACCGACACACCAGCTTAGTCATTCAGGCCCGGCGCACCCGAAGGCGCGCCTCGAAACACGTGCCGGGATTTAGCGCGGCAGTTCCGAGTGGCCCATCAGGAACTCGTCCACCGCGCGGGCGCACTGACGGCCCTCGCGAATCGCCCACACCACCAGCGATTGACCGCGACGCACGTCGCCGGCCGCGAAGACCTTCGGCAGGTTCGTCGTATAGGCACGCTCGCCTTCGGTCGACGAACGCACGTTGCCACGCGCATCCTTATCCACGCCGAACGCGTCGAGCACCGTTTGCAGCGGCGAGACGAAGCCCATGGCCAGCAGCACCAGATCGGCCTTGAGTTCGAATTCCGAGCCCGGTACTTCCTGCATCTTGCCGTCCTTCCATTCGAGACGCACGGCGATCAGCTTTTCGACCTTGCCGTTCTTGCCTTCGAAGCGCTTCGTCGCCACCGACCAGTCGCGCTCGCAGCCCTCTTCGTGGCTCGATGACGTGCGCAGCTTGGTCGGCCAGTACGGCCACACCATCGGCTTGTTTTCCTGCTCCGGCGGTTGCGGCAGCAGTTCGAACTGCGTCACGCTCTTGGCGCCATGACGATTCGACGTGCCCACGCAGTCGGAACCGGTGTCGCCGCCGCCGATCACGATCACGTTCTTGCCCGTAGCCAGCATCTGGTTCGCCAGCTTGTCGCCCGCGTTGACCTTGTTCTGCTGCGGCAGGAATTCCATCGCGAAATGAATGCCTTCGAGTTCGCGGCCCGGCACCGGCAGATCGCGCGGCTGTTCAGCGCCACCGGCGATGACCACGGCGTCGAACTGCGCCTGCAACTGCTCCGGCGAGATCGTCTCTTTGGAGAAGTTGTTGATGTGCGCTTCGGGGGCGTCCTTGCCCACGTAGACACCGGTGCGGAACGTCACGCCTTCGGCTTCCATCTGGCGCATGCGGCGATCGATCAGCCACTTCTCCAGCTTGAAGTCGGGGATGCCGTAACGCAGCAGGCCGCCCACGCGATCATTCTTCTCGAACACGGTGACGTCGTGACCGGCGCGCGCGAGCTGCTGCGCCACCGCCATGCCCGCTGGGCCCGAACCGACGACGGCGACCGTCTTGCCGGTCTTGTGCCGGGCCGGTTGCGGCTCGACCCAGCCTTCGCTCCAGGCTTTGTCGATGATCGCGTGCTCGATCGACTTGATGCCCACGGCGTCGCTGTTGATGTTCAGCGTGCAGGCCGCTTCACACGGCGCCGGGCAGATACGTCCCGTGAATTCCGGGAAGTTATTGGTCGAGTGCAGCACCGAGATGGCCGACTTCCAGTCCTGGCGATACACCAGATCGTTGAAGTCGGGAATGATGTTGTTGACCGGGCAACCGTTGTTGCAGAACGGAATGCCGCAGTCCATGCAGCGTGCGCCCTGCACCTTTGCCTGATCGTCGGAGAGCGCGAGCACGAACTCCTTGTAATGCTTGACGCGTGCCAGCGGTGCTTCGTACGACTCGCTCTGGCGCTCGAATTCGAGAAAACCTGTGACCTTGCCCATGTTTCTTCAGTCGGAAAGTTTTGTGGTTACCGTGCCTCACCCGCGCGCGGCACGCCTGCGGGGCCCTCACCCCGCGCGGCGTTGCCGCGCCAGCGGACTCAGGCCGCCAGTGCTTGTTTGTCGCCCGCCTTGGCCATTTCGCCCAACGCGCGTTTGTATTCGCTCGGGAACACCTTCACGAACTTGCGGCGTGCGCCGTCCCAGTCTTCGAGCAGCGCCTTGGCGCGCGTGGAGCCCGTGTACTGGAAGTGACGCTCGATGAGCTCGCGCAGCAGCGCCTCGTCCGTCTGGCCGCGATGCCAGAGGCCTTCGCTCACGGTGCGCTCCTGCTCACCGTGCGGCAGCACCGGATCGAGGGCGACCATCGCCGTGTTGCACTTGGCGGCGAACGAGCCGTCGACGTCATACACGTAGGCCACACCGCCCGACATACCGGCCGCGAAGTTACGGCCGGTCTCGCCCAGCACGACCACCGTACCGCCCGTCATGTATTCGCAACCGTGGTCGCCCGTGCCTTCCACGACCGCCGTGGCGCCCGAGTTACGCACGCAGAAACGCTCGCCGGCCACGCCGTTGAAGAACGCTTCGCCTTCGATGGCGCCGATCATCACGGTGTTGCCCACGATGATGTTGTCTTCGGCATTGCCGCGGAAGTCGTTGGTCGGGCGCACGATGATGCGGCCACCCGACAGGCCCTTGCCCACATAGTCGTTACCGTCGCCGACCAGATCCAGCGTGATGCCGCGTGCGAGGAACGCGCCGAAGCTCTGCCCCGCCGTGCCCTTGAGCTGCACGTGGATGGTGTCTTGCGGCAGGCCTTCGTGACCGTAACGCTTGGCCACTTCGCCCGAGAGCATGGCGCCGACCGTACGGTTACGGTTACGCACCGGCTGGATGAACGAGACGTGCTCGCCCTTCTCCAGCGCCGGCAGCGCCTTCTCGATCAGTGCGTGATCGAGCGCACCGGCCAGACCGTGGTCCTGCGTCTCGACGTGCAGACGCGGCACGTCGGCTTCCACTTCCGGCAGATAGAAGATACGGGCGAAATCCAGACCCTTCGCCTTCCAGTGCTCGACACCGGCCTTGGTGTTGAGCAGATCGGCGCGGCCGATCAGGTCGTCGAACTTCGCGATGCCCAGTTGCGCCATGATCTCGCGCACTTCCTCGGCCACGAAGAAGAAGTAATTGACGACATGTTCCGGCTTGCCCTGGAATTTCTTGCGCAGCACCGGATCCTGCGTCGCAACGCCGACCGGGCAGGTGTTCAGGTGGCACTTGCGCATCATGATGCAGCCCTCGACGACGAGCGGCGCCGTCGCGAAGCCGAATTCGTCGGCGCCGAGCAAGGCACCGATCACCACGTCACGGCCGGTCTTCATCTGACCGTCGGCCTGCACGCGAATACGGCCGCGCAGACGGTTGAGCACCAGCGTTTGCTGCGTCTCGGCCAGACCCAGTTCCCACGGCGTACCGGCGTACTTCACCGACGAGAGCGGCGAGGCGCCCGTACCGCCGTCGTGACCGGCGATCACCACGTGATCGGCCTTGGCCTTCGCGACACCGGCAGCCACCGTGCCCACGCCGACTTCCGACACGAGCTTCACCGAGATCGACGATGAAGCATTCACGTTCTTCAGATCGTGAATGAGCTGTGCCAGATCTTCGATCGAGTAGATGTCGTGGTGCGGGGGCGGCGAGATCAGACCCACGCCCGGCACCGAGTAGCGCAGCTTGCCGATGTACTCGGTCACCTTGTGACCCGGCAACTGACCGCCTTCGCCCGGCTTCGCGCCCTGCGCCATCTTGATCTGGATCTGGTCTGCGGAGACCAGATAGTCTGCCGTCACACCGAAGCGGCCCGATGCGACCTGCTTGATCTTCGAGCGCAGCGAGTCGCCGTCTTGCAGTTCGATGTCGGTCTCGATGACGTCGCGACCCACGATCGAAGCGAGCGATTCGCCCTTCTTGATCGGAATACCCTTGAGTTCGTTGCGATAACGACGCGGATCCTCGCCGCCTTCACCCGTGTTCGACTTGCCGCCGATACGGTTCATGGCGACGGCCAGCGTAGCGTGCGCTTCGGTCGAGATCGAGCCGAGCGACATGGCGCCCGTGGCGAAACGCTTCACGATGTCCTTGGCCGACTCGACCTGATCGAGCGGAATCGCGCGTTGCGGATCGACGCGGAACTCGAACAGACCGCGCAGCGTCATGTGACGCTTGCTCTGGTCGTTGATGAGGTTCGCGTATTCCTTGTACGTCTGGTACGAGTTCGAACGGGTCGAGTGCTGGAGCTTGGCGATGGCATCCGGCGACCACATGTGGTCTTCGCCACGAATGCGGAACGCGTATTCGCCGCCGGCGTCGAGCATGTTCGAGAGCACCGGGTTGTCGCCGAAGGCGTCGCGATGCAGGCGCACCGCTTCCTCGGCCACCTCGAAGATGCCGATACCACCGACGTTCGACGCCGTGCCCTGGAAGTACTTCTGGATCAGTTCCTGCGACAGGCCGATGGCTTCGAAAATCTGGGCGCCCGTGTACGACATGTACGTGGAGATGCCCATCTTCGACATGACCTTGTGCAGGCCCTTGCCCACGGCCTTCACGAAGTGCTTGATCGCCTTCTCGGGCGTCAGGTCGCCGCCTTGCTTGCGTGCGATCTGCGCGAGCGTTTCCATCGCCAGGTACGGGTGGACGGCTTCCGCGCCGTAGCCCGCGAGCAGTGCGAAGTGGTGAACTTCACGTGCCGAACCGGTTTCCACCACGAGACCCGTGCTCGTGCGCAGGCCTTGTGCGACCAGGTGCTGGTGCACGGCGGACGTGGCGAGCAGCGCCGGCATGGCGACTTGTTCGCGGTTCGTCAGACGGTCCGAGACGATGAGGATGTTGTAACCCGATTTCACGGCGTCGACCGCTTCGGCGCACAGCGACGCGAGGCGGGCTTCGATGCCTTCCTTGCCCCACGCGACCGGATAGCAGATGTTCAACTCGTACGAGCGGAATTTGCCGCCGGTGTACTTGTCGATGTGACGGATCTTCGAGATTTCCTTGAAATCCAGCACCGGCTGCGACACTTCGAGACGCATCGGCGGGTTGATGTTGTTCGTGTCGAGCAGGTTCGGCTTCGGGCCGATGAACGACACCAGCGACATCACCATGTTTTCGCGGATCGGGTCGATCGGCGGGTTCGTCACCTGCGCGAACAACTGGCGGAAGTAGTGATAGAGCGTCTTATTCTTGTTGCTCATGACCGCGAGCGGGCTGTCGTTGCCCATCGAGCCCACGGCTTCTTCGCCGTTGATCGCCATCGGCGTCATCAGCACCTTCACTTCTTCCTGCGTGTAGCCGAATGCCTGCTGCAAGTCGAGCAGCGGCGTTGCCGTGTCGTGATGCACGCCGGCTTCCTCGACCTTCGGCTCGATCTCGTCGAGCTTGATGCGCACGGCGTCGATCCAGCTCTTGTACGGCTTCGCGTTGGCGAGGTTGTCCTTGAGTTCCTTGTCGTCGATGATGCGGCCCTGATCCATGTCGATCAGGAACATCTTGCCCGGTTGCAGGCGCCACTTCTTGACGATCTTCGACTCGGGAATCGGCAGCACGCCCGATTCCGACGCGAGGATGACGACGTCGTCGTCGGTGATCACGAAACGCGCCGGACGCAGACCGTTACGGTCGAGCGTGGCGCCGATCTGACGACCATCGGTGAACGCGATGGCAGCGGGGCCGTCCCACGGCTCCATCATGGCGGCGTGGTACTCGTAGAACGCGCGGCGGTTCTCGTCCATCAGCGTGTGCTGCTCCCAGGCTTCCGGGATCATCATCATCACGGCGTGGGCGAGCGGGTAGCCGGCCATCGTGAGCATTTCGAGGCAGTTGTCGAACGACGCAGTGTCCGACTGGCCCGGGTAGATCAGCGGCCACAGCTTTTGCAGATCGTTGCCGAGTACGGCCGACGAGATCGCGCCCGTGCGGGCGTTGATCCAGTTCACGTTGCCCTTCACGGTGTTGATTTCACCGTTGTGCGCCACCATGCGGTACGGGTGCGCCAGCTCCCATGCGGGGAACGTGTTCGTCGAGAAACGCTGGTGAACGAGGGCGAGTGCCGAGACAGTGCGCGGATCGGACAGATCGCGGTAGTAGCGGCCGACCTGATCGCACAGCAGCAGGCCCTTGTAGACGATCGTGCGCGCCGACATCGACGGCACGAAGTATTCCTTGCCGTGCTTGAGCTTGAGCGCCTGAATGCGGTGGCTGGCGGTCTTGCGGATGACGTACAGCTTACGCTCGAGAGCGTCCGTCACCATGATGTCCTGACCGCGACCGATGAAGATCTGGCGGATCACCGGCTCGGTGGCCTTCACGTTGGGCGACATCGGCATGTCGCGATCGATCGCGACATCGCGCCAGCCCAGCACGACCTGACCTTCCGCCTTCACGGTGCGCTCCAGTTCCTGTTCGCAGGCCAGGCGCGACGCGTGTTCCTTCGGCAGGAAGATCATGCCCACGCCGTATTCGCCGGCGGGCGGCAGGGTCACGCCCTGCCTGGCCATCTCTTCGCGGAAAAACTGGTCGGGAATCTGAAGCAGGATACCTGCGCCGTCCCCCATCAGCGGGTCGGCACCGACGGCGCCCCGGTGATCGAGGTTCTCGAGAATCTTCAGACCCTGCTCGACGATGGCGTGGCTCTTCACGCCCTTGATGTGCGCCACGAAGCCGACACCGCAGGCATCGTGTTCATTGGCCGGGTCATACATGCCCTGTGCGTCCGGCGCCAAGTACGCCTCACCCGGCAGCGCTGCTGCCGTCGCAATCGGTTGTTGTTTCTTTTCCACGAGTTACACCGTCTCTTGGCGAGGCCGCCGCGCGCATGCTCGTCGCGGTCGACCGGGTTAAGTGGGGTTGGCCGGGCAGGCCAGCGCTGCGGATTCGCGTGCGTCGAAGGTCGTTCTCGTGCGTCGCCACAGGGGGCCGACTCAGCGCGCACGGTTTTCCGCATCGCACCAATCGGCCGAAGTTGGAATATACGCCATGAAATTCACAATGACAAAAGAATTTAAAGGGGTCAGATTCCAATTAAAAACCGCACCAAAAGCAGGCTTGTTTTTATTGGGGTCAGATTAAATTCGCGCGCAAGCGGATCGATAGAAAAATCCGTGATTTCAAATGCTTGGCGGCGAGAGAAAGGGGAAGCGGCAGGCCAGAACCGACCTGCCGAAAAACAACATCAGAGGGCGGGAGGTGTCGATTTGCGGGGACGACCGCGCGTCAGCGGACTCACCCGGCGATTGGCGGCCAGCGACATCCGGGCCTGATACTCGGGTCCGCCGAGGAGCCACCCCTTTTGCGTTGCTGTACGCAATGCGTCCACCTCGTGCGCCGGCAGTGGAATCGAGAACCCCTCTGCGTAAGCCCGTTGACGCTCGAAAGGCGTATTGCCCAGCGCCCAGTAAAGCGCGTGATCGGTCACCAGACTGTCGACGGTCAGGCCGACGTGATGGTTGTAACTCGACCACAGGTAGTTACCCGGAGCATCGACCAGCCCCGCGCGCACCGGATTGAGTTCGACGTAACGGCTGGCGAGCAGCAAATAGTGCTCCGCCTCGATCACCGTGGCGCGATACCGGCCCTCCCATAGGGTGCCAGTGCGCTGATGACGCCGGTTGAAATAGAGCACGTAATAGCGGCCGACCGCCTGCAATGTCGCCGGCAAGCTGCGCTCGTCATTGGGTGTCGCGACCAGGTGCAGGTGGTTCGGCATCATGCACCAGGCATGAATCGCCAGACCATTGGCGCGCGCGGCGTCGCGCAGACGCTCGTGAAAAACGCGCCGATCCTCGTCGTCGACGAAGATGGCCTGCCGGTTATTGCCACGCAGAATCACATGCTGCGGCTGGCGCGGAATAAAGAGTCTCGGTAATCGGGCCATGCTGATTCAAATGTAATGCTTTAAAGCTCGACATCACGATTCACGAGAGAGATTTACCATGAAAAATCTCTTTAAATACTGATATCTAGCCAAACCCCGTCGATTCGTACAAAAGTTCTAGATCCGACGATTGCGCCCTGAAATCCCAAGCGCATAATGCATCGAAAAATAAATAAATAATCTTGGGAGGAAAGACAAATGACAACTCGGACCTATCGGTCCGCGGCGTGCCTTTGCGCGCTCGGACTCGGCATTTCCCTGGCGTCCACCAGCGCCAGTGCACAACAGGCCGGCGACAACGTCGTCAACCTCGGCTGGTTCCACATTGCCCCGCAGGACTCCAGCAAACCCATGACCACCAGCGTCACGCAGGAAGGGCTTACGCCCACCCTCGTGCCTTCGAACTTTACTTCACCTGGCAGCGGCGCGAAGGTCAGCAACGCCGATACCCTCGGCCTGGTCGTCACGCACTTCTTCACCGACAACATCGCGCTGCAAACGGTGGCGGGTGTTCCCGCCAAGTTCAAGCTGACCGGTCAGGGCGTGATTGCGCCCCCAGGACTGGCCGGCGCGCTCACGAGTATCGACCTCGGCGCGGCACAAAACAACCCGATCGTGCAAAGCGTGCGCCAATGGAGCCCGGCGCTCGTGCTTCAGTATTACTTCGGACAAGCCAATTCGACGTGGCGCCCTTTTCTGGGAGTCGGCGTGAGTTACACGTTCTTTACGAACGTGAATCTCAATCCGAGTTTTGAATCGGCGCTGAATCAGAATTTCGGCAGTGTGCTCGCTTTTACTTCCGGTCATAACGGTCCTACGACCGTCGAAGCCAAATCGTCGGCCTCATGGCAACCGGTATTCAATGCCGGCGTTTCTTATGCATTCGACAAGCACTGGGTGGCGAGCGCATCGGTCTCCTACCTGCCACTCAAAACCACTGCGAACATCAAGATCAAGGCGCAGGACGGAACAGTACTCTCGTCCTCGGACGCCGAAATCAAGCTCAATCCGATTGTGACGTTCGTATCGCTCGGCTACAAGTTCTAAACCCAGCAGGCGGGACGCCAATTGCGTTCCGCTATTTGCGGCCAGAATATCGGACTCCGCAGTGAATTCCTAAAGCGTGCCTGACATATAAAGGCGCGCTTTTCTTTCGTCCAGCGCTTTTTTCTAGGGGCATTCCATAGGTCGATGCGCGGATACAACACCATTAGAGCGTGACCTCCAGACTCTTGCTATCCGCCACTTTGCACGGTCGGCATAATGGCCCTGAATTTCATTTAACGAAATTCTCGACAATAAAGAATCTTGAGCAGGAGACGAATCGATGAAGTTGAAGCATTTGACGATTGCTGCCGCGGCTATGCTGACGGCATCGGGGGCCGCCTTCGCACAGCAAGCCGGGGATAACGTTATCAACCTGGGTTGGTTCCATCTCTCGCCCCAGGTTTCGAGTGATCCGCTGCACGTGACCGGTTCGAATGTTCCGGGTCTGGCGGGGCTCGTGAACAGCCGTCTGGGTAATACGGGGGCTCAGGTCGACGACGCAGATACGCTCGGCATCACGCTGACGCACTTCTTCACCGACAACATCGCAGTGGAAGGTGTTTTCGGGATTCCGCCGAAGTTCCGCCTGTACGGTCAGGGCAACCTGGCGCTGCCGGGTGGCGGATCACTGGCGTCGGCCAAGCAATGGAGCCCCGCCCTGTTGCTGAAGTATTACTTCGGTCAGGCTAACGACACGTGGCGTCCGTTCGTCGGTATTGGTGCGAGCTACTTCTTCTACTCGAACATCGAACTGACGCCGGGCTTCCAGTCGCTGGCCAGCAACGCACTGACCGGTGGCCCGGGCGGAAACACGACGGCCTCGCTGACGAACTCCTGGGCACCGGTGTTCAACGCGGGTCTTAACTGGAACGTCGACAAGCACTGGACGCTGGCATTCTCGGTGTCGTACATCCCGGTGAGCACCACGGCCAAGCTGACGACGACCCGTGGCCCGATCACGACGACGAGCGAAGCCAAGGTGAAGCTGAACCCGGTGGTGACGTTCCTGTCGCTGGGCTATCGCTTCTAAGCTGCTGCAGCGCGACGAAAGACGCGTCAAGTTGTACCAAAAACGCCGCCTCGTGCGGCGTTTTTGCATTTCTGGGACTCCCCGCCATCGATCGCCCCCAAGTCAGCGCATTCCGACACCATCTTCAGCCAAACGGCTGCAACTTTCTTTTTTGGCTGGCTGTCTTTCCATGGTGTACGCACGCAAGCGGGTCGCGCCATAATGGCCGCTCGCCTCAGGGTTCCACCGGCGTCGGTCTCCCCCCGGGTCTACCGGACGCCGCATTTCAATACCACCTCTTGGGAGTCTGAAAATGGGAATTACCTCGAAAGCGGAAACGGCCATCAACAGCGGCCTGGAAGATGCACGCTTCGCCGGACGACGCACGGCACGCGCAGCGCGCCTGGCGAGCAGCGATGTGTCCTCCCGCGTAAAGGATTTGCTCGACGATCTGGATCACGCATTGTCCAACGCCAAATCGGCGTCTGACGTCGAAGCACTGCGTGCTGAAATCGGCGACAAGCTGCGTCAGGCGCGCAGCGATTTTGGCGATGCACGTGCCAACTTGCGCCATCGCGCCAACGAAGTCTGGGAAGAAGCCGATGGGTACGTGCATGAACGTCCGTGGCAAACGGTCGGAACGGTAGCGGCGGTCGCGTTGGTCCTCGGCTTTATCGCCGGGCGCAGCTAATCCATCGTTGCGGGATTCGCGACGACGCGCCACGGTTCATCGCGTCGTTGTCGCGGTAGAAAAACAAACAGCCGGCAATTGCTCATTGCCGGCTGTTTGTTTTTGGTGGGCCTGATCGTCTCACGCCCACGCTGTTGGGTTCTTAGTCGCTCAGAGCGTCGGCTCGACGGCGAAAAGTCTTCGGTATTCCTTGATCGCGTAGCGATCCGTCATCCCTGCGACGTAGTGGGCGATCCAGCGAGGCTGATCTGCCGGATTCTCCGGACGGTAGTTCGGCGGCAGCAACCTCGGGTCCGAGAGGAACGCGTCGAACAATTCCTGCACGATGCGCTGTGCCTTCGCGGCCATGCGCATCACGAGATAGTGCCGGTACAGGTTATCGAACAGAAACCGTTTGAGGCTGCCCGCCTGCTCCCGCATTTCGGGGCTGAACGCCACCAGCGGGCCTGAAGCGCGCACGTCATCCATGGAGAATGGCGACGCGTCTGCCACGCGCTGACGCGTCGTCGCAATCAGGTCGACGATCAGCGCGTTGATGATACGGCGGGTGGTTTCGTGCACCAGCCGACGCCCCGAGATGTCCGGCCACTCGCGCCTCGCCTCGGCGCAATAGCGATTCCATAGCGGCACTTCGTCGAGCTGTTCCAGCGCCAGCAAACCCGAGCGCACACCGTCGTCGATATCGTGATTGTTGTAGGCAATCTCGTCCGCCAGATTGGCGATCTGCGCTTCGATGCCCGGCTGGCGCCCCTTGAGAAAGCGCTCGCCCAGTTCACCGAGTCCCCGCGCATTCGCGCGCGAACAATGCTTGAGAATGCCCTCTCGCGTCTCGAAGCAAAGATTCAGGCCGTTGAAACCACCGTAGTGCTCTTCGAGTTCATCGACCACGATGAGGCTCTGAAGGTTGTGCTCGAACCCGCCGTAGTCCTGCATGCACGCGTTCAGCGCGTCTTGCCCGGCGTGACCGAAAGGTGTGTGCCCGAGGTCATGCGCCAGCGCCACCGCTTCGACGAGGTCCTCATTCACCCGCAAATTCCGCGCAATCGAACGGCCGATCTGCGCGACTTCGAGGCTGTGCGTGAGACGCGTGCGAAACAGGTCGCCTTCGTGATTGACGAAGACCTGCGTCTTGTACTCGAGGCGACGAAACGCCGTCGAGTGAATGATACGGTCGCGATCACGCTGGAACTCGGTCCGTGTGGAGGGGGCCGCTTCCGCGAACCGCCGTCCACGTGACGCGTTGGAGCGCGCCGCATATGGGGCAAGCGACGCTTCGTAATCGATCATCGCCAGCCCTCCATGCTCAGACGTTGGCGCGCAGCGTGGCGCGGAGTTCGGCATCGGGCACGCTCGTCATGAACGCTTGCCCCAACCGGTTGAGCAGCACGAAGCGGATATCGCCGCCTTCGGCCTTCTTGTCGACACGCATGAGATCGATGTAACGGTCTTCGCCGAGATCCGGGCCGACGACCGGCAGTTTGGCCGCTGCGACCAGGGCCTTGATGCGGGGCACCATGGCGTCGTCGATGAATCCCAGGCGGGCCGACAGATCGGCGGCCATCACCATACCGCAGCCCACGGCCTCACCATGCAGCCACTCGCCATAGCCGAGCCCGGCTTCGATGGCATGGCCGAACGTGTGCCCGAAGTTCAATGTCGCGCGCAGTCCCTGCTCGCGCTCGTCGCTGGCCACAACGGCGGCCTTGATCTCGCACGAGCGCTGCACGGCATACGTGAGCGCCGCCGTGTCACGACCGTTCAGCAGGTCGATATTGGCCTCGATCCAGTCGAAATACTTCTCGTCGGCAATCACGCCGTGTTTGATGACTTCCGCCATCCCTGCGGCCAGTTCGCGATCGGGCAAGGTGGACAGCGTACCGATATCGGCCAGCACAGCGCTCGGCTGCCAGAACGCACCGATCATGTTCTTGCCCAGCGGATGATTGATCCCCGTCTTGCCGCCCACCGAAGAATCGACCTGCGAGAGCAGCGTCGTCGGTACCTGCACGAAGGGCACGCCGCGCATGTAGCAAGCGGCCGCGAATCCGGTCATATCGCCCACCACGCCGCCGCCCAGTGCGATCAGCGTGGCCTTGCGGTCTGCCTGAGCGCCGAGGAGCTCGTCGAAGATCAGGTTGAGCGTCTGCCAGTTCTTGTGGGCTTCGCCATCGGGCAGCACGGCGGTCACGACACGCTTGCCCAGCCGTTGCAGCGTTTGCGCAACCTGCTCGGCATACAGCGGCGCGACGGTCGTGTTCGTGACGATCACGGCATGCGTGCCGCGAATGTGCGGCGCAAACAACGCGTCCTGCTTCAGCAGTTCCGTGCCGATGTGGATGGGGTAGGCGCGCTCGCCAAGCTCGAGTTTCAGGGTAATCATGCCGCTTTCATGCCACTTGTTGGCTTGTTGTCATGTTCAGCGATAACGGTCGATGTCGGCCGATATCAGCGAGGAAAGGTATCACGCCCGGATAACAGCGGCTCGGAAGGCACCGCACCGCCAGCACTCGTCTGAGGCAAACCGATGTCACCTACGCTCCGCTGTCCCGCGTGCGCTGCGCTCGATATTGCACCGGAAGCACCGGGGGTATCGGTAGTACCGGAGGCATCAGGCATATCGTCACCGGCGCGGTTGGCGTCGTTGACATCCACTTCGCCAACGGCGTCACTGGCGCCGACAGCGGGATGCAGCGACGTCGTATCGCCTTGCGCCCCTTCCGGCATCTCCGAGGCGTCCGACGCCTCAGAAACCGCGAGATCCGCAGCGCTCGGAACGATGCCCGCGACTTCCAACTGCATCAGCACCATGTTGACCAGGGCGTTGACGCTCGGTCGTCCTGTTTCGATGATGAACGTCGCGCATTCGCGGTAAAGCGCATCGCGCTCCTGATAGAGCTGTTCGAGTCGTGCACGCGGATCGGCGGTTTGCAGCAACGGACGATTCTTGTCGCGACGTGTGCGCAACCAGAGGTCATGCGGATTGGCGCGCAGATACACCACCGTTCCGCGCGATTTGATGTACTCGCGGTTTTCCGCGCGCAGCACCGCGCCCCCGCCGGTGGCAAGGACAATTCCGCTGCGTTGAGTGAGTTCGTCGATGGTCTGGGTCTCGCGCTGACGAAAGCCTTCCTCGCCTTCGTGCTCGAAGATGACCGGAATGCGCACGCCGGTACGCGCCTCGATCTCATGGTCGGAGTCATAGAACTGCCGCCCGAGACGTCGCGCGACGGCGCGTCCAACCGTGGTCTTGCCCGCCCCCATCAGTCCGACAAGTATTACGTTTTCCAGCATAAATCGCTGATATTTGGGTTCCAATCCCTGATGATACCGGTATCTGCGTCGGGCGTGCGGAACGCGTCGCCTCGGGGAACACCCCGATGAGACGGGGATGCGCGGCCGGCAGGTCATCGAGAATGGGGCCTGGAACCGGGTCTCGCACGCTCTCCGTCACGGGCTCCGGCAACCGGGAAGGCCCGACAGACGGCCTCCCCATCGGGCGAACAGCCGACGCAAGGCCGCTCGCCTCGGCCGACGCGTCGGCCTCTCGGCTGCCCTCCGGCACCACACTCGGCGTCAGGAATACCAGCAATTCCGTCCGGCGGTCTTCATTGGCGCGGTTACGGAAAAGCGCGCCGAGTAGCGGCACCTCGCCCAACCATGGCACGGCGGCACGGCTGTCTCGGCGCACCTCCTGATAAATCCCGCCGATGGCGACCGTCCCGCCGTTTTCGACCTGGACCTGCGTGCGAACGTGCCGGGTATCGACAGCAAACCCCTCGACCACGGCCTGCCCGACACTGTCCTTTCGTACGTCGACGTCGAGAATCACCTGACCGTCCGGTGTGATCAGGGGAGTGACCTCCAGCCGCAACGTGGCTTTGCGAAACTGGACGGAGGCCACACCGCGACGTCCGCTACGCGTCTGATACGGCAACTCCGTACCCTGCTCGATGAGCGCTTGCACCTTGTCAGCGGTGACGACACGCGGCCGCGATACGACCCGCCCTTGACCGCTGGTCTCCAGCGCAGAGAGTTCCAGTTGCAGAAAGCGGCTTGCGGACCGCCCGAACAGCGTGATCGCGAGGCTTGGCGGCGTCACACCTGCCAGCGCCGCCGCAGACAGCCCGACGTCCATTGCGCTACCCGGTGCGCTCGTTTCATCGCGATTCGTGCCCATACCACCGCCTCCACCTGCCCCGCCAAATCCTCCAGCCTCCCTGTTCCCCCGACTCCCTCCGGCCGCGCCCGTCGAATCGGGTGCGAGTCGGAAATCGCCTGCACCGGTCGCAGCCGGCAGCCGGCCTTCGGTACCCCCTGACCCGGCGCCACCCTGACGCCCGGCAAGCCGCACCCCAAGCGACTCGCTGAACCGGTCATCCGCCTCGACGATGCGCGCCTCGATCAGCACCTGGCGGACAGGAACGTCGATGCGGGCAATAAACGACGCGAGCGCGTCGAGCTTTTCAGGCAGGTCAGTCACGAACAACTGGTTCGTACGCGGATCCGCGATCAGACTGCCACGCGAGGACAACAATCGCTGCCCCTTGCTGTCCTTTTCCCCAAGAATGATGTCTCTCAGCGCCAGCGCACGCGGGTAGTTCAGCGTAAAGCGCCGTGCCGCCAACGGCAGCAGCGCTTCGCGTTTCGCCGCCGCTTCCAGTTGCGTCTGCTCGTCGGCCAGCAAATCAGCGCGAGGCGCGATCCAGTCCACGCCATTGAGCGATTGCACACCGAGTCCCGCACTTCGGATCATGACGTCGAACGCCGTTGCGGCAGACACCCCCTGCACCTCCATGTCGAGACGCCCGGTCACGCGCTCGCCGATGACGACACTGCGCCCGGTCAGACGTGCAAACGCCCTCAACGCATCGCCAGTCTCCACGCCACTGAGTGTCACGTCGACAGAGGTCGTGTCATGCTCAGGAGATGCGCCACCGCGCGTCGGCGCCTGATCGCGCCACGTCGCCGTGAGCCCGGTCGGGCCGGCACGCTGGAGGACGAGATGCCGAGAGCCCAGACGCATCGAACCGACGGGCCCCGCCTCGTCGACCGATGCCGCCGCTGTTGACGCGACCATCGTGACCGCGTCCTGCGCCGCGCGGCGGGTTAGCGGCGTGCGAAAGACATCGATAGTGTCCGAGGGCATTTGCCACTGCCGAGGCGGCACAGGCAACGCGGGCCACGTCAGATTCGCCTGCACGTTGACCCTCCCCCGCTCGGCGGGACGCTGCCAAAGATAGGCGGACACCATGACGGTCAACGTCGCTTCCGTGTCTTCGGAATGGGCCGTGCCGCCCACCGGACCGGTGGGCATTCGAGGCCCTTGAATGGCAAACTGTCCGACCGCAAGGTGGCGCGGCACGGTGTCGATCTCGCCAAGCCAGCCAAGCAAGTTGGCGACAGTCCCCCGAACGCGCATCTCTGCCCGCTCGACCATAAGATCACCGGACGTTTCAGAGGGCCCCGGCCGGGCGAATTCCAGCACCAGCCCCGAACCTGCAACAAGCCGCTCAAGATCGGTACGCCAGGCGGCGACAGCCTCATCTGTGTCGTCGATTTCGTCGTTCGAGTCACTAGCGTCGCTCCGCCCGATCGCGCCCGCATCATTGCGCGTCTCGCCACCCGTCGCCCGCTCCAGCGCAGACGGATCGTGCGATGCCTGCCTCGACATTTCGGTGTCTCCCTCCGTTGTGTCCCCCTCAGCCATCGGTCTGGCGATCGGTAGCAACCGTCGCCAGGCAATCGTCTCCGCCTCTGCATTTCGCAGCCGCGCTGCAAGATCCGGCAGCCGACGCGCCGCGTCGTTGGCTCGTTCCAATGTTTGCCGCTCGACTCCAAGATCGTTCCTCAAGGTCGCCCACGTCGGCAGTCCCACCAGCCACCATATCGACCACGCCAGCGCGAGCCCGGCCATCCCGGCCAGCACCGCCAGCGCCCACTGCACAGACAATGCCCACTCTGCCGGCGAGATAGCCGTCCATCGACGCCATAGCGCGCCCCATCGCTCGCTCATGTCATGAAACGTGTCGCGAACGTCGTCCGGCGGGTGTTTGTCACCGTACATCGGGCACCTCCTCCGTTACCGGCCGATCAACGTCGGCATCGATGTCGGTCACTCCCGCCAACACCACCGGCACAGGCACCTGCCGGAGTTCGATGCGTAACGTGAAACGACGCACGTTGGGCATAGCGGCAGACGCCTGCCCGGCGGCCCATTGCCGTCTGACGCTTTCCGGCACCACGCTCGACTCCACTTCTGCAACCTTGCGCACCCACGGCAACGCGCGCAACCGTTTCTGCGTCTCTCGCACACGCGACTGTGTCGTTGCATACCCCTCCAGTCGCAGGTGCTCGTCGACCGTCTTCACCAACGTCAATCTGACACCGTCGGCACACGCCCTCATGACATCCAGCAATCGCTGTGCGGCAGGTTGCCGCCGCCCGACCAAAGCGGACGTTGCCCTGCGATGCGCCTGCATCTCGCCAAGCTTGCGCACCGTGGTATCGAACGCCCTCACCTCGGCACTCAACTTCTCGCTCGCCGCTCGCAATGCCACGCGTTGCAACTTCGACTCCCGACGTTGATGCTCATCCCAGGCGATGGGCCCCAGCGATGCGAATGCGCCACACGCAGCAATACCCAGCCAGATACGCCATTGACGGCGGAAGTCGCGCTGTCGTCGCTGTGCCAACGTGGGAAGGAAGTCGAGCGGCGGCAATTCAGCACTCATTCGCATGACATGCCTCGTATCGACATGGCACGCAATGCGAGCCCAAACGGCACGGTGAGTACCGTCCGCTGTGCTGGCGCGTGGAAACGTGACATGGAAGAACCTGCGGGCGTCAGATGGCTCAGCGGATCGAAAGCACCGACTTCGACACCACATGTGGCGGCTATGGCGACGCAGATATCCTCAAGTTCGCTCGGACTTGCCCCTCTCGCCGTCACGTGAAGGATTTGCGGGACGACAGGCAACGCCCCCAACAACGTCCGCACTACGCTTGCCAGGGCTTCTGAATGGGCATTGACGCCGTCAAACCGCTCGCGAACGTCTGCGACACATGTCTGCCCGTTGAAAACCGCCAGATCGACCTCCTGCGCGTCGATCTGTAGCAACGCGACGGGCGGGACATTTGAATGTGCCGCCGACGCGGATTCCGGCTGCGATACGCCATGCATTTTCGTTCGGGCCCATCGGAATGCCCGACGCCCCGCCCTGTGCGCCGCATCCATCGCATGCGTGCGCAGCCCCGCCATTTCCAGCACGGCAACCCTGTCATCCGCCAACGCCGCTTCACACGCGTACAACCTAAGGCGATGACTGCCGGGCTCGGCCCACGTCACACCGACACGGCTTCTCGAATCGACAGTGCCGTCGCCGGGCAACAGCAGGGCAGCGCGCCGCTCGCACCATGCACGTAGCGCGCGCGGCGGCAGATCAGCGGGATAGTCGATGACCTGGCTCCTGAGTCCCTGCGAGGGAAGCGCCATGACAATCGTGTCACCCTGCAAGTCCTGCGGTTCGATTTCCAGCCGCTCCAGCAACTCGCCCAGCCTGCGTGCCAATGCTTCCGGCTTGGCAATCTGTGCGCCGTTCAACATGCCATCGTCGATGACAGCACTCCCACAAGCACTCAGACCCCACGGCTCTCCCCCTGTCGTGCGTGCCATGCGAACGAATTGCATACCCCCCGCGTCAAAGTGAATACCGCAAGCGCCGCCGTCGTTGCGGGGCAACGCCGCCGCCAGTTGATTGCCCACGTAACGCACACCGCGCAAAATCGCTGCGACCATGATCTCCTCCCGTCTCTCGCCCTATCGATGCGATCGATGCTAGCGGGCACGGTGCGACCGTCCAATCGGACGATTCCGAATCTCGGCGTTAGCACGGCGAGAAAAATGCGCTTTCGGAATTTGCGCCGTTTTTCACTCGGCGGATTCTTAGTCCTCATAGGCGCGAACTCCGATTTCGGGGAGCTGCCGAGGGAGGTCACGGGTCGTTCGTTATAATCGGCCCATCGTTTTTTCCGGTTCCCCCATGGCAAGCACACCCCAAACCGAGACACCCCGCGACAAGCGCCCGCCCAAACCGCGCCGCTCCATCTGGCTGCGCCTCGCCCTTTGGTTCGTAGGCCTTATCGCCGCGATGGTCGTATGTGGCGCGTTGCTCGCGGGGTACATCCTGGTGGTGATGACGCCGCAATTGCCGTCGCTGGACACGATCGTCGATTACCGGCCGAAGATTCCGCTGCGTATCTATACGGCCGACGAGATCCAGATCGGTGAATTCGGCGAGGAGCGCCGCAATCTCGTGCGCTTTGCCGACATCCCCGATGTCATGAAGAAAGCCGTGCTCGCCATCGAGGACGATCGCTTCTATCAGCACGGTGGCGTCGACTTCATCGGCATCTTCCGTGCGGGCGTCGCCAACTTCACGCGTGGCGGCTCGTCGCAAGGGGCCAGTACGATCACCATGCAGGTGGCGCGCAACTTCTTCCTGTCGAGCGAGAAGACATACACGCGCAAGATTTACGAGGCGCTGCTCGCCTACAAGATTGAATCGCGTCTGTCGAAGGATCAGATTCTCGAGCTGTACATGAATCAGATCTATCTCGGCGAGCGTGCTTACGGCTTCGCCAGCGCGGCCCGCGTGTATTTCGGCAAGGACCTCAAGGACATCACGCTCGCCGAAGCCGCGATGCTTGCCGGACTCCCGAAGGCACCGTCGGCCTATAACCCGATCGTCAATTACAAGCGCGCTCGCGTGCGTCAGGAATACATCCTCAAGCGGATGTATGACCTTGGGTATGCCTCGAAAGCCGAATACGAGCAGGCCATCGCGCAGGAACTGGTGGTGCGCGGGCTGGGTAGCGAATTCAGCGTGCATGCCGGCTATGTCGCCGAAATGGTCCGTCAGTTGCTCTACGCACAGTTCAAGGACGAGATTTACACGCGCGGCTTCAACGTCTACACGACGATCAATTCGGCCGATCAGGAAGCGGCTTACGAAGCACTGCGTGCGGGCGTCATGGCGTATGAACTGCGCCACGGCTATCGTGGCCCGGAAGCCAACATCGATTTGCCGAGTGACAAGGACGAGCGCGAACAGTTGATCGACGACACACTGGTCGAGCATCCGGACAGCGGTGACATGGTCGCGGCGGTCGTACTGTCGGCAGCCCCGCAGCAGGTCAAGGCGGTTCTGCTCAACGGCGACGACGTCACCGTCACGGGCGACGGGCTGCGCTTTGCAGCAGCCGGTCTGAGCGCCAAGGCGCAACCGAAGCAGAAGATTCGCCCGGGCTCGGTCATCCGCGTCACGAAGGACGCGAAGGACAACTGGCGCATCGTGCAGATGCCGGACATCGAAGCGGCGTTCGTGTCGCTCGATCCGCAAAACGGCGCCATCCGCTCGCTGGTCGGGGGCTTCGACTTCAACCGCAACAAGTTCAACCACGTGACGCAAGCATGGCGTCAGCCGGGATCGAGCTTCAAGCCGTTCATTTACTCGGCTGCGCTCGAGAAGGGTTTTGCCCCCGCCACGATCATTAACGACGGCCCGCTGTATTTCTCGGCGGCGCAGACGGGCGGGCAGCCGTGGGAGCCGAAGAACTATGGTGGCGGTTTCGACGGACCGGAGCCGATGCGCGTCGCACTCATGCGCTCACGCAACCTCGTGTCGATCCGCATCCTGCAAAGCATCACGCCGGGGTATGCGCAGAAGTTCATCGGCCGATTCGGCTTCGAGGCGGACAAGCATCCGGCCTACCTGCCGATGGCACTTGGCGCAGGCATGGTCACGCCGCTGCAAATGGCTAGCGGTTATGCCGTGTTCGCGAATGGCGGCTTCCGGGTGAACCCCTTTATCGTGGCGCGCATCACCGACTCGAAGGGCAACGTGATCATGGAGGAGAAGCCGACGCCGGCCGGTGACGAGTCGATTCGGGCGATCCCGGCACGGAACGCGTTCATCATGAATTCGATGCTGCACGACGTGGCGACACGCGGCACTGCGGCCAAGACCAACGCACTCAAGCGCAGCGATCTCGCCGGCAAGACCGGGACGACGAACGATTCCCACGACGCGTGGTTCGCCGGCTATCAATCTCAGTTGGTGGGCGTTGCGTGGATCGGCTTCGATCAACCGCGCAATCTGGGGGACCGCGAAACCGGTGGCGGTCTGGCACTGCCGATCTGGATCGACTACATGTCGAAGGCGTTGCGCGGGGTGCCGGAGTCGACCCGTGCGATTCCGCCGGGCGTCATTCAGGCCAATGGGGACTATTTCTACGACGACTATCCGCCGGGACGCGCCGTCAGCACGGTGGGGCTGAGCGCTGACACGGCACCGGACGGCTCGGCATCTCCGGGACCGTCGGGCGCGCTGCCCGGCCAGATGCCGGCTCAGCCGGGCGCGGTACCTGCACCGTCGCACGCGCCGTCACCGGCACCAGCGCCGGTCGATCGTCAGGAGCGACAACGCATCCTGGATATGTTCAACAGCAAGCCCTGATATCGCTCAGGGCTTGCGGACTGGCTTGGGGGCGGCCGTTAGGCCGGTAACTCCTCAGCCAGCCTGAAACGTCACCGTCTCACCGGCTTGCTGCGATGCGAAGCGCGACAGGGCTTCGAACAACTCGGAGTCGTCGCGCGTATCGCGCCATTTGTCGCCTTTCAGGCGGAAATGGAAACCGCCCGAACGCGCAGCGATCCAGATCTCGCTCATCGGCGTTTGCACGTTGACGATGATCTTGCTGCCATCGTCGAATTCGAGCGTCAGTACGTTGCCCGTACGCTCGCAATCGATATCCACGTCGCTATTGTCGACCACGCCTTCGACAGCCGCTTCGACCTGCGCCAGCACTGCCTCTGCGAGCGCCAGGAATTCACTTTCCGTCATGCTAAACTCCACGGTTTGCGTCATCGTTTGCATGCCGCACCACGCGGCGATACCCCCATGACTGCACCTATTCGAACCTGCGCGATTGTAGCGTCGATTGCCCTTTTGAGCGCACTGGCCGGTTGTGGCCAGGCTGGCCCGCTGTACCTCCCGGCGCGCCCCGTGAAACCGACGCCACCGCCAGGTGCGCCGGTCCCGCCGCCGCCGCGTGTGGCCGAGCCGCAGCGCGGACCGTCGGTCGATGTGCCGCCGGCAACCGTGCAACCGCCGGCCAAGCCGGAGTGAGCGGAATAAGCGAAAATTTGCCGACGATGGCCGACATCCGCGAGATCGGCCTCGACGCGCCGAGGCGAAATCCCCCCGACGCGACCGGCGCCCCCTAGTTGCCCAGTTGATTACCGAGTTTCTGCGATGTCCGACGCCATTTTCTCCTACCGCGACGACGTACTCCACGCCGAGGGCGTAGCCCTCCCCGCGCTTGCCGAACGCTTCGGCACCCCGCTCTACGTCTATTCGAAGGCGGCCCTGACGCAGGCCTATCAGGCCTATGCCAAAGCATGCGAAGGCCGTAACGCGGCGGTGCACTACGCAGCCAAGGCCAACTCGAACCTCGCAGTGCTCGGCGTCTTCGCCAAACTCGGTGCAGGCTTCGACATCGTGTCGGCCGGCGAACTCGCGCGTGTCATCGCCGCGGGTGGCGATCCCAGGCGCGCCGTGTTTTCCGGTGTCGGCAAGCACGCGGACGAAATGCGCTACGCATTGGAAAAGGACGTGTTCTGCTTCAACGTGGAATCGCGCCCGGAACTCGACCGGCTCAATGCAGTGGCGGGGCAGATGGGCAAGCGTGCACGTGTCTCGTTGCGCGTGAATCCGAACGTCGACGCCAAGACGCACCCCTATATTTCCACAGGCCTGCGCGGCAACAAGTTCGGCGTGGCCTATGAAGAAGCGTTCGACGCCTATCGTGCGGCGGCCGCCATGCCGCACCTCGAAGTTGTCGGCATCGATTGCCACATCGGGTCGCAAATCACCGAGATCTCACCGTATCTCGACGCCACCGACAAGGTCCTCGATCTCGTCGAAAAGCTCGAAACCGCAGGTATCTCGCTGCATCACATCGACGTGGGGGGTGGTCTGGGCATCACCTATACGGACGAAACCCCGCCGGATATCACGGCATTCGCCACGACGCTGCTCGACCACATCGCCAAGCGCGGTCACGGCCATCGGCAGGTGCTGTTCGAACCGGGCCGCTCGCTCGTGGGTAATGCCGGTGTACTGCTCACGCGCGTGGAATTCCTCAAGCACGGCGAGACCAAGAACTTTGCCATCGTCGACGCGGCGATGAATGATCTGGCGCGTCCGGCAATGTACGAGGCGTATCACCGCATTGACCCGGTCGCACGCCGCACGGGCGAGGCAAGTACCTACGATGTCGTCGGCCCCGTTTGCGAAAGCGGTGACTGGCTCGGTCGCGACCGGGCGCTGGCCATCGAGCCGGATGATCTGCTCGCGATTCGCTCGGCCGGCGCTTACGGCTTTACGATGAGCTCCAACTACAACACGCGTCCGCGTGCGGCCGAAGTCATGGTCGATGGCAACGACGCCTATCTCGTGCGCGAACGCGAGACGGTCGAATCGCTGTTTGCCGGCGAGCGACTGCTGCCCGGCAACGTCTGAGTTCGCGGCCTGCGCAGCGCCCAGATCACGCGGGCGCCAAGCAGGCCCGCCACAACGATCGCATAGATCGCCGGTTGGGCAAGGTCGTTCTTGCCCGCCTTCATCCACCAGTAATGCAGGATCGCTAGCACGGCAATCGCGTAAATCGCGCGATGCAGTTGTTGCCAGCGCCGCCCGCCCAGCCATCGCACCATCGCGTGCGGGGACGTCAGCGCCAGCGGCACCATCAGCACGAACGCCGCAAACCCCACGGTGATAAACGGGCGTTTGCCGGTGACGTCGCGCAAGATACTCGTCCAGTCAAACCACTGATCCAGCCAGAAATACGTCGCGAAATGCAGCGCGCCGTAGAAAAACGCGAACAGTCCGAGCATGCGTCTGCATCGCAATAACCAGGTCATGCCGGTCATGCGGCGCACGGGGGTGATGGCCAGCGTGATGCAGAGCATCACCAGCGTCCAGGTCCCTGTCGATCGGGTGATGAATTCGACGGGATTTGCGCCCAACTGGTCCGTCGCGCCATAGATGACAAGCCGCAGCAGCGGCACCAGCGCGAGCAGGAAAACCACCGCTTTGACCCACACGAGCCAGCGTTGCGCGGGACGCCTGGTAACGCCGGCACGGGTCGCCGGGCCGACTGTCGGTGTCGCTTGCGCATCGTTGCGCCCGTGCCCGGGCTCGCCGGACGAATGAGAAGGGGATGTCGGCACGGCGTATCCGCTGGGAAGCTCAGAAGAATTTGCGCAGATCCATGCCCTGATACAGGCTGGCGACCTGTTCACCGTATCCGTTGAACATCAGTGTCTTGCGCTTGGGGGTGAAAATGCCGCCGTCGCCAATGCGACGTTCGGTAGCCTGACTCCAGCGCGGATGATCGACTTCCGGATTCACGTTCGAGTAGAAACCATACTCGTCCGATGCGGCACGATTCCAGCTCGTCAGCGGCATTTTCTCGACGAAACGGATCTTCACAATGGACTTGGCACTCTTGAAGCCGTATTTCCAGGGCACCACCATGCGTACCGGCGCGCCGTTCTGATTCGGCAATACCTCGCCATACAGACCGAACGTCAGCAGCGAGAGCGGGTGCATGGCTTCGTCCATCCGCAAGCCTTCCACATACGGCCAGCTCAACACCGGATACGACAGCCCGGGCATCTGCTTCGGATCGGCCAGCGTGACGAACTCCACGTATTTCGCGTTGCCCGTGGGCTGCACCTGTTTGATGAGCTCGGACAGCGAGTAACCAATCCACGGAATGACCATCGACCAGCCTTCCACGCAGCGGTGCCGATAGACGCGCTCTTCGAGCGGCGCCAGTTTGAGCAACGCATCGAGGTCGTAGACCTTCGGCTGTTTCACCGCTCCCTCGATGGCCACCTGCCACGGACGCGGCTTGAGCGTGCCTGCACGCCGCGCCGGGTCGGACTTGTCGGTGCCGAATTCGTAGAAGTTGTTGTAGGTGGTGACATCCTTGATGTCGGTCGGCTTGTCGGTGACGACATATCGCGTATTGCGTGTCGCCGCGAGCTTGCTCAGTCCGGTGCCCGGGCTGTCAGCCGCAAAGGCCCCCGAAGGCAGGAGGCCCAGCGCGGCGCCCCCCAGGCCCGTCAACCCGACGCTCGAAGCCTGCAGGAAACGCCGCCGCCCGGTCGCCACGTCACGCGGCGTAATGTGGCTAGCCGGGATGTTCGCCCCGCGCAGAAGCGACTTGTTCGTACTCATGATGCGCCCTCCAGGCTCGCCTGATGTGCCGATATTGCCGAGATGCCTCGTGCCCGGTATGACTGACGCGCGATTGACGTCGTTCCCGAGGTGACACTGCGGGAAATCATACGTCACGATGAAAAAAGCCGCCGGCACCTCGGTGCGGCGGCTTTTCGAGCCCGAACGGCCTGGATCGCCCGGATCGTCAAATTCAGACGCCAGCCTTATGCGTCAGAGCTGTCCGTAACTATGCAATCCCGACAGGAACATGTTCACGCCAAGGAACGCAAACGTCGTGATCAGCAGCCCCGTCAGCGACCACCACGCGGCGACCACGCCACGCAGCCCCTTCATGAGGCGCATGTGCAACCACGCTGCGTAGTTCAGCCAGACGATCAGTGCCCACGTCTCCTTGGGATCCCAGCTCCAGTAGCCGCCCCAGGCGTCTGCCGCCCAGAGTGCGCCGAGAATCGTCGCAATCGTGAAGAACGCAAAACCGACGGCGATCGCCTTGTACATCACATCGTCGAGCAATTCGAGCGATGGCAGGCGCGACGAGAAGAACCCGCTATCGAGCGGCTTGCCCTTCGCAACCAGACGCTTGTTTTCACTCGACTTGAGCAGATACGCCACGGCCACCATCGCCGCCAGTGCAAACGTGCCATAGCCGATGAAGTTCGCCGGCACGTGGATCTTCATCCACCAGCTCTGAAGCGCGGGTACCAGCGGCTGAATCTCGTAAGCGCTGCGCGCCACGCTGTACCAGAGGTTGAAACCCACGGCCGCGCTGATCACCAGCAACACGAACGGTCCGAGCGAGCGCGTTTCGTAGCGTTGCTCGTAATACAGGTAAAACAGCGCCGTGATCAGGCAGAACAGCACGAACACTTCGTACAGGTTCGAGATGGGGATGTGACCGACGTCCGCGCCGACGAGATACGACTCGTACCAACGCACCATCATGCCGGTGAAGCCGAGCAGCACGGCCGCCCAGCACAACGACGAGCCCACACTCGCCCCGAACGGCGAACGGGCCAGCAGGCCGCCCCAGTAGAAGAGTGTCGACAGGAAAAACAGCGCGCTCATCCACAGAATGGCGGACTGACTGGACAGAAAGTACTTCAGAAAGAAGGCCTGATCGGCGCGCGCGAGATCATGGTGATACATCCCGATGCCCGAAAGCGCGAGGATTGCGATCCCGGCCATCAGCCAGCGCACTGAGCGCCAATGCCAGCCAAGCACGGCAAAGGTCGGCACCGCGAGCACCAGAATCGTGTGCTCGTAGTAATCCATGTAGTGACCGTAGCGGTTGAGCGCGAAACCCGCACCGATTGCCAGCGCAAGCGCGAACAACCAGTCGCCGATACTGCGGCGGCGCAGCCACGAGATCTCTGAATAGCCCTGGGATAACTCCATCTGTCTCACCCTCATCGTTTTGTGACGATCTCGTCCATCTCCGCCTTCGTGCGGGCGAATTCCTTTTCGAAGTCCAGTGTGCGACGCGTCGTCGACACCGCCATCAACACCGAACTGCCACCCTCCGGCGTGTCCTTGACCCACAGCCACAAACGCCGCTCGCGCACGTAGAACATCGAGAAAATGCCGAGCACCAGCAGTAAGCTGCCAAGATACACGATCTTTTTACCCGGGGATCGCGTGAGCTGGAAGACGCTGGCCTGGATTTGCTCGAACGAATCGAGCTGCAGGAAGACCGGTGCGTCGTACAGGAAATTGTCGGACAGCGCGTTGGTAGCCGTGTGCACGAATCGCTCGCTCTCCGGCGCCGGCGCCATTTCGGGCTGACCGGCCTTCTCGCGGGCGACCTGCCAGAGCTGCCAGATCGCGCCGTCCAGAATGCGTCGGAACATGACCGCTGCGTTCGACTGCTGCTCCGGCGGTACCTTCTCGTTCACGAATTCGGCGATCGCCTGCAAACCGCCCGTAGCATGGCCATCCTTGCTCGCCGGAATCGCCCCCGCGAACAGATCCAGCTCACGCTTGGCACTCTCCTGCAACTGACCACGCAGTTCGGCAGACGTTTGCGCCGGCAGCGACTGCGCCGCGAACCGACGCGCAGCCTCGCCGCGGGCACCGTCATCCTGAAGGGCGGCGCGCAACAGCATCCATTGTTTGACGGAGCCATCGGCGTCCGCCGGGATGCGCAGATACTGGAACGGGCCATCCGGGGTGTCACGCACCCCCGTCATGAATACACGCTCGCCGTCTTCCACCAGAATCGGCAGCATGTAATTGCGGTACTCCTTCGCCTGACCGCTACGGTCGCGTACCTTGTACTGCACGGACGGGCCGACGTTGCGCAGGTCCTTGCTCAGATCGGAGCGCGCGCCGGAACCGAGTTGCGCACTCAGGTCATCGCGCAGCGACTTGCGGGCCACGCCGCGCACGTCGCGCTCGCCGCTGCCATTGCTGATGTTCTCGACGTTGATGGCGCGGAAGTCGCTGAACTCGACCGTGTACTCGTCCTTGCCGGCCGCACCGCCGCGCAGTTGGGTCGAGCCGCCGATGTCGCCGGAAAACGCGAAGGTGCGATCCGTCGCGCCGTGCATGGGGTAACCGGTGAGCTTCAGTTTGCTGCCGCCGTCCTCGAAGCTCGACTGATAAATCGCCACGCCCTTGTAAATGAAAGGCTCGTTGACCTTCACGGTCGCATCCATCGTCTTGCCGGTCTCGGGATCGGTCACCACGATGTCGCTCGCGAAGAGCTTGGGCATGCCGGTCGAGTAGTAATCGACGTGGAATTTCTTCAGTTCGATGGCGAACGGCAGATCCTGCACCACCGAGCCATCCTGAAAATTCAGAATCGCCGTCGTCGATTTGCCGCCTTCCGGCACGAATGCGTAGCCGCGGAAAGCGGGGTTGTTCGGCGAAAGACGATGTGTCTCCGGAATCTGCGCGATCACTGCATTGCCTTGCAGCGGCGATTTGCCGAACAGCGCCATCTGGGCACGAATCAGCAGATCGCTGTCCACGAGGCCACCCAGACAGATGATGACGATCGCACTGTGCGCGAAGATGTAGCCGATCTTGTTGATCGCCCCGGCTTTCGCGGCCACGAGCGTCGCGCCTTCGCGCTCACGCACGACGAAGCGGTAACCGCGATGTCCGAGATAGCCCGTCACCCGCTTGAGCAGATCGACACGCGACAACGGCCCGACGTATTCGGCCTTGTGACCGAACGCACGCAGGCTGCCTTCGCGCACGTGATCGCGCCAGCTCCGAATGTCCGCGATCATCTTCGGCGCGTTGCGCACGATGCACAGCGTCGTCGACGCCATCAGGAAGAAGAGGATCAGCAGGAACCACCACGAGCTGTACACGGTGTACAGCCCGAGCGAGCGAAAGACGTCGGCCCAGAACGGACCGAACTGATTGACGTAATTGGGGTAAGGGTCGCCCTGCTTGAGCACGGTGCCAACGATGCTGGCAATCGCGAGCACGGTGAGCAGACTGATGGCGAAGCGCATCGAGCTGACCAGCTCGACGCCGTCGCGCACCCATCGTTGCGCTCCCTTGATCTGCATTCCGGAGGTACTGATGCTCATCCTGTTTCCGACAACAAAAAAGGGCGGGGACGCGTATCTCACGCGCCCGCCACCCTGTGTATGCTAAACCAGTTCGCTCCCGTCGCTCTGCGGCGCCGTGACTGGTTTCGTTATAAGTCAGCGAATATACCCTGACGTTCACATGGTGTCAGGGCAGGGCTCCCGATCATCACGCTTAGCGCAGACCGGCGATGTAATCCGCGACGGCTTTGATTTCCTTGTCTGACAGACGGCCACCGATGGTGTGCATCGGCGCGTTGTTGCCGCGCGTTTCATCGCGGAACGCCACGAGCTGAGCCGCGGTGTACTCCGCCCACTGACCGGACAGACGCGGGTACTGCGACGGCATGCCTGCGCCCGTCGGGCCATGACACGCGGCGCAGGCCGGCACGCCCTTCTCCGCGATGCCGCCACGGTAAATCTTCTCGCCGAGCGGCACGGTGTCCTTGTTGCGCGCGGCCCCCGGTTTTGCCGTCTGTGACGCGAAGTACGCCGACACGTTGTGCATGTCCTGATCGGAGAGCGCCGCGACCATACCGGCCATGATGGGGTTGTTACGCGCGGGAGTCTTGCCGGGCTGCGCCTTGAAGTCGACGAGCTGCTTGTAGAGATATTCGGAATGTTGACCGGCCAGCTTCGGATAAGCCCCACCGGTGCTGTTGCCGTCGGCCGCGTGGCACGCGGCGCAGACCTGACTGGCGATGGCCTGCCCCCGGGCCAGATCGGGTTTGGCGGGCGTCTGAGGCTCGGCGGCTTGTCCTGCACCGCTCAGAAGAAAGCATGCCAGCGCCAATGGTGTTGCAGCGAGAGACTTCCACACTCCTCGGTTCATTCGCACACCTTATATCTGTTTTGTCGGGAAATCGGTCGTTCGAACTCACCGTCCGACGCCGCGTTTCTCCTCCAACCTCACGGCGCGCGAGACGTTCGGGCAAGCCCTGGCAAGGCCAAGGTTAACTTTCATATTGTACAATAAAGACTTTCCCCGGCTTTAGGGGATTCCATGTAGAAGGCCGCAGAACGGGGCTTCCCGGCCTGTCGCCGGCGGGCGCCGAACCTGCCGTTTTTGCGTGCCTGCGCCCGCGTTGCAGCCCGATGCCAATGGTTGCTGCGCTCCCCGGTTTCCGTCATGTCCCTACTTCATCAAGCCCGCTTCTTTACGACCGTCAATCATTTGCGCGACCTGCCGCCCACGGCCGTGCCCGAGGTCGCCTTCGCGGGCCGCTCGAACGCGGGCAAGTCCAGCGCGCTCAACATCCTGTGCAATCAGAAGCGTCTTGCGTTCTCCAGCAAGACGCCGGGCCGCACGCAACACATCAACTATTTCGAGATCGCTCACCTTGAGCACCTTTACGGCTATCTCGTCGATTTGCCCGGTTACGGCTATGCCGAGGTCGGCGGCGGCGTAAAGGTGCACTGGCAGCAGCTTCTCGGCGACTATCTGGTGCAGCGCCCGCAGTTGCGCGGCCTGGTGCTCGTGATGGACTCGCGCCGTCCGTTCACGGACCTGGACTGCGAGCTCATCGACTGGTTCATGCCGACGGGGCGCCCCATCCACGCGCTGCTGACGAAGGCCGACAAGCTCACGCGCCAGGAATCCACGAACGTGCTGCGCGAGACGCAAAAGCGTCTGTCCGCGTTGCCGCGCACCGACGGCCTGCCGTCCGACGATCCGTCTGTGCCACCGCAATTCACGGCGCAGTTGTTCTCGTCGCTCAAGCGGACCGGTGTCGATGCCGCGCAGCGCGTGCTCGAGGACTGGCTCGCCATTCCGGCACGAGACGCTGCGAAAAAGTAAGCCTTTCCTCGTCGGATATCCCCCGCAGATCCGGCACATCCGGCGTATATCCTGACGTATCCGACGGGTGGCTTGCCGCGATGGCAAGACACTGACTCCGGTTACGGTTTAGCGTTTTAAACGCCATTTTCGCTCGACACGCCAGCTTTCTAAGGTAGACGTTCAACGCACATACCGAGCGCGACAAATCGTCGCGGCGGGCTGGGCCCTACGTCGGTTGGTTCTGAACTGGATCGATGGCGCGAAGCGACAGAGGGCGACCATCGTCCGAATGGACGATACCGACGAGAAACCGACAGAACGCGCACCGTTCAGGGACGTTGCTTGACCATTGCCCGGACGTTGCAACGATTCGAGCGCACATAAAAAAACCGCCGTGTAGGCACGGCGGGTTTAAATAAGCCTTATCGTAGAACGACAGGCGCCCGCTCAGGGAGGAGAAGCGGGGGACGTCACACACAGTGCGAACATCCGGTTGGTATGATATACCATGCGTTCGAAAGTTTCCCGGCAAGCGCCCTTTTTTGCGCGCCTTCCCTCTTACGGAATCGTTGAGCCAGTCGCAACGACATCACCGTTTTCGGGACACGTCAAAACAACCGACTCGTGGGAATTTCCGACGCGCCATTCTTCGTCCAAAGGACCGATCGCATGAGTTCCTACCCCCTGCTTCGCCCGCGCCGCATGCGACGCGACGACTTCTCGCGCCGTCTGATGCGCGAAAACCATCTGACTTGCGACGACCTCATCTATCCGGTGTTCGTGCTCGAAGGCGAGAAGCGCCGTGAAGCCGTCGATTCGATGCCCGGCGTCGAACGGGTCTCCGTCGACGAACTGCTGCGCGTTGCCGACACATGCGTCACGCTCGGCGTGCCCGTCATCGCGTTGTTCCCGAACATCGAAGCCTCGCTCAAGACACCCGATGGCATCGAAGCCACCAACCCTGACGGCCTGATTCCTCGCGCCGTTCGCGAGCTCAAGCGCAATTTCCCGGATCTCGGTGTGTTGACGGACGTCGCGCTCGATCCGTACACGAGTCACGGTCAGGACGGCGTGCTCGATGAGAATGGCTACGTCATCAACGACGTGACGACGCGCCTCCTCGTTCAGCAAGCGCTCACTCAGGCTGAAGCCGGTGTGGACATCGTCGCACCTTCCGACATGATGGACGGTCGCATCGGCGCGATCCGCGAAGCCCTGGAAGCCGGCGGCTACATCCACACGCGCATCATGGCGTATGCCGCCAAATATGCATCCGCCTTCTACGGCCCGTTCCGCGACGCCGTCGGCTCGGCGGCGAACCTCGGTAAGAGCAACAAGATGACTTACCAGATGGACCCGGCCAATTCGGACGAAGCGCTGCGTGAAGTCGCACTCGATATCGACGAGGGTGCCGACATGGTAATGGTCAAGCCGGGCATGCCGTATCTCGACATCGTGCGTCGTGTGAAGGATGAGTTCCGCTTCCCCACGTATGCCTATCAGGTGAGCGGTGAATACGCGATGCTAAAGGCCGCCGCGCAGAACGGCTGGCTCGATCACGACAAGGTCATGATGGAGTCGCTGCTCGCCTTCAAGCGTGCGGGCGCCGATGGCATCCTGACGTACTTCGCGCTGGACGCGGCACGCCTGATTCGCTCGCAAGCCTAAGCGAGCGTCTGCCGATATGGTGAGCGGGGACGTCGGACTGACGTTCCCGCCGAAAACGAAATATCGGCAATTTGTGGCGCTGTCCGATACCGCGACATCCACCTGAATAGCCGCATCAAACGGCGGGGCCGTATGCCTTGTCGAGGCTTCGGAGAAATTGATCCGCAGACTGAGCCCCAATGACGCGCGTCCCGGCGACTTCCTTGCCGCTTGCGTCGAAGAAGATAATCCCCGGCGGCCCAAACAATCCAAAACGCTTGAGTAATGCCTGATCGTCGGCGTTGTTGGCCGTCACGTCGGCTTGCACGAGCACCATTTGATCCAGACGCGCTTTGACACGCGGGTCGGTGAAAACAAAGCGCTCCATTTCCTTACAACTAATGCACCAGTCCGCATAGAAGTCGAACATCACCGGACGCCCCGCCGTCGCCACCACCTGATCCAGCTCAGCGTTGCTGCGTACACGCTGGAACTTGACGCCTTCCGTTGTCGGCGCACCCGCATTGGCACTCCCTGAGGCTACCGCCGACAACCCCGCCAACGGCGTCAATGGATCGCGCGCGCCAGCCGCTGCGCCCACCAGAGCGACGGCCCCCAACAAGGCAACGGCAACGCCCAGGCCCTTAAGCAGACGACGGGCGCCACTCGCGCCATCCGGTAAGTTGTCGAAAACGCGCATGAACGTGGCGGCAACCAGCAGGAGCACGCCTGCCCCCAGCAACAGCACGGGCGTTGCCAGCAGCGGGCGAACGATCCACAACGCCACACCGAGCAGAAGGAAGCCGAAGAAGCGCTTCACACCGTCCATCCAGGCCCCGGCGCGCGGCAGCAATGCACCGCCTCCACCAGCCAGAATCACGAGCGGCAGCCCCATACCCAGCGACAGGGAGAAAAGCGTTGCGCCGCCGAACACCGCGTCTCCGGTCTTGGCGATGAATGCGAGCGCCGCTGCCAGCGGTGCCGTGACGCATGGGCTGACGATCAGCCCCGACAACACGCCCATCATCGCCGCGCCAATCCATTGCCCGGATTTTTGCTGGCGTGCGGCGTTGTCGATTCTGTCGCGCAATGCCGCAGGCAACTGAATCTCGTACATGCCGAACATCGACAGCGATAGGATGACCATCAGTAGGGCAAACAGTGCGAGGACCCACGGTGCTTGCAGGAACGCAATCAAACCTTGCCCGAGCAGGCCGGCGGCAACCCCGATGACCGTGTTCACAATGGCCATACCGAGGACGTAGGCGATAGCCAGACGCACCGCCTTGCCCCGACTCGCTTCCTGCCCGGCCACGATCGACAACAGAATCGGCACCATGGGCAACACACAAGGCGTGAAAGCTAATCCAACTCCGAGCGCAAAAAAGATAGCCAGAGCGAGCACAAAGCTACCGCCCGAGAGAATGCGCTCGGCTTCGCTGTAATCTTCACGAGCCGACAACCATCCGCCCGAAGCGTTAGCGGTCACAACCGGCGCAGCGGTAGACGCATCATTCGCCGCCGACGAGTTACCGCCCAACAGCGCCTGAGTTGCTGCACCGGCGCCCGGCACAACACTCGCCCCACTCCCTCCGGCACCGCCCACCGCAGCCGCAGAGATCTTCAGCGGTTTGTCCATCGGCGGGTAACACAACCCCTTGTCCGCACAACCCTGCATCGTCACATTCAGCGTGAACGGGCCATTGGCCTTGCTGATCGGGATACGCACCTCGATCGGCTCGTGGTACACCTCCATGTCCTTCCCGAAAGTCTCGTCATGCTTGACTTCGCCTTTCGGAAATTCCGGTGTACCAAGCGTTACCGCAGGATTATCGGCAGCAAACGCAAATCGCTCCCGATAGAGGTAATAGCCCTTGGCGACTTCAAAGTGCAACAACACAGCGCCGGGCTGTTCCGTCTTCGACACCTTGAAGGCGACGTCCGGGTCCAGGAAATCGTCGGCGGCATGGGCACGCCCCACGCCCACTGTCAGCACGATCACCAGCATCATCAGCGCGAACGACCACAGTTGCTGAGCGCGATGCTTCATTGCCTCACGGGTGAAGCCATGCGCTCCATCGAGCCCCGGTGCTGCCATCGTCTTCAGGTCAAACATGCAATTCCCCCCGCGTCTCATCCTCGACCCAACGCGCATACGCGGGCAACGCCACACTCGCCGGCCATGCGACGATCTCCGGGACGTCATAAGGATGGTGTTCTTTGATGTACTGCTCCAAAGCGCTGTAGCGCGCGGCAGTCGTTTTGATCATGAGTGGCACTTCGACGCTCGTTTCGCGTTTGCCTTGCCAGCGATAGCTCGAACGCACTGGCGCCAGTTGCTGGACGCATGCCGCCAGACGGCCAGCTAGCATGCCGTCCGTCGCCGCGTCGGCGCTAGCCTCGTCAGGGAAGGTCGTCATGACGATAAGAAGGGCATCCATGATGTGCGGTAGACCGTTCAAGCGCAAGGTTGTTCACTGTACACCGACACTGCGAAACGTGTGCGCATGGTAGGTGATTTCCAGACGCGTCCGAGCGCTCGCTCAGACAACGCCTCAAAATGAAAAAAGCCAGGTCGATGACCTGGCTTTTTCTTTACGGCTGACAGTCTTGAAAGACCGTCGCGCAAATCGCTTACTCAGCGACTTCCGGCGCTTCCGTGTCAACTTCCGGACGATCCAGCAGTTCGACGAAAGCCATCGGCGCATTGTCACCCACGCGGAAACCCATCTTCAGGATACGCAGGTAGCCGCCCGGACGGTTGGCAAAACGCGGGCCGAGTTCGTTGAACAGCTTCGTGACCATGTCACGATCGCGCAGGCGGTTGAACGCCAGACGACGGTTAGCCACGGAGTCCTTCTTGCCCAGCGTGATGAGGGGCTCGACGACCTTACGCAGTTCCTTGGCCTTCGGCAGCGTGGTCTTGATGGCTTCGTGCTGGAGCAGCGAGTTCGACATGTTACGCAGCATAGCCAGACGGTGGCTGCTGGTACGATTCAGTTTACGCAAACCATGACGGTGACGCATTTCAACTTTCCTTTAAACAGAGTTTTCGACCAAGCTCTTCTATCGGTGACAAACACCGCGGGCCGGTACCTTCGCATTCGGCCGTATCGGAACACTCCGACGCGCCGCACTTACGTAGCAACACGGCCGCCCGAGGGCGGCCATGTCATTACACTTTACTTCTCGAGACCGGCCGGCGGCCAGTTTTCGAGCTTCATGCCGAGCGTGAGACCACGCGAGGCAAGCACTTCCTTGATCTCGTTGAGCGACTTGCGACCCAGGTTCGGGGTCTTGAGCAATTCGTTCTCGGTACGCTGGATCAGGTCGCCGATGTAGTAGATGTTTTCGGCCTTCAGGCAGTTGGCCGAACGCACCGTCAACTCGAGATCGTCCACCGGACGCAGCAGGATCGGATCGATCTGCGGCGCACGCGACGGCGCTTCGCTGGTGGCTTCCGTGCCTTCCAGCGCAGCGAACACCGACAGCTGGTCGACGAGGATGCGAGCCGATTGACGGATCGCTTCTTCCGGCGACACAACACCGTTGGTTTCGATGTTCATCACGAGCTTGTCCAGGTCGGTACGCTGTTCCACGCGGGCCGATTCGACCGCATAGCTCACGCGCTTGACCGGCGAGAACGACGCGTCGAGGACGATACGGCCGATAACCTTGGCCGACTCGTCGCCATAACGGCGCACGTTACCCGGGACATAACCACGACCCTTCTCGATCTTGATCTGAACGTCGAGCTTGCCGCCCTTGGCCAGATGCGCGATCACGTGATCGGGGTTGATCAGTTCCACATCATGCGGCACTTCGATATCCGAAGCGCGCACCACACCTTCACCATCCTTGCGCAGCGTAACGGTGACTTCGTCACGGTTATGCAGCTTGAACACGACACCCTTGAGGTTCAACAGGAAGTTGACGACATCTTCCTGGACACCATCGATGGTGGAATATTCATGCACAACGCCGGCGATCGTCACTTCGGTCGGCGCATAGCCCACCATCGACGACAACAGCACGCGGCGAAGCGCGTTGCCCAAGGTGTGGCCATAGCCACGTTCGAACGGCTCCATCACGACTTTGGCGTGATGCTCACCGACCGGCTCAACCGCAATGATCTTGGGCTTCAACAAACTGGTTTGCATAGGTTTCCTTTTCAATACCCTCGGCTCGTTACACCGATAAGGCTGATGGGTGACAACCTGCACGGAACGCAAAACGCGCCGTGAGGCGCGTCAAGCATCATACGGATTAACGCGAATACAATTCGACGATCAGGCTTTCGTTGATGTCGCCCGCGATATCGCTACGTTCCGGCAGTGCCTTGAAAGTGCCTTCCATCTTCTTGGCGTCAACCGAAACCCAGATCGGGAAACCGACTTGCTCAGCCAGCGTCAGTGCTTCTTGAATACGCACTTGCTTCTTCGACTTTTCGCGCACGGCGATCACGTCGCCGGCCTTGACCTTGATCGACGGGATGTTCGACACGACACCGTTCACCACGATTGCCTTGTGGCCAACGAGTTGGCGCGCTTCAGCGCGCGTCGAGCCGAAGCCCATGCGGTACACGACGTTGTCCAGGCGCGACTCGAGCAGTTGCAGCAGGTTTTCACCCGTGTTGCCCTTGACGCGGTCGGCTTCCGCGAAATAACGACGGAACTGACGCTCAAGCACGCCGTAAATACGCTTGACCTTCTGCTTTTCGCGCAGCTGGTTGCCGTAGTCCGACGTACGAGCACCCGACGTGCGGCCATGCTGACCCGGCTTGCTATCCAGCTTGCACTTGTCGGCGAGCGAGCGACGTGCGCTCTTCAGGAAGAGGTCAGTACCTTCACGACGGGAGAGTTTGGCCTTCGGGCCGATATAACGTGCCACGGTTGTTCCTTTATCTCAAAATTTGACGTAATGAACTTTGTCCACTACGCAAGTCCGGTACCAATGTACCGGACGGTGGTCTTAGAAATTACTACGCGCACGGCCGAGACCGTGCGCGAACCCGCGATTATAGCAGGATTTTCTGAAGCGTCTTAGATACGACGACGCTTCGGCGGGCGGCAGCCGTTGTGCGGGACCGGCGTCACGTCCGAGATGGCCGTGATCTTGATACCCAGCGCATTCAGCGCACGAACCGCCGATTCGCGACCCGGGCCCGGGCCCTTGATGCGAACTTCGAGGTTCTTCACGCCGTATTCCAGTGCCACGCGACCAGCCGACTCAGCAGCAACCTGGGCAGCAAACGGGGTCGACTTACGCGAACCCTTGAAGCCCTGGCCACCCGACGTCGCCCATGCCAGCGCATTGCCCTGACGATCGGTGATCGTGATGATGGTGTTGTTGAACGAAGCGTGGACGTGCACGACGCCTTCTGCAACGCTCTTCTTGACCTTCTTGCGAACGCGCTGCGAAGCGGCGTTGTTCTGTTGCTTAGCCATGAGTTCCTATCCTCTGGTTACTTCTTCAGCGAGACGCCGGCCTTACGCGGGCCCTTACGGGTACGCGCATTGGTACGGGTGCGCTGACCGCGGAGCGGCAGGCCCTTGCGGTGACGCATGCCACGATAGCAGCCCAGATCCATCAGGCGCTTGATGCTCATGGTCACTTCACGACGCAGATCGCCTTCGACCGTGTATTGACCAACCTGGTCACGCAGCTTTTCGAGATCGGCGTCGTCGAGGTCCTTGACCTTCTTCGAGTACGCCACGCCAGCGGCGTCGCAAATCTGACGAGCGCGCGTGCGACCGACACCGTAGATAGCCGTCAGGCCGATAGCGGTGTGCTGGTGGTTCGGGATGTTAACCCCTGCGATACGAGCCATTCGTAATTCCCCAACTAAATAGCGTTAAAGGCCGATTAGCCCTGACGTTGCTTGTGGCGCGGATCCGAGCTGCAGATCACGCGCAGCACGCCTTTGCGCTTCACAAACTTGCAATTGCGGCAGATGCACTTAACAGATGCCAAAACTTTCATGACAATTCCCTCTCTCTAATCACTTCGCCCGGAAGACGATCCGCGCACGCGACAGATCGTAGGGCGTCAACTCTACCGTCACCTTATCCCCAGGAAGGATGCGGATGTAATGCATCCGCATCTTGCCGGAAATATGTCCGAGTACTACATGGCCATTTTCCAGCTTTACCCGGAAGGTGGCATTGGGGAGGTTTTCAAGGACCTCACCCTGCATTTGAATAACGTCGTCTTTCGACATGATCCCGGATCAGCGAAGCGTCATGTTATTGCCGCCCTTGAAATTCGCCTTGCGGAGCAGCGACTCATACTGTTGCGACATCACATACGACTGCACTTGCGCCATGAAGTCCATCGTCACCACCACGATAATCAGCAGTGAGGTTCCACCGAAGTAGAACGGGACATTCCAACGCAACACCAGGAACTCAGGCAGCAAACACACCAGGGTGACGTATGCTGCGCCGGCCAGTGTGAGGCGCGTCAGGATCTTGTCGATATACCGCGCCGTCTGGTCGCCCGGACGAATCCCCGGGACAAACGCTCCGCTCTTCTTCAGGTTCTCGGCGGTCTCCTTGCTGTTGAACACCAGTGCGGTGTAGAAGAAGCAGAAGAACACGATCGCCAGTGCGTAGAGCATCACGTAGATCGGCTGACCCGGCGACAACTTCGCCGCGATGTCCTTGAGCCAGCGCGCGTTATCACCCGCGCCGAACCAGTTCGCGATCGTTGCCGGGAACAGGATGATCGACGATGCAAAGATCGGCGGAATCACGCCTGCCATGTTCAGCTTGAGCGGCAGGTGCGAAGCCTGACCACCGTAGACCTTGTTGCCGACCTGACGCTTCGCGTAGTTCACAAGGATCTTGCGCTGACCACGTTCCACGAAAACGACGAAGAACGTCACGAGTACCACGAGGGCACAGATCACGATCGCCGAGAACGGACCGATCGAACCGGTACCGACGAGCTCGAACAAGCCACCCACAGCGTTCGGCAAACCGGCCGCGATACCACCGAAGATGATGATCGAGATACCGTTACCGAGGCCGCGTTCGGTGATCTGCTCACCCAGCCACATCAGGAACATCGTGCCGGTCACGAGCGTGATCACCGTCGTCAGGCGGAACAACATGCCCGGATCGACGACGAGCCCCGGCTCGCTCTCCAACGTCACCGCGATTGCAGCTGCCTGGAAGAGCGCAAGCACCACCGTGAAATACCGGGTGTACTGCGTGATCTTGCGTTGTCCGGCCTGGCCTTCCTTACGCAATGCTTCCAATTGCGGCGAAACCATCGCCAGCAACTGCATGATGATCGACGCCGAAATGTACGGCATGATCCCCAGCGCGAAGATCGTGAAACGCGACAACGCACCGCCAGAGAACATGTTGAACATGCCCAGGATCCCGCCCGACTGGCGCTGGAACAACTGCGCCAGCTGATCGGGGTCGATGCCCGGCACCGGGATATGCGCACCAATACGGTAGACGATCAACGCCAGCAGCAGAAAAACCAGCCGCCGGCGCAGATCCGCATACTTCGGGCCCTGCGTACCAGGCTTAGCGAGATTAGGAGACTTGGCCAATGATGGCTCCGGGGTGTCCTAACTTACTCAGCGACCGAACCGCCAGCCGCCTGAATTGCCGTGAGCGCACCCTTGGTGACGCCCAGACCCTTCACAACGACCTTGCGGGTGATCTCGCCCGAGGCGATGATCTTGGCCGACAGCGACAGCTCGCTCACCAGACCGGCCTGCTTCAGCACCAGCAGATCGATCTCATCGACCGGCAGGCTGTTCAGATCGGACAGACGAACTTCGCCCACGAAACGACGCGTCAGCGACTTGAAGCCACGCTTCGGCAGACGACGTTGCAGCGGCATTTGACCGCCTTCGAAGCCCACCTTGTGGAAGCCACCCGAACGCGACTTCTGACCCTTGTGACCACGGCCGGCGGTTTTACCCAGACCCGAACCGATGCCACGGCCGACGCGGCGCTTGGCGTGCTTGGCGCCTTCTGCCGGCTTAATCGAATTCAATTCCATTTTGCCCTCGCTCAGTCGACGATCTTCACAAGGTACGAGACCTTGTTGATCATGCCCCGCACAGCGGGCGTATCCTGCAACTCGCTGACCGAATTGAGGCGACGCAGGCCCAGGCCCTTGACGGTGGCGCGATGTTCTTCGCGCGTACCGATCAGGCTCTTGACCAGCTTAACTTTCACAGTTTGCTGCGACATATTGATCACCCTTAGCCGAGGATCTCTTCCACCGACTTGCCACGCTTGGCGGCGATGTCAGCAGGAGTCGATTGTTTCTTCAGGCCGTCGAGCGTGGCGCGGACCAGGTTGTACGGGTTCGTCGAGCCAAGGCTCTTCGTCACCACGTTGGTCACGCCCATCACCTCGAACACCGCGCGCATCGGGCCACCAGCGATCACGCCGGTACCGTCCTTCGCCGGCGACATCAGGACGCGCGAGGCGCCATGCTGGCCGAGAACGTTATGTTGCAGGGTGCCGTTCTTCAAGGCGACCTTGAACATGTTACGGCGGGCTTGTTCCATTGCCTTTTGAACGGCAACCGGGACTTCCTTCGCCTTGCCCTTGCCCATGCCGATGCGGCCATCGCCGTCACCAACCACGGTCAACGCGGCAAAACCGAGAATACGGCCACCCTTCACAACCTTCGTGACACGGTTGACCGCGATCATCTTCTCGCGAAGGCCGTCGTCGCGTTCGTCAGCCTGAACTTTCGCTTGCATCTTTGCCATGACGGATCCTTACTTAGAACTTGAGGCCGGCTTCACGGGCTGCGTCGGCCAAAGCCTTGACGCGACCGTGATAGCGGAAGCCCGAGCGGTCGAAAGACACGCTTTCGATGCCGGCAGCCTTCGCCTTTTCGGCGATACGACGACCGATCAACGCAGCAGCGGCGGCGTTGCCACCCTTGCCTTCCTTGTCGCCCAGTTCCTTGCGCACTTCGGCTTCCAGCGTCGAAGCGCTGGCCAGCACTTGCGTGCCGTCTTCCGAGAAAACTTGCGCGTAAATGTGCACGTTGGTGCGATGCACGGAAAGGCGATGCACCTTCTGAGCTGCCAGCTTGATACGAGTCTGGCGAGCGCGGCGCACACGAGATTGTTTCTTGTCCATGTTTCGCACCCTTACTTCTTCTTGGTTTCCTTGAGGATCACCACCTCGTCCGCATAGCGGACGCCCTTACCCTTGTAGGGCTCGGGCGGACGGTAACCGCGAACTTCCGCAGCCACTTGTCCGATGCGTTGCTTATCAACGCCCTTGATGATGATCTCCGTCTGCGTCGGGGTCTCTGCCTTCACGCCTTCCGGCATGGCATGCACAACATCGTGCGAGAAACCCAGCTCGAGCTTCAGGTTGTTACCTTCAGCCTTGGCACGGTAACCCACGCCAACGAGTTGCAGCTTCTTTTCGAAACCCTTGCTCACACCGGTCACCATATTGTTGACCAGTGCACGTTCCGTACCATACAGCGCGTTCGCTTCGCGGCTTTCGTCGGCCGGGGCGAAGGTGATGGTGCCGTCTTCGATCTTGACGTTCACGAGGGTGTTCACGCCGCGGGTCAGCGAACCCAGGGCACCCTTGATCGTCAGCACATTGCCAGCCAGCGTTGCTTCAACGCCCTTCGGCAGTGCAATGGGACTCTTACCTACTCGAGACATTTCAACTCTCCTCGGTTAGGCCACGTAGCAGATGACTTCGCCGCCCACGCCAGTGGCGCGTGCCTTGCGATCCGTCATCACGCCCTTCGGGGTCGAGACGATTGCAACGCCCAGGCCGTTCATGACCTGCGGGATGTCGTTGCGGCTCTTGTACACACGCAGACCCGGGCGCGAAACGCGCTCGAGGCGCTCGATCACCGGACGGCCAGCGTAGTACTTCAGTGCGATGTTCAGCACCGGCTTGGTTTCTTCTGCTTCAACCGCGAAGTCTTCGATGTAGCCTTCGTCCTTCAGGACCTTGGCGATCGAGACCTTCAGCTTGGACGAGGGCATCTTCACCGATGCCTTCTCAACCATCTGAGCGTTGCGGATGCGAGTCAGCATATCGGCGATAGGATCGCTCATGCTCATGGTGCTTCTCCTATTACCAGCTTGCTTTGGTCACGCCCGGGATTTCGCCACGGAAGGCGATTTCACGGATCTTGTTACGGGCCAGGCCGAATTTGCGGAAGGTACCGCGCGGACGACCGGTCAGCTCGCAACGATTGCGTTGACGCGTCGGGTTGGCGTTACGCGGCAGCTGTTGCAGCGCCAGACGTGCTTCATAACGCTCGTCTTCCGACTTGCTGGTGTCTTCGATGATCGCTTTGAGGTCAGCACGCTTGGTAGCGTACTTCGCCGCCAGACGGGCGCGCTTCTTTTCGCGTTCGATAAGTGCCAGTTTAGCCACGATTACCTCAGTTACGGAACGGGAATTTGAACGCCGACAGAAGAGCCTTGGCTTCTTCGTCAGTCTTCGCAGTCGTGGTGATGCTGATGTTCAGACCACGCAGTGCGTCGATTTTGTCGTACTCGATTTCGGGGAAGATGATCTGTTCCTTCACACCGATGTTGTAGTTGCCACGACCGTCGAACGCACGACCCGAAATACCACGGAAGTCACGCACGCGCGGCAGAGCCACGGTGATGAAACGATCCAGGAATTCGAACATACGCTCGCCGCGCAGCGTCACCATCGTACCGATCGGGTAACCTTCGCGGATCTTGAAACCGGCGATAGCCTTGCGAGCCTTCGTCACCACCGGCTTCTGGCCGGCGATCTTCGTCAGGTCGCCAACGGCGTGCTCAATGATCTTCTTGTCAGCCACGGCTTGACCAAGGCCCATGTTCAGGGTGATCTTGGTGATGCGCGGCACTTCCATGACGGACTTGTAACCGAACTGCTTGGTGAGCTCGGCGACAATCTTGTCCTTATAGAATTCTTGCAAACGGGCCATTATCTATACTCCCTGCGACTTAGGCACCGACGACCGCACCGGTCGTCTTGAGGAAGCGGACCTTCTTGCCGTCTTCGACCTTGATGCCCACGCGCGACGGCTTGCCATTGGCATCCACCAGCGCCACGTTCGAAACGTGGATCGGCATCGTCTTGTCGACCACGCCACCTTGCGTGCCCTTCATCGGGTTCGGCTTCACGTGCTTCTTGGCAACGTTCACGCCCTCGACGACCAGCTTGTCACCATCAACGGCGAGAACCGTGCCACGCTTGGCCTTGTCCTTGCCCGTCAGAACGATGACTTGGTCACCCTTGCGAATCTTGTTCATGTGTCGGCTCCTTACAGCACTTCCGGGGCCAGCGACACGATCTTCATGAAGCGTTCGGTACGCAGTTCACGCGTAACCGGCCCGAAGATACGGGTGCCGATCGGCTCGAGCTTGGTGTTAAGCAGCACGGCGGCGTTGCCGTCGAATTTGACCAGCGAGCCGTCCTGGCGACGCACGCCCTTGGCGGTGCGCACGACCACTGCGTTGTAGATTTCGCCCTTCTTGACGCGACCACGCGGGGCAGCATCCTTCACGCTGACCTTGATGATGTCGCCAATGCCGGCGTAGCGACGCTTGGAGCCGCCCAGCACCTTGATGCACATCACTTCGCGCGCACCGGTGTTGTCGGCTACTTCGAGCCGGGTTTCAGTTTGAATCATGGTGTTATCTTCCCAACTTAATCCGACACCTAGGCGTCGGTCAGTCTTGGTCCCCGTCAGCACCAAAGGGTGCCGTTTGGGTTGAGTCGTTCAAAAGTGGACAACCTTGCTACCTCGACCAGACCCGTAGAGGATACGAATCGGCTTCGGAAGCCATCCACTCCCTTGCGAAACCAAAGACCGGTTTTGGCGAAAGAAGCGGAAAGTCCGGAATTATACAATGATAATTCCGGACTTGCAAGTCAAGCCTTCGCTTCAGACTGCCTTAGATGATACGGGCAGCTTCCACGAGACGGGCAACCGTCCAGGCCTTGGTCTTCGACAGCGGACGGGATTCTTGAATCTCGACCAGGTCGCCTTCCTTGTACTGGTTGGTTTCGTCGTGCGCGTGGTACTTCTTCGAGCGCACGATGTACTTGCCGTAGAGCGGGTGCTTCATTTGACGCTCGATCAGCACGGTAACCGTCTTGTCCATCTTATCGCTGACGACGCGACCAACGAGGGTACGCTTCAGCGAAGTCTTAGCGGTATCGTTCATTTCTGGCTCGCCTTCTCAGTCAACACGGTACGCACACGCGCGATGTCCTTGCGCACCTTCTTCAGCTGGCTGGTGTTGCTCAGCTGTTGGGTGCCCGCTTGCATGCGAAGACCGAATTGGGCCTTCAACAGATCCGACAGTTCCTTGTTCAGGCCGTCGACATCCTTGGCACGAAGTTCGGATGCTTTCATTTCAAATTCTCCCTTCAGGCGCCAAGGCGACGTACGAAGAACGTCGTCTGAATCGGCAGCTTGGCTGCGGCCAGGCGGAACGCCTCGCGCGCCAGCGCTTCATCCACACCGTCCATTTCGTACAGCATCTTGCCCGGCTGAATCTCGGCGACGTAGTACTCCGGGTTACCCTTACCGTTACCCATACGCACTTCTGCCGGCTTTTGCGAGATCGGCTTATCCGGGAAGATACGAATCCAGATACGACCACCGCGCTTGATGTGGCGGGTCATGGCACGACGAGCAGCTTCGATTTGACGAGCCGTCAGACGACCACGACCGACCGCCTTCAGGCCGAATTCGCCGAACGACACTTCGTTGCCACGGGTGGCGACGCCAGTGTTACGGCCCTTCTGCTCTTTGCGATACTTTCTGCGTTTCGGTTGCAGCATGATTATTCTCCAGTCTTGGCGTCGCCTTCAGGCTTGCCAGCCGGACGGCGTGCACCACCGCGCTTCGCACCGGCCTTGTCGCCAGCGTCGTCACGACGGGGGCGACGGTCGCCCGGACGCGCGTTGCGGCGCGGACGCTTTTCTTCGGCCGGCTCTTCAGCCACCGGAGCGTCGTTGCGGCCCAGCGTGTCACCCTTGTACACCCACACCTTGATACCGATGATGCCGTACGTCGTCTTCGCTTCCGAGGTTGCGTAGTCGATGTCAGCGCGCAGGGTGTGCAGGGGCACACGACCTTCACGGTACCACTCGGTACGAGCGATTTCGATGCCGTTCAGACGGCCAGCGCTCATGATCTTGATGCCTTGGGCACCCAGACGCATCGCGTTCTGCATCGCGCGCTTCATTGCGCGACGGAACATGATACGGCGCTCGAGCTGCTGAGCGATCGAGTCGGCGATCAGCTGCGCATCGGTTTCCGGCTTGCGGATTTCTTCGATGTTCACGTGCACGGGCACGCCCATGCGCTTTTGCAGCTCAGCCTTGAGGATTTCGATGTCCTCGCCCTTCTTGCCGATCACAACGCCCGGACGCGAGCTGAAAATCGTGATGCGAGCATTCTTGGCCGGACGTTCGATGACCACGCGGCCAACCGAAGCGTTCTTCAGCTTCTTCTTCAGGTAATCGCGAACGCCGATATCTTCCTGCAGCATTTTCGCGAAATCCTGGTTGTTCGCGTACCAACGCGAAGCCCAGTTACGACTGACAGCCAGACGGAAGCCAGTCGGATGAATTTTCTGTCCCATCGTGACCCCTTAGTTGCCCAGCGTCACAGTGATGTGACAGGTTTGCTTCTCGATGCGGTTACCACGGCCCTTGGCGCGCGCGGTGAAACGCTTGAGCGAGGTCGCCTTGTCAACGAAGATGCCCTTAACGCGCAGCTCGTCAATGTCAGCACCTTCATTGTGCTCGGCGTTGGCGATAGCCGACTCGAGCACCTTCTTGATGATGACCGCGGCCTTCTTCGGCGAGAAGGTCAGAACATTGAGCGCACGCTCCAGCGGCAGGCCGCGGATCTGGTCAGCGACCAGACGCGTCTTCTGCGCCGAGATACGGGCACCGCGATGAATTGCTTTCACTTCCATGATCGGCCCCTTATTTCTTCGCCTTCTTGTCGGCCGCATGGCCCTTGAAGGTACGGGTGAGTGCGAACTCACCCAGCTTGTGGCCGACCATGTTTTCCGTCACGTACACCGGCACGTGTTGACGGCCATTGTGTACGGCGATCGTCAGGCCGATGAAATCGGGCAGGACGGTCGAACGACGCGACCAGGTTTTGATCGGCTTCTTGTCACGCGATGCGGCTGCTGCTTCCACTTTCTTCAGCAGATGAGCGTCGCAAAACGGACCTTTTTTAACAGAACGAGTCATTTGCTAGCTCCAATTAACGCTTCTTGCGACGCTGAACGATCATGCTGTCGGTGCGCTTGGTCGAGCGGGTACGCTTACCCTTGGTATGCTGACCCCACGGGCTGACCGGATGACGACCAGCAGCCGTACGACCTTCACCACCACCGTGCGGGTGATCCACCGGGTTCATCGCCACACCGCGAACGGTCGGGCGAATACCGCGCCAACGCTTTGCACCGGCCTTGCCCAGTTGGCGCAGGCTGTGCTCTTCGTTACCGACTTCACCGATGGTCGCGCGGCACTCGATGTGCACGCGACGCACTTCACCCGAACGCAGACGCACTTGAGCGTACGTGCCTTCGCGTGCCAGCAGCATTGCCGACGTACCGGCGGCACGGGCGATTTGCGCGCCCTTGCCCGGCAGCAGTTCAATGCCGTGGATCGTCGTACCGACCGGAATGTTACGGATCGGCAGCGTGTTGCCAGCCTTGATCGGAGCTTCCGAGCCGCTCACCACTTGCTGGCCGACGGTCATGCCCTTCGGTGCAAGGATGTAACGACGCTCGCCGTCGGCGTAGCACAGCAGTGCGATGTTCGCGCTGCGGTTCGGGTCATACTCAAGACGCTCAACCTTCGCCGTGATGCCGTCCTTGTTACGACGGAAGTCGACGATACGGTAGTGCTGCTTGTGACCGCCACCCATGTGACGGGTGGTGATGTGACCGTTGTTGTTACGACCAGCGGTCTTGCTCTTGGTATCGAGCAGCGGGGCGAACGGCTTGCCCTTATGCAGATCCTTGTTGACGACCTTGACCAGCGAACGGCGGCCCGGCGACGTCGGTTTCGTTTTGACGAGTGCCATGATTACTTGGCCTCCGCTTCAAAATTGATTTCCTGACCCGGCTTCAAGCTCACGTAAGCCTTCTTCTCGTGGTCGCGACGACCCATGAAGCGGCCAAAGCGCTTTTGCTTGCCCTTACGGTTCAGGATTTGCACCGACTCGACTTCAACCTTGAAGAGAAGCTCAACTGCAGCCTTCACTTCTTGCTTGTTCGCATCGCGTGCAACTTGGAACACCACTTGTTCATTCTTGTCAGCCACCAGCGTCGCCTTCTCGGAGATCACCGGCGCGAGCAAGACCTGGTACAGACGATGGTCGTTTTTACGCACGTCGCTCATGACAGCATCTCCTCAATCTTGGCGATCGCGCCCTTCGTCAGCAGCACCTTCTTGAAGTAGATGAGCGACAGCGGGTCGGCGAAACGCGGCTCGGTGACGGCAACGTGAGCCAGATTGCGCGAGGCCAGGAACAGGTTCTCGTCCACGCTATCCGTGATCAGCAGCACCGACTCAAGACCCATGGCCTTGATCTTTTCAGCGAGCAGTTTGGTCTTCGGGGCATCAAGCTTGATGTCTTCGACGACCGACAGACGACCTTCACGGGCGAGCTGCGACAGAATCGAGCACACACCAGCGCGGTACATCTTCTTGTTGACCTTGTGGGTGAAGTTCTCTTCCGGCGAATTCGGGAAGATACGGCCACCGCCGCGCCACAGCGGGCTCGACGACATACCGGCACGAGCACGGCCCGTACCCTTCTGACGCCACGGCTTCTTCGTCGTGTGCTTGACCTGTTCACGGTCCTTCTGCGCACGGTTGCCGCTGCGGGCGTTGGCTTGATAAGCCACCACAACCTGATGGATCAGCGCTTCGTTGTAGTCACGGCCGAACACGACGTCCGACGCGTTGACCGCAGCGCCTTCCTGACCTTGCTCATTCAGGAGCTTCAGTTCCATTGTTACGCTCCCTTCGCGAGTTTGGCTTTGACGGCCGAGGTCACGAAAACCTTGCCTTCGTTGGCGCCCGGAACGGCACCCTTCACGAAGATCAGGCCACGTTCAGCGTCAATGCGCGCGATTTCGAGATTCTGCACCGTCGTGGTGACGTCACCCAGGTGACCCGTCATGCGCTTACCCGGGAACACACGGCCCGGATCCTGCGCCATACCGATCGAACCCGGCACGTTGTGCGAACGCGAGTTACCGTGCGATGCGCGGCCCGAAGCGAAGTTGTAACGCTTGATGGTACCGGCGTAGCCCTTACCGATCGAGGTGCCTTGCACGTCGACCTTCTGGCCCACTTGGAACAGATCGACGCCAACGACTGCGCCCGGCTGCAGTTCAGCAGCTTTGGCAGCGTCAACGCGGAATTCCTTGAGGATTTCACCGGCTTCGACACCTGCTTTCGCGAAGTGACCGGCGGCGGCTTTGACCACGCGCGTGGCGCGGCGATTGCCGAAAGTGACTTGAACGGCGGTATAGCCGTCCGTTTCATCCGTCTTGATTTGCGTCACGCGGTTGTTAGACACGTCGAGCACGGTGACGGGAATCGAATCGCCGTCGTCCGTGAAAATACGCGTCATGCCAACCTTGCGACCGACAAGGCCAAGGCTCATGATTTTCTCCATTCCCGACTGCGATTGGCCGGGGCTAAATGACAAAAGGATGGTCCACGGACGTGGGCCATCTTTTCAAAACTACACTTGAGCCCGCCATTATAGGCGGACTTTTATCGCTTGACAAGTGTTGCTAAATCACATAACAAAAGCCCCGCCGGGTCCAGCATTGGCGGGGCTTTCAAGAGCGAAACCGCTCGCAAGCCTTACTGCAGCTTGATTTCGACGTCGACGCCAGCCGGCAGGTCGAGCTTCATCAGCGCATCAACGGTCTTGTCCGTCGGATCGACGATGTCCATCAGGCGTTGGTGCGTGCGGATTTCGAGCTGGTCGCGCGACGTCTTGTTGACGTGCGGCGAACGCAGGATGTCGAAACGCTCGATACGCGTCGGCAGGGGCACCGGGCCCTTGACGATTGCGCCGGTACGCTTGGCGGTTTCAACGATTTCGGCTGCCGATTGGTCGATCAGGCGATAGTCGAAAGCCTTCAGGCGGATACGAATCTTTTGGTTTTGCATGGAAATTCTCCAAAGAGCATGGCAACCCTCGTTCGGGCGCCGGGTAAATCACAAAGAGCAAAAAACCTGCGAGAAGCGGCTACCGGCGAACCGGCAACCGCTTCATCAGATCGTCAATTAGGCAACGATCTTGGCAACGACGCCCGAACCGACCGTACGGCCGCCTTCGCGGATTGCGAAGCGCAGACCTTCGGTCATGGCGATCGGGGCGATCAGCTTGACAGCGATCGACACGTTGTCACCCGGCATCACCATTTCCTTGTCGGCCGGCAGGCTGATCGAGCCCGTCACGTCCGTCGTACGGAAGTAGAACTGCGGACGATAGTTGTTGAAGAACGGGGTGTGACGACCACCTTCGTCCTTCGACAGCACATACACTTCGGCCGTGAATTCCATGTGCGGCTTGATCGAGCCCGGCTTGGCCAGAACCTGACCACGCTGAACGTCTTCACGCTTCGTGCCGCGCAGCAGAATACCGACGTTGTCGCCTGCTTGACCTTGGTCGAGCAGCTTACGGAACATTTCAACGCCCGTGCAGGTCGTCTTGTCGATGTGCGGCTTGTCGCCATCCATCTTGATACCGACGATTTCGATTTCTTCGCCGACCTTGACCACGCCCGACTCGATACGACCCGTCACCACCGTGCCGCGACCCGAGATCGAGAACACGTCTTCCACCGGCATCAGGAACGGCTTGTCGACAGCGCGCTCCGGCGTCGGGATGTACGAATCCAGTGCGTCGGCCAGGTTCATGATGGCCACTTCGCCCAGCTCGCCCTTGTCGCCTTCCAGTGCCAGCTTTGCCGAACCCTTGATGATCGGGGTGTCGTCGCCCGGGAAGTCGTACTTCGAGAGAAGCTCGCGCACTTCCATTTCGACCAGCTCGAGCAGCTCGGCGTCGTCGACCATGTCGCACTTGTTCAGGAACACGATGATGTACGGCACGCCAACCTGACGGGCCAACAGGATGTGCTCACGCGTTTGCGGCATCGGGCCGTCAGCGGCCGAGCAAACCAGGATAGCGCCGTCCATCTGGGCAGCACCGGTAATCATGTTCTTGACGTAGTCGGCGTGGCCCGGGCAGTCAACGTGTGCGTAGTGGCG
>NZ_PTPY01000014.1:0-83767 GCF_022696215.1 Pandoraea sp. LA3 | reverse complement strand
CTCGCTTCGTCGCACACTTACCGCGCCGTCGCTTCGTTTTCTGCGTCGCTGCATCAGCAGCAGAGAAGTGAGATTATGTCGCAGCTTCTCGTCGTCGTCAACAGTTTTTTTCGCTCTTTTCGTTCGTCGCCGCAGCGACTCACAAGCTCTAAAACCACTAACCACCGGACTTTCCAGCCCGCCACTTCAACTTCGTCGCTGCTTTCGCTGCGTCGCTGTCGTTGCGAGAGACGAGATATTAATGACCTTCTTGAAGACGCGCAAGCACTTTGTGAAACTATTTTGAAGACCACGCATTTTCCTTCGATCCGACCACGCGACGCCACGGGTCTTCTCTCTATATATAGAGAACGGACGAAGGGGTAACGGCGCACAAACAAAGGCAGGCCGTCTTGCGACGGCCTGCCTAGCTTCCTCTATATAACTGCGGTCACGTCACCGCATCAGGTTCTTCCGCTCCGTCGGCGTCAGCGCCTGCAACTGTGACTCGGAGAGATTCATCTGGCCCACGACCTGCACGGGAGACGTCGGGTCGTAGCGTAACATCGGGCCATTGTCGGCGCGCGGTTTGCCAGTGCTGTCCGTCTGCGCACCTGCATCCAGCATCCGAACACTGAAGATCGACGACTGGTTCTGACGTGCCGACGCCCGATCGCGCGCCACCGCCTCTTGCGCCGCAGACGCCGCCTGCGCCGCCGTCGCACTCGCATTCGTCAGCGCGCCCACGTTGACGGCAGCCACCGTTGGCACGCCCACCGACTTGCCCTGCACCTGGATGTTCTCGGCATTCACCACGCGCAGCGCCGCCACGTTGACGTTCCCCGAGACGCGAATCCCCGCTTCCCCTGCATCCACCGTACCGAGCGGCGCAATCAGGTCGATGTCGCCCGGCGGAATCTCCGGAATCGGATTGAGCGTCGCGATACCGGCCCCGGTGTTCGGCGTCGTCGGCGAGAGCGAAACGATGCCCATCCCGTCATACACACGACGCTGCGGTGTATAGACCACCGTCGACTTCGATCCGCGCCCCGCGTTGATGTCGCCCTGCGCCGACCACGCCAGGACGTTGCCTCCGAACGTCGTGAAGATACGGCTCTGTCCGAGCAGGATGCTGTCGAACGAGTACAGGTCGACGTTCCCCCTGCCCTGCGTCAGAATCCCCGAGCCCTCATCCGGGACGAAACCGCCGTCGACCCCGACGAGGGTCCGTCCCCCCGGCGCAACGATACTGACGCCGCCGCCGAAGTCGGTGTGGATGCCAGCATCCTGCACTTCGTAATGCGGCACCCCGACCGATGGACTGCCTCGCGCGATCCACTGCGCCTGCGTCAGATACTTCACGCCTGCCTGCGGCCTCGTCGTCGATACGCGATACGCGTTATCCAGGAAGTACTGCGCGCTGCTGTACATCGTCAGGCTGCCGTCGTACTTACGCGCGGCACCGTTTTCGTCGACGGACGGGAACAACGTCGCGATGGCCTCACGTCCACGCAGATAGCTGCCGGCACGCGGGCCCGTCGCATCGTTGTATTCACGCCCGGAAGCCCGCAACTCCGCAAAGTAGACGTCACGCAAATAAGCACGCTGCTGCTCGGCCGGCAGTGCATCGAAGAACTGACGCGTGTCCATCGCCCCCGCATCGAAGTGGACGCCGGTGGCGTTGCGCTTCGTCGCATCGCCGAAGCGCGTGGTCAGCCAGTTCACCAGATACAGCTGACTCTGCTGCGCATACTCGTTGCGAAGGTCCCGTTTCGCGGCGCCGCCAGCGTTCCCAGCTGCGGCACTCGCACGATCCAGATCGGCCTGCTTGCTCGCAAGAAACGCCTCGGCACCGCTCACGTCCCCGGAGTATCCGAACTCCTGCGCGAGCCATCCGGACAGCGTCAGCGCACCGCCATAGACGACCACCGCCTTGCCCGGCTGATCCGCGAGCGGACGTCCCGCATCCGCCAGATTGCCCTTGTCGAGATACCGCGCCGCGAACGCCTTGAAGTCCACCCCATCGAGTCCCTTCGGGCCGACGCCCACCGCCACCGCAATCCCCGCACCATTGCTCCGGTCGCCCGCCGTCACATTGGCGAGCGCGCCGAGGCTGCGCAGCTCCGCCTTGTCGCCCATGAAAACGTCGCGCCCGGCCGTCACCTCCAGCAACCCCGGCCCGGCGATGTAGAACGTGCTGTAGCGGATATCGCGTCCGGCCGAGATGACCGAGACGTCGTCTGCCGAGTTGTGCACGATCAGATTGCCGCGGGTCGTGGCACTGCCCAGAACCCGATCCGGCCGCCCCGGATTGTTCGGATCGCGGAAGTCGGGCGTCGTCTTCCATCCTGACAGATCGGCATTGGTGCTAAGGAAAGTGCCCAGCGGCGTGCCTGAGTTGACGATATCGCGTCCCGCACGAATGGTGACGGCACCGTTGCCCTCATACCAGGTGGCCTCCGTACCCGGCTGCGGCAATACCGTGCCCCGATAGTCGATGCTCCCGGTGTGCAACCCGACGATATCGCCCGTCACGGCATAGAAGCGCGCCGGCGCCATGCCGGAGAAGTCGTAGCCGGAGACCGTGGCCGGCGTCAGACTGAACAGGGGGAAGCGCGTCGCGCTGTCAATGCCGTAGCTGAACAGGATGGAAGGCGCCAGCGCGTCCTGTCGCACATTGGTCAGATAGGCGCGGTTGACGAACGCCGTCGACGCGATGCCCCCGGCGAACGCCGGATGCTGCGCCGTCGGCAAGGCCATCGGGTCCGCCGCCGACCGGCTGATCGGATAACCGCCGCCGTACAACGAACTGCCTGCGATCAGTTCGAGCGCCCCGCCGTCGCCCGCGACCTTGAACAACGAACTGACGGGTTCCGGCGCGAGCAATGCCGGGGTCGTACCGATGGTCGGCTGCTGAGATTCATCCAGGAGGTACGTTGCCGCATAGCCGTTGTAGATGCTGCCGCTCGCTGCGACGGCCCGCAGTGTTGCGGGCAACACGAAGCGACCGTCCGTCGCCCCATAGTTGGCGGTGAGACGATTGGCGTCGGCAATCGCCGTGATCGGCACCAGATGACCGCCGGCACTGAACAGGTCGATGGCCGTCGACGGCGTCCACAGCGTGAACCAGCTAAACCCTTCGCCGCCGTAGTTCACTCCGTTCGCCGAGAACGGCGTGCCGTTCGTACGTTGCTGCATGCGCGTGGCGTCGCCATACCCGCCGATGACCAGATCGCCCCGCGTGTCGATGCGCGCGGTCGAGTCGCCGAGCACCAGCGTCGGGCCGCCCGTGCCGATGCCGCGCCCTGCCGTGAACGCATCGCGTGCCCGGGATTCGCGGATGTCCGTGCCGCCGTAGACGGCATCGAATCCTCCCAATGCGCCGGCTTCGACACGCGTCGCCCCTCGCAGATTGGTGAACGAGCCGTACAGCCCGAGGTTGTCGTTGCGCCAGATCGACAGATCGGTCACCTCGGAGTTGGCCTGCGTCACAGCACGCACTTCGCGCACCGGGTTCAATCCACCGCCGATGCGAACGTCCAGATCGCCACCGCCGGTGAGTACGATCTGCGAGCCGTCGGCAGACACGCGTCCGGTACTCGCGACGGCGACGTTGAGCCCTTCGCTGCGCGCGACGTAGTAATGCGGATCGAGGTAGCCCGCGCCCATGCGAGACTCCAGCAACCCGGCGTTGCCGCCCGCCTCGACGATCAGATTGCCGCCACCGAGCGTGCCCAGTCCCGTGAAGCCCAGCAAGTACGGCGCGTTATCGAGATATGAGCCGCCGCTGTCGCGCCCCGGCGTGTAGGTGCCGAAGTTGATCCACCATGACGTCGGCACGCCGCCTTGCGCGATCGCGGAGCCAGAGCCCTGACGCCACAGCCAGTTACCCACGTTGGACGATTCGATGAGCTGACGCGGCGACCCAAAGCTGCTGTCACGGACAAAATTCCCGCGCGATCCCGTGGCGTCACCGCGAATATCGCCTTGCGCACGCACGAGCAGATTGCCCCCATGCTCGGGGTACCACGCCGAATACAGGCTCTGTGCCTGCCCGTCGACGTACTTCTCGAAGTCGCCGCCGCCCGTCCCCAGCACGGCGGCGCCCTTCACTTTAGAACGTGCGAGGTTGTAAGCCCCCGTCACATCCTTCGCCTGCGTGCCCGCCGTGTAGACGCCGTACAGCGAATTCATCGTGAAGTTGCCGCCGGCGAGCATGTCCAGATCGCCCGTACCGGTGCGCACAACGCTGAAGAGCGGTTCGCGCGCCGGAATCGCCCCCGTCGCAATGACCGGCGGCGTGCCCGCCACAACCGTCTGCACCACGTCGCCGATGGAATTCCAGAACTCGATCATCTCCGGGGTGAGGTCGTAAGCCCGGAGTTCCTCCTCGGTGATGATCGCTCCCGGCGTCGCACCGAAGTAGTCGGCGCCCGCCGGGCCCCAACGGTACACGCTGGGCGTGCCGGTGCCCGGCACCTGATACTGCCCGATGGACATGCCGTAGTGCGTATCGGCGAGCACCAGATGACCGTCCTTCGCGAACGGACGCAGCGCACGCGGGTCGGCCGCCGACGTGTCGGCTCCAGCGACCAGCCGCATCGACCACGACGCCGAGCCGGGCTGAAGCATCGGTGCGATGGCGAAGTTCTGCCCCTGATTGCCGTCGGCATCGGCCGGTCGCACGTTGATGAACTTCGCCCCGCTCGCGAGCCTCACGTCCGTCTCCGCCGGGATGATCGCGCCCTTCTTCAGGGCAACGTCGCCCGCCAGCACGAGACTGACCGGCATCACGGCGCCCGCAGGCCATGTCATCGGTCCGACAAACGCCTGCGTGGGCAGGATCACGCCCGGGTCGAGCTGCATGGCCCCGGTCACCGTGAGCGGTGACGTCAACACCGTTCCCGCCGCATGGACGACATTGCCCGACGCATCGCGCACCGCGCCGCCGAGCACCGTCCCCGCCGGGAACGTGACGTTGTCCGTGAGCGTGACGCGTGTCGGCAGCCGCACCCCGGCCGGCAACGATGCGCCGTTCACCTGCACGTCGTAGTTCAGCTTGCGCTCCGCCGGGAACGACGTGCCGGCCACCAGCGTGACCAGCCCGCCGGCCGGCACCACGGCGTCACCGCCCCACGCCGCCTTACCGCTGGTGAGCACCCAGCCCTTCGTGTCGGGGCTCGACGTCAGCTTGCTGGTATCGAAGCCATCCGTCACGCTGCCGTACACATTGAGGTTGCCGCCCGCGCGAATCATGAGCGCGCCAGCTTCGCCGCTGCCGTACACGCCAGTCATCTGCGTGTGCGGGTTCAGGCTGGCGTAGCGATAACGCGACATGTCGATATCGCCATCGATATGCAGATCGCCGTCGGGCGTCGCGCTGACGATCTCGACACCCGGGCGCAGATGGAACGCATCCGAGTATCGACGCAGACCGGCCAGACGCGTGAGCAAAGCGCCGTTGGCGAGCGCGTTCGTCATGAACGTCGTGCTCTGATCGTGGAGCCTGTCGAGATAGCCCTGGTTGATGACCTGATACCCGCGCCCGTCGACCGACGTATCCGTGCCCGGCGCCGCGTTCGGATCGCGATGCATGCCATTGACGGTAATCGAACGCGCGCCGTCGATCACGACACGCCCGCTTGCGTCGATGGCGATGTCATTGCCCGTCGCCCCGCCCAGACGTGCAGCGCTGATCTCCACCGTCCCCACGTTCAACGGCGTGCCATCCGTACCGGCACGCACGTCGAAACGCGCGCCGTCGGCGAGCACCACGCGCCCCTGATTCCCGTTGATCTCAATGACCGCGCGGTTCGACGCCTCGATCGGCTGGCCATAGCTGTCGAGCCGCAGCGTCGTGCTGTGCGCGTCGAGTTGCGCATTGCCGCCGATGGTCACACCGTCGCGGGCCGACAGGCGAATCGTACCCGCCTGCCTGCCGCTCGCGTCGACCTTGCCGAGCACCTCCAGACGCCCGCCGTCCACCGACAGCGATATCTCCCGCGCCCGGATCTCGTCGCCCACGACAAGATCGCCCTGCTTCGTCTGGAAGTTGCGGCTGCCGAACACGCCGCCATCGTTCAGACGCGTATTGAGCCCGACGAAATCGTCGATACGCTGCGCCCGCACGTCGAGTCCGCCTGCCGCGAAGGGGACATTCGTGCCGCCCGCGTCATACTCGCCGCTCGCGCTGCCGAGCACCTTGCCCGCGAGCGACACGACGCCGCCCGTCGGCCCGACAGCCGCGACCGTGAGCTTGCCCGCGCGGTTGAACTGCGCCGACAGGTCGATGCGCGAGCCCGCGGCCTGATGCACGTTGCCGTTCGCGCTGGAGACGATGACGTCGCCGCCCCAGCTGTACTTGCTGGCATCGAAGAAATCGAGTTTGCGTCCGGCCAGATCCAGTTGCGCCCCGTCGCCCAGCGAAACGTCGCCCAGCGCGGACACGCTCAGGCGCCCGCTCGGCAGCACGACATTCGTATTCACCTGAGCCGTGCCGCCCGCCGTGAGCGCGACTTCCGCGCCCAGCGCCGAGACGAGCAGACCGTTGTCGAGCACCGGCTTCGCGCGCCCGCTCGCATTGGCAACCGAGAGGTTCCCGCCCGCATTGAAGCGGCTCACCGAACCGGCTTCGCCCGTGAGCATCGGCGTATCGACCAAGATATCGCCGCCGCTGTAGTCGTAATCCTGCTTCGTGTCGTTCCATGCGCCCTGCGAGCGATAGACGGACAGGCTGCCCCGCTGATTGGCCGTCACGCGTTCGCTCGCGTTGAGTTCGACCGTCGAGAAGCCGACCGCCAGACGGTTCATTGCGTTGTTGACGTCGCGCTGCGTGCCCGGCCCGTAGCCCAGCTCGATTGCTTTCGCGTCGACGATCAGACGGCCATTGCCGGTGCCTGCGCCGCCCGCCACGATCGCGCCCGCGGGTGACTTCGCGCCACTCCATACCAGCCGGTTCGTGCGGATGCGCGCGACGGCATCGCTCGCCCCGAAGCCGTAGATCGCCGGTGTCCCGAGCACGAGCGTATCGATGCTGGACTTGCCGGTTGCTGCATCGATAGTCGAGAGCGCGACCGAATCGTAGAAGTTGATCGAGTCGCGGGCAATGAGCGACAGACTCTCGAGCGCAGGCGCGCCGTACACCGTATCGCCACGCAACAGACGCGAGAGCACCGACTGGTTGAGCGTCAGCCCTTCGGCAAGACGCCCGCTGGCTGCGAGGGCCGCGAGCGAGGCCTGCTCACCGACGTTCACACGACCGACCGACAGCGACAACTGACGCGTGCCGTAGCGCACGGCATCGGTGATCGTGAACCGCTTGTCCGTCGCCACCGCAATCGAGCCTTCCGACAGCAGCAGCGCATCGCCTGTGCACGTCGCGCCTGCCGCACAGACGCCCAGATCGATGAAGCCCGCCCCGTTCCACGAATCGCCCGGTGTCGGTGCGAGCAGCGCGATCCGCCCGTTGGATACCGCGAGCACCCCCGCCTTGCCCGGCGAATAGGTATAGCCAGTGGTGGCATCCCACATCTGCATGCCGTAACCGAGGGTGTTGATCCCGCTGCCCAGCTCGATGGTGATGCCGGACGTGCTCTGCTTCGTGACGATGAAGACCTCGCCCGCGCGCAAGATCGCGCCGTCGCGCAACGTCACCGAGTAGACGGCGCCGCGACCGGTGCGGTCGAGATACGCGGTAGTCGCCGCGAGCGCGCCTTGTCCGTCGGCACTGACTTCCGGCAACCCGCCGATCCCCATGCGGGCCACGCCAATCTTGTTGATTTCATCGGCAAACAGCGATACGAGCAGCGGGTCACCCTTCGTCGGCGTGCCGCCCGCCCCGAGAATCTCGAACTTCCCGCTGAATGGCGAACTCACCATCAGGCTCGCACCATAACCGTCCTTGCCCGGCGCGACGTTCGCACGCCCGTCGAAACGCAACGACGGCAGGCCGTCGACCTTACCGATGTAGTTGTCACCGAGGAAGTAGAGATCGAGACGTTTGGCATCGGCCTCGATCAGCGAGCGCGGCACACCGTCGCGCGCCGCCCCGGCTCGGGCAAAGTCCGCGTAGCTCATCTCGTTGTATTGCGAGTACGAACGCAACACGTCGCCCGACGTAAGGACGGCTTGCGTCGGCGTGACGTTACGAATGCCCGTGTGGTTCACGCTCAGTTGCGCAGGCAACGTCAGCGAGCCATTACGCATGGCGAGCGGCGCCATACCGGCTTGCGAGGTCACGCCATTCTGCAATTCGACGCGATACGCGCCGGGCAGCAACGCAAACGACGACGGCAACAGCGTGTAAGTGCCCGCAGGCAGTCCCGGTACGCCATCGCCGATGGTGATCTGCTGTCCGATCATCGGTGCGAGCGCGCCAGTGTCCTTGACGACCGGCGCATAAGCTTGCTGCGTCCCCGGCAGGATCGCGTAGACGGGGTTGGTCGACAGCGACGGCAAACGGAAGCTCGCCTTGTTGCCCGACTGCACGACCTGCATGAGCGGCGACAACCGCGCGTCGACCGAGCCGCCTCGGCCGGTCAGGAAAGCGGCGCCGCGAATCTCTCCGCCACCCGACAGGTCGATAACAGCGCCTTCGTCCACCCCCAGCGAATGCGTGTAGGCGGAGATGGATGGTCCCGTTCCGGCAAGCGCGAACTTCGCATCGACGCCGTCGTAGAGATAGCTCAGGCCGTCGAGCGAGCCACCGTACGGTATCGTCAGGCCCGCCGCGCTCACGGACGTCACGCTGCCTGGCAGCAGGTGCAGATAACTGTTGACCTGGAGGTTGCCCATCTCCCCGAAGGTGATGGTGCCCATCGGGGCGCGCACCACCCCGCCTTGCCGGATGGTGGGCGCGTTGAGCGTGAGATTGCCGAACACCGAATACGGCTGCGACGGCAACGTGTCGCCCACGCGTTCGATAGTCAGGGTACGCGCCGGGTCCAGCCGCGTTTCGTTCGCGTTCCACTGATTGACGTAGGTCCGCTGCCCCACGACGAGCTTCGCCGTGGCATCCGACACCGGATAGAGCTGCGCCGATGCCAGCTTGAGATTGCCCGGCACATACACTTCGGACTTGTCGAGCAGACGCAGGTCGCCGGTGCTGCGCAACGTCACGTCGCCAAATGCTGCACGACGGTATTCGGTCTGCCCGCCGTTGCCCATCACAATGCTCCCGGCGGTCCCGAACTGCATAGGCCCGGCGAGATCGATGAGCGAAGCATTGACGTCGAACGTCGCGTCGTCGTCAGGCAACGGCGCTCCCAAGACACCACTGCCCACGGCGTTCTTCGACCCCTTCACCGGGTTCGGCATGAGGAAGCCTTCGCCCTGCGCGCGCGATGCGCCGGCGAGCTGCACATACGGGGCCGAGAGCTTGACGACGCTGCCACGCGCGTTCGCCGCCTGACCGAACGAACTCGCCGTCAGACGCAGGCTCTGCCTCATCGACAGATCGACGTTGCCGTCGAAGTCGATCATGCCGTTGGCGAGCAACGACAGATTGTCGAAGCCGCCCGCCGCAACGCGATCGACGCCGATTCTCGCGTTGCCCATCGCCAGTCCGCCGCCCGTCGCTCCGGCACGCAGCGAGTCCGCCAGAGCGCTGGCGCCCTGCTGCTGCGCGATGATCATCTCGCGCGCGACCCGCACGGCATCTTCCACGTTGGCGCCGGCGAGCGTCGCCCGGTCGACCGGGCCGTAGTTGAGCGCTTCGAGTACCACGTTCAGCGTGCCACCCGCGGCACCCGCGCCGCCCGCAGCGGCTTTCATGTCGCCGTCGAGGTAGAGACCGCGCGCCGACGCCAGCGAGATGACGCCGCCGTTGCTCGTCACCCGCGTGCGGCCCTGCCCGGGTACATCGATGTCCGCTGCCGTGCCGGACGCATCGAGCCTTGCACCGGGGCGCACGATCACGAACGCGTCCGCCGCATCGACCTTCGTCGCGCCGGCCACGTACTTCGCACCGATCTGAATCGTGCCACCCGCCGCGACCTTGCCCGTGAGCGCGCCCGACGCACTCTGGGCCGTGAACGGTTGTGCCGACACATCGATGAACGCAGTGCCACCCAGCCAGATCGAGCGCGCATTGAACACGCCGTCCGGCAGATCCGCGTTACTGCCTGTGCCGAACGTGCCGGGCAACAGGCTCACGACGCCTGACGACGCACGGAGGCCGCCGAGCACCGTGATCTGATCGTTACCGGTGATGGTGATGCTGCGCCCCGGGTCGACGGCAACCACCGCCCCCTCGCCCACGCGCACCTGCGCGCGCTTGTACGACGTTCCCGCATTGATGACGAGGTCCGCACCGCCGCGCTGACTGATCGTGCCCTTGACGGCATCGCTCTGCCACACCGGCGGCAGATACCGGCTGAGAACGCGCGACGGATCGCTGCCGCTTTGCGCGTCTCGCGCGGCCAGGGCATCCGCGTTCAGCACTGGCATGACAACGGAAAGCCGGGCGTTGTCGGCAACGGTAACCCCGAGTTGTCCGTTGACGTCATAGCGAGAGAAGCCGGTCGTGAATAGCTGTGCATCGAGCGTCGTGGGCGATGCGACCCGCACCGCTTCGGTCGTCGTCAGCCCCGCAGGCACCAGCGCCCCGCTGGCGAGCTTGACGTCGAAGGGCAACGGCGTACCCGCCTTGGCGACAACGTTGTACGCGGCGACAGGCACACCGTTCGGGAACACGTTCGCGGGCACGACAAACGTCGTGGCCGGCGTGCCGAACGAGCGCGTGATGGTCGAACCGGCGGGCAACACCTGCCCCGAGCGATAGGCGCGGTTGTTCTGGTCGAAGATGGCGAAGTTGCCGGTGGCGGCAGCCGGAATCGTCCAGTCGGCCGCCGTCACGACAGGATTCGTGGCGCTGAACGCCAGTGCCGACGGCAAGGCCGCTCCGGGCAATGCACGTGTGAGCGTCTGCTTGTAGTCGACCGGTGCTATCGTGCCGGCCTTGATCGTGTAGTCCTGCAACAGCGTCACGCCGAACGGCAAGGTCTCGCCAGCCGCCAGCCAGCCGTCGGTCTTCAACCCGGGGCCACCGATGACGATGCCGTTGCCCGTGTCGAGCTTGAGCGTGCCGCCGCCGCTCACGCCGTAGGCGCGCAATTCGCCGTCGACGTGCAACTCTCCGGAATGCTTGCCGTCGAGATCGTACTGGCTGGCGAGCAGCGATACATTGCCGCCCTTGCCGCCGCGCACCGAGCCGTTCGACATCAACACCGCGCCCGACGACACGTCGACGACGCTGCCCGGCAGCAGACGGACATCGCCGGAACTCGACAACACGACGTTGCCGCCGTCGACATACGGCACACCGCGCGTGCCCGATTCGCCTTCGTCGACACGACTCCACACGCCACGCGTATCGAGCGTGACGCCATCGGCGACCTTCACGTACGGCTCACCGACCGGCGCCCCGTCGGCGATGGTCTTGTCCATCCACACGCCGCCCGCCACGCCCGTGACCATCTGCGTCACGATGTTGCCCGCGACGATGTTGCCGCTGCGCGCCGTCACGTTGGCCTCGAGATTCACCCGCGTGGCGTGCAGGGCGACGTCGCCGCCATCGGCCACGCGAAGGTCGCGGCTGACGGTCAACCGTTCGCTCGCCAGCAGCTTTACGCCACCGAAGTGCTGACGGTTGAGCCATCCCGCATCGAGTGAGATCTTACCCGTACGGGCGGCGTCATTCGGCGCATCGAGGGCAATGCTCGCCGCGAGTGCCTGAATGTCGCCCACATCGATGCTGCGCACCACGGCCGACGGGCTGTCGCGCAGCGTCAGCGTCGTTTCGTCGTAGAACGGCGTCATGTTGCCGACGATCAACTGCGCGCCGCGTGCGGCCGCCAGTTGCGACTGGAGATAGCCGTCGTAACGGGTCTTGTCGGGCGCCTGCGCCTGACGCGGCCCCTGATACACCGACGTGTCGACATCGCCTTCGAGGACGGCCGATGAGCTGGCGATGATCAGGCGTCCCGCGTCGCGGCCCACGGTATAGCCGTTCTCCAGTCGTGCGCCCGGTGCGACGAACGGCGTGGCGTATGCCTCGGTCGTGTTCTTGCCCCAGCGCGCGTGCGTCACTTCAAAACCGCGATACACACCGAGATAACGCAGATCGCCCGGCGCATTGTCCGCGCGATAGAGCTGCCCGTCCGCCCCGCGCAGCCAGCTCTGACGAATCATGCCGGTCTGCACGTCGAGCGTGCCGCCAGCCAGATTGATGAGCGACCCCGCACGCGTCACTACTTCTGCGCCGCCCAGTTGCACCGTGCCGCCTTGCGCGGCCCATTCGCCGACGCCGTGCTGCGCGGTGTTGAGATAGCCGCTCACTTCGAGCAGGCCCCCGGGGGTGTACCAGCGATCCGTGGAATAGCCTTGCGTACCGGCAGGCACCCGCACCAGATAGCGACGGTCGATGAAGAGCATCTGGTTGTTGAGCAACGCCGAATCGCGGTTGGTCGGCGCGTCGCGCTGCTCGTTTCCCTGCACGCTGATCTCGAGGTTGTTCGCCGACATCGCGACCTGCACGCCGACGGCCCCCGATACGTCGAGCTTCGCGCGTTCCATCGCGACCATGCGACGCGTTACCGCGACGTTGATCTGCCCGCCGGTGGCGAGCGTGAGCGAGTCGCTGTCGAACAGCACATCTGCTGAGGACACGACCTGCACGAGCGACTGGTCGCGACGGTTGTACAACCCCGCCTCCGCGACCTTCGCCGTTTCGGCAAGCAGCGCCGCGCGTTGCACGTCGAGTGCCGTATCGCCGGCTGCATCCTGCAAGATCGCGGTCACCGCGCCCTGCGCGAGCTTCACTTGTGCGTTCGCATCGCCGCTGGCCGTCAGATGAATCGTGCCGCGCGTATTGACCGACGTGCTCGACACCAGGACACCGCGCTGCTCGACGTTACGCCCGGCGAGCGTGATGTCGCCCAGTTGCGACGCGATCAGGCCGCTGTTGCTCACGCGCCCAGCGGCAGAACCGGCGACGAAACGCGGCTCGACCTCGTTGCCGCGCGTGCTGGAATTCGGATTGCCGTCGGTGCCCATGCCGCGACGAATGGTGAACGCATCGCCCCCGGCGATCACGGTCTGTCCGGACGGCGTGACGATCGTCCCACGGTTGTGTGCCTCGCGACCGAGCAGCAACACATACCCGCCGCCTTCGGTCACCGATTGCGGTTTCCGCGTGTTGATGCGCGCCCCCGCATCGACCACGACATCGGCCGTCGCCGCGCCATGGGCGATCGTCGAACCGCTTACGCTAAGATCGTTTGCAAACGTGGGCACCGTCGCGCCGGATATCGCCGTGCCGTAAAGCCCGCGATTGAACTGGTCGTTCGTCATGCCGACGGCCGCCGCCACGAGGTTGCGCGTGTCGACCTGCGCCGTGCCCGAGAACTGAATGCCGTTGCGGTTGACGATGACGACCGTGCCATCGGCCTTGATCTGCCCCTGAATCTGGCTCGGCCGCGCGTTCGGATCGTTCACGCGATTGAGCACCGCCCAACCCGGCTGTTGCGCGAATTCGACCGTCGTGCGACGCCCGACGTTGAACGTCTCCCAGTTCAGAATGGCCTTCTCGCCCGTCTGTTCAATTCTGACGTTGGTGTTGCCCGCCGCGTCGCGCGACTGCGCAATGTCCTTCTTCGCGTTGACCCAGCCAGCGGTGAGGCTGTGGGTGTCGACCTTGAGGCCGCCTTCGGTCAAACCGTCCGGAATCGTCTCGGGTGACGCCGCTGCCGCCTGACGCGCCGCCGTCTGTGCCGCCTGCATCGCGGCAATGCCCTGCGCCGCCGTGGCGAGATTGGCGATGGAGTTCTGCAACGCCTGATTGGCGCGCTGCTGCTGTTCGCCTGGGTTTTGCAGCGACGACACGGGCATGCCGTTCGGCAGACGCCCCGTTTGCGCCGCCGTCGTCTGCGCTGCGCCGCGTGCGGCGAACCACGCGTTGCTGAACGCCTGCTGTGCGTGAGCCGCCCCGATCATGGCGCTGCTGGCGGCGAACACCGCGACCGCTTGTGCGAGCGGTCGAACTCGTAGCACAGGCAGCACAGGCAGCACCGGCAGTACGCGCAGGCGACGCGGCGCACGGGCGCGCGTGGCAGGCATGGCGGCGGTGAGGGGCGAAGAAGGAGCTACGCGCTTTCGCATGATGATTTCAATCCCGTCTGTCGTCTCGTACGGCTGCGGGACGTTGCCTCGCGACAACGCCAGCGAACAGCCACTGGCAGTTTTCGTCCAAGCGTCTATGCATAGGACTGCATAGGGAACACTTGACGCTCTCGGGACTAAGACCCTTCCGCGCGACGCAATCGGCAAGGATTTATTTGAATCTTTCGTGACACGACCGAACCGTCACGACGTGCGTTGGCCGACAACGCACCGATGGCGTCATCTGCTGGTCGACGGAAAGCAGATCAGGCCAGCAGGACGATGCCGCCCGGCAAGGTGCGAGCGGTCAGGCCCAGCGAATGCTCGATCTGGCCGAGTGCGACATCGAGCGAACGAATGGCGAAACGCCCCGTCACCGGACGTGTGGCGAGCGATTCCTTCAGAAGCACGACCTTGCCCGGACGATAGCGGTTGATCTCGTCGATCACGTCGCCAAGCGGCACGTCGGAGAAGCGCAGATAGCCCTCGCGCCATGCGGGCATCTCTCCCGCCGCGACATTCACGAGCGATTGCAGCCCGTGAGCGTCGTAGACGAGTTGCTGATGCGGGCGCATCTGCACGCGCCCCGCCGTGTGCACGACCTCCGCCGTGCCATCGATACAGGTAACGCAGACCTTGTCGGCCACATTGCGCACCTCTACGCGCGCCCGATGCGCGACCGTGCGACCTGCCCCGGCAACGATCTCGAAGGGCGTCGCGGCCAGCGTCGTGTCAACGGCAGCCTCTCCCGCAAGCAGATCGATGCCCGGCATGCCGGACGCCATCCCGCTGCGCAGCGCCACACTCGTGCGCGTGTTCAATTCGACGTAGACATCGCTCGCCACCGCAACGGTGCGCTGCTCGCCGGTGCCCGTATGGAAGTCCGCACGCATGGCGACGGCGCCGGGCAGCCAGCCCAATGGCGCGCCGATGACGGCGACACCCGCTGCCGTCGCAAAGGCGCTCGCGGTACCCGCCAGCAGCCAGCGCCGGCGCGGATCGAAGCCGCGCCCGGCCTTACGTCCGGCCCTGGTCTCCGTGGCGGTGGAGGATTTGCGCTGTGGGGCAGGACACGCCGCAGTGGCCTCTGCTGCCGCCGTCTGCTGCGCGGCCTGCGTCAGTTGTTGCCATTGACGATGGGCATTCGCCAGCGCTTGCGCATGCGCCGGATCACGACGCGCCCACTCGCGCATGGCGTCCCCCTCGGCATGCGTCATCTTTCCCGCGGCCATGCGCCGCACCCACGTCATCGCCTGACGCTCGGTCGCATCGAGACGCCGCTTCGGCGGCAACGAAGAACGGAATCGCGACATCATGGCGTCACCTCTCGCACGAGACGGAAGGTCTCACTCCATGAGACGGTTTTCGCGCATGCCATCGGCAATTCCCTGGGCCATGCCGCACTCATTCGGACCTCGGCATATGCGCCACACAGTATTCGTGCGCTCGCTTGAGTTCCAGCCCGACCAGACGCGGCGACACCCCGAAGCGGCGCGCCACGTCTTCGTTGGACATCTCGTGCACGCGCACGGCAATGAAGATCGCGCGGCGGCGTGGCGGCAGATCCGCCAGCAGTCGTTCAAGCAGCGCGATCTCGTCGCGTGCTTCGATGGTCTGCGCCGGCCCCGGCGCCGGATCGACGAACTCTGTCATGAGGGCATCGATCTCGTCGTCGCTCATATACCGGCGCTCGCGCTGCACACGATCGAACGCCATATTCATCGCGATGCGCATGAGATACGCGCCGGAACTCTTCACGTCGCTCTGCCGGTCGGCCCGGTCGTCGAGATGGACCCAGGTGTCATGCAACGCATCGCTGGCCAGTTCGGCCGAGCCCAGACGCCAGGTCAGCTTGCGTTTGAGATCCTCGTAACGCTGCGCGAGCAGATCGCGCAGGAAGGCGCGGGGCGTGTCGACCATCTAGCGCTCCGTCGTCGCCCGACACGGCGGCGGTACACATGCGGCTTGCGCGCAATCGTTGGCACGGGAAGGCAGGAGAAGCAGCACAAACGGTCGCGCGGTATCGGCAGGCGCCCGTCCGACGTCGAGCCCTTGCAGACGTCGCGCGATGGCTGCGTCGCGATGCGTGTCGCCCGTGGTATCGAGCAAACGCACGCGTGCCACCCTCGCATTCGCGCCGACCTGAACGGTCATCGCCAGACGATACGCGCCGGGCGAAAGCGAGGGGGCGGCGCAGAGCGCGTGCCACACCGCGCTTTGCAGTTGTCCGTGATAGTCCGGCGCACGCGGCGCAGCGCCGGCATACGCGTCGTCGTTCGCGGCCACGGTGCCCGACGGCGCCAGCACGAACGCGTTCTCGGCCGTCGCCTCAGCCATCACGCCCGTGCCTTCGAGCAACGTATCGAGTGCCTCATGCGGGGCGTGAACGCCCGACACCGCGTGCGAGCGGCGGCCTTCGACCAGCGACGACGGGTAGAAGACGGACATGCGCGTGAGCGCGTCGAAGCGGGCGAGCGCGTCCTTCAATGGCAACTCCGGGATCTCAAACGACTGCGCCGGTGGCAGGGCCGTCCGGGCAAAGGCGATCGGGCCGCACGACATGCCCGCCAACAGCCACCCCGCCAGCACGCTCGCCGTCGCACGCCATGTGATCGGGCGTGAACAGGCAGTAACGGTCATTACGAGCAATAGCGGTCATGTCGGGCGATGGGCCTTTTGCATGGCCGACGGTCGCATGGCAGCCGCCGTTCCCCCGTTAGCCCACTAATCATTTGTAAGATTTCCTGATAATTCTCGTGTCTGATTGTGACGATGCTTTGACAATGCACAGGACTGCAAAGAAAAAGCGCCCGTAGTGCGCTCACGGGGTAGCAAGCGCACTACGGGCCAACCAGTCTTCTACTGGAGGTGATGCTGCCGCGCGGGGAGGTTCCCAGGCTCGAGAGGAATCGCGCTGTGGGGTATGGGTAACCCCGTGATGCGCCGCGCGGAGACGCTTCAGTTGAGCGTCATCGGTCCCTGCGTGTCTGCCGACTCGGTGCGGGCGAGCACGTCGTTCGGTGCGCCCGGGGTAAGCGCGTCGTCGTTCAGCGTTGCAGCGCCGGCCGGTTGCCCGGCGGCCTGCTGCGTGAAGTTGCGCAGATGCAGGAAGAACTGTCCCATCATCTCGACCCAGAGACGCATCGAGAAGCGAAGGAATTCGGGCGTAACGCCACCCGCCACGAAAACGTCCATTTCGAGCACGAGAAACTCCCCGTGCGCGGCCACGCGGGCGAAGCGACGCGAGCGGTGCCACTCGTTGATCAGACCGTCGGGCAGATCGCCACCCTGAATGCGCAGCGGGCAGCTCAGCGTGAGATCCAGATACTGATCGACACCGGCCTGATTGCCCCAATGCACCTGATAGCCGATGCCGTGACTGGCGCTGTGCAGTCGCGTGACGAGATCGTCCTGCTGCACGGAGACGGCACAACCGGCAGCGCGAATGGCGTCGGCCACCTGCGCGGACGTCATGAAAGTGATGACCTCGGCGGCCGACGACTCGTTCGGCTGGCCCGACGTGAGCGGTGCACCGGGTTCGGCGTCGTGGTTGCCTTGTTGCATCGTGTTTTCTTCGTTCATTGCCAGTGGTCCTCAACGTCCTGACTTGCGTTTTGCGAAATCTGCGGCGATGCGTGACTGCGTCGCGCCTCGCCGCATGTCCTTACTTCGTTACTTCATTACTTCATTACTTCGTTGCAGTCGGCGCCGACGCGTCCGCCGGGGCTGCCGACGCGGCCGGCGCATCCCCCGGTTTTGCCGATGCCGCTGCGATGGCCTGCTGCTCGTCGAACTTGCCTTCGTAGAGCTTGTCGCCGTACTGCTGCGCGATCTGCTCGTACTTCACACGGGCTTGCGTGGCGAACGGCTGACGCGCCGCGACGACCGTCGCCACGTCCATCGTCTCGTACGCCGTCAGGATTTCCTGACCGACGGCGTACAGACGATCGTTCTTCTCGCTGGCGAGTTTGAGCGCCGCACGCTGCACGTCCGTCTCCTGAGCGAGTTGCTTGCGCTGCGCGTCGGCCTGACGCGCGAGCTTGAGCAGTTCGTCATAGGCGTTGCGATACTGCGCGATCTGGGCGTTGGCCTTGTCGGCCACCGTCTTCACTTCGGAGGCGCAGGCGCGGGCATCCAGCGAGAGACGCTCACGCGCCTGACGCTCTGCCGCCAGTTGCTGCTGCGCGTCGTCCAGCGCCTTGCGCAGCGCTTCCGGCGAATCCTTCGATGCCTTGCCAGCCGCACCGGCGGGCGTCGCACCACCGGCCTTGAGTGCGGCAAGCTCGTTTTGCGCCTGCTGAAGCTGTTCGGTCGTGGCACGCAATTGCGTGCGCAGACGCTCTTCCATCGACGGCGTACCCTGGGGCGTCTGCGCCACGGCGGCCGAGCACGCGGCGAGCAGCACGGCGACCGCCGAGACCTTGACACCGGTGACCAGACGCGACGCCGCGCGAGAGGGCTGTTGGCTCATGACACCTCCTTAGAATCGCGCGTTGACTTCGATTTGCAGCGTGTCGATCGACAGCGGCGCGCCGTAGACTTCCTTCGTCGACAGCCAGCGGCCCGTGATCCATGCGTTCTTGTCGAACGCATACGAGCCGCCGAGGTAGTAGCCCTTCGCGTTCGTGCCGCCCCCGTGGAACGTCGAGTCGTTGTAAGCATCGGGCACGGCATCCGGCTCGATACGCTTGTAGCCGAACAGCACGTTCCAGTCGCCCCGGGCGGCCATGACCGGCTTGCCGAACGTTGCCTGGAACATGTACGCGTTCGGGCCGCTCTTGAAGTTCGCGCGCGTGGCGTCGCCCGCGCCGAAGTTGTTCACGATGCCGCCGTTCGAGCGCGCCCACATCTCGCCCTCGTTGTAGGCCAGGTTGCGGATGTAGTTGACGTCAAAACGCAGCGGGTAGCGACCGGCCAGCACCGTATCCCAGCGCGCCGACAGGTCGAGCAACTGGAACTTCGAGGCATAGCCCACGTATTGCGGCTGCGCCATATTGGCCGGATCGAGCGGGTTGAGCGCGATGTTACGCAGCAGCATGAGCGTGTTGCCCTTCTGCATGAACGCCGGGCGCGACCAGTCAGTGTCGCAGCTCGTCTGCCCCGAATACAGCGAGCACGGCGACGAGAGCTGACCGGTGATGTTGCGGAAGTCGAAGTAGCCGACCGTGCCGCGGAAGCTGTTCTTCGAATCGAGCTTCCAGTTCGCGCCGAACTGCGTGCCGAGCAGCCACTTGGTCTGGCTCGACATCTTGCTCTGGCTGTTGGACGGCGCGTTGTCGTTCGAGTATTCCAGCGGGATGAACCCGAGCGAGCCGAACAGCTCGACGTTCGGGTTCTGCGGCAGGGCCTTGCTGAACTGCGCGGCAATGCCGTCGAGGTTCAGATCGCTGGAGAACAGCATGTCGCTCGTGGCGAACGGCGGGGCGAAGCGACCGCCCGTGAACTTCACCCAGTCCACCGGCTGATACGACAGCCACATCTGATCGAGCCAGACGCTCTTCTTGTTCAGACCACCGCCCAGCGTGGTGTTCGTCGACACCGGGCTATCGTCGTTGCTGCTCGCCAGACGCACACCGGCCTTCACCTGCTCGGACACGTCGGCGAACAGGCCGAAACGTGCCCGCGCACGGAACTGGTTGGTGCGGTTCTGCGTAGTGTTGAGCAACGGCGGCAGCGACAGATTGGTATTCGAGTTGACGTCGAAGCCATTGCCCTTGTTGATCGTCGCCCAGTCGATCTGCGTGTTCGTGTTGCTGCTGGAGTAAAAGCGCGACTCGTTACGCAGACGGAAGTCGCCTTCGAAGTGGATGCGCTTGGTCCACTCCGGCGTCTCGTTCGGCGCAGCCCAGCCTTCGGACCTGGCCTGCGCCATCACTTCGTTCTTCACCTCATCGCGAATCTGATCGCGCGTGGTTTGCGAGATGTACGGAATGCGCACATCGCCCGGCTCGGCACCCGCTGCCGCAGCGCCCGCCCCGACGGTGGCGCCAGCAGCACCGGCGGCCGGGGCCGACCATGCCTGCTTCTGCGCCGCCATCTGTGCGGCTTGCGTAGCGGCGTAGGCTTCGGTCTGCGCCTGTGCGAGCAGCGCTTCGCCCGTGGCCTTGTCGATGGCGCCGCTCTTGATCAGGCCGCGAATGAGCTTGACCATCGCGGTGTCCTGCGACGCCGCCTGTGCCTGCGCGTGCGCCAGGCCGGTGGCGCTCAGCAGCGCGAGCGCCAGGGCGACGGCGCCCGCCGTGCCGGCCGCCCGGCGAGGGACCGCCCGGCGTGCGCCGCCGTCAGTCATACGTTCCAGTGCTTTCATTTTGTGTGTGACTTGTGCGTAAAAAGGAAGGTCTGCTTGCGCCGATCCGGGCATGCCGGCAGCGTGCGAGGTGTGGCGTGTCATGGACGGCGTCCCCGAATGCTCATCGACATCGGATAGCGCAGCGACGCAGGCGGCTTCTCCTCCGCACGGAAGTCGTGCAGCATGGCGAGCACCGCCTGATCGATGGTTGCGTTGCCCGTGCCGCGTACGAGTTGCACGCGTGTGGCACGGCCGTCGGCATCGAGCCAGAGATCGATACGAACGTCGTCGAATGCCAGCGTGCGGGTGCGCTGATCGCGACCGAACGCCTGCTGCAACGACCCCGCCAGCCACGCGCTGTACGAGCGGCTACCCAGCCCGCCGCCGCCACCGGTCATGCCGCCGCCGCTGCCCGCACCGATGCCGAAGGCGTCGGTACCGGCCTGCGCGTCGCCGTTGATCGTCACAGCGTCGCCCAGATCCTTGGTCGGACTGGGAGGCGTGTCGTCCTTGGGCGGCTCGACCGGGTCGGCGGGCTTCGGCTCGACGACCTCGGGCTTGATCTTCTCCGGCGTCGGCTCAGGCGGTTTTTCCTGTGGCGGCGGCGGAGGGGGTGGCGGCGGCAACATCAGCATCGGCGGGCTGCTGACCTCGCGGCGCGTGCTGGCGCGGTCCGTGAGCAGATGCCAGAAGAGCGCGATCAGGCCGAGCACGACGAGGCCGCCGACGATCAATCCGCCGCGACGCCGCAGCGCCGCCAGTACGGCAAGCGCCGGACGGGACGACGTCGACCGAGCCGGAGGGCGAGACGCGAAATCGCGAGGTTTCACGCTGCGCTCCTTACTGCGGTTTGCCGGTCACGAGGCCGACCTGATTGAGATCGATGCGCCGCAACAGATCGAGCACTTCCACGACCTTGGCGTACTGCACCTGCGCGTCGCCGCGCACGATCACCGGGAAGTCGGGCGTGACCGCCTTCTCCGTGCGCAAGCGATCCTCAAGCTCGTTGAGCGTCACCGGATAGGCATCGAGAAACACCTGCCCCGCGTTGTCGACGGTGATGGCCTTGGTCTTCGGTTTTTCCAGCGCCACCGAGGAACTCGCCTTCGGCAGATCGACCTTGATGCCGGGGATGCTGGCGTTGCTCGTGAGAATGAAGATCACCAGCACCACCAGCAGCACATCGACGAAAGGCGTGATGTTGACGCCGCTCGCGCGCTTCTTCGCGGCGAATCGCGTTGCATTTGCCATGGTTCGTCCCCGTCAGGCGCGTTGCAGCACAGGCTGACGACGGCCTTCGCCCTGCTCTTCCGCGAGGCGCGTCGTGAATTCGTCGACGAATACGGCCATGTCGGCAGCGAGCGCATCCGAGCGCGAGACGAGCCAGTTGTAGCCGAACAGCGCGGGAATCGCGACGCCCAGACCGGCCGCCGTACACAGCAGCGCTGCGGCCATCCCCGGGGCCACCGAGTTGATGTCCACCGCACCGGCCATGGCCGCCACGACGAACACCAGCATGATCCCGATCACGGTGCCGAACAGACCGACATACGGTGCGCCTTCGATCGAGGTGGAGAGCCAGTTCATGCGCTTGCTCATCGACTCGATCTCGCGAATCACCGTGCCGTCCATCGACGCGCGAATGGCGCTGATGGTCGCGTCGGAGACAGCGCTCGTGTCATAGCCAAGCTCGTGGCGGCGATGCAGTTCGTCGAGCGCGACTTCGTACAGACGCCACAGCGGCGATTGCTGGCGCACATCGTCAGGCACACGGTTGGTGCGCGCGATCTGATCGAGCGGCGCGCCCGACGCTTCGCGAAAATGCTCCATGAAGGCTGCATTGGCGCGCGTCTTCGCGCTGTAGCTGCGGCTCTTCGTGATCATGATGACCCACGACACCAGCGCCATCAGGCCGAGCACGATCACGACCACCCAGGCGTCGACCGGCATGGCCGAGAGGATGAAGGCGAAGTGGCTCTTGCCGGCTTGTTGCTCGTCAGGACCGAAGGCGATCAGACGCGATTCGGCGCCTTGCGCGACGGCATCCGCCTGAATCAGCGCGGCGGGGCGTGCGACCTTCGACAGACGCACTTCGTCCACAGCACCCGAGAAGCGCGCCAGACCACCGGCCACGCCCTCGGCATCGCCGCCGATGATCGTCGGCGAGTTCAGCGCGGGCAGTGCAGCGGCAACCGTGCCCGTCGCGTGACCCGCGACATATAGCGTGAGCGTCTTGCCATCGCTCGTGACAGCGAGATGCGACCACTGACCGGCCTGAATCGGCTGGCCCGGCTGACTGCGTTGCGCACCGACCTGCACGAACGGCACGCCCTGATCGACACCGATCAACAGATCGTTGCCGCCTTCGCGGCGCGTGTAGATCGCCTCGTTCGCACCGAGCTTCTCCGGACGCACCCATGCCGAGAACGTGAAGTTGCCACCGGCCGCGATCGTGAGCGACGGCGACGCGGGCAGCACGAGCGGCGATGCCCCCGCCTGAATGCCCTTGCCGATGATGGCGCCGTCGAGCGTGACGACCGGATTCTGGCTGTTGTTGCCGTAAGCCGTGGTGTCACGTGCGGGCACGTTCGACTCACCGAAGTGGTACACGGCCGTGTAGTCCGGATCGAACACGCGCTGACCGTTGCCGGCAGCGGGCGCCTTGCGGTTGCCGTAGTACATCCAGATCTGCTGCTTGTTGGCAGCCGTCACGGCGGGCACATCGACCCACACGAGCGCAATGCCCAGCACCGGATCGAATTGCTCGATCTGGTGGTTGAGCACCGTCTTGTCGTCGGCCGCGACGAAGCGCAGATCGGCACCGGTTTCGTTCACGCCTTCGAAGCTGAAGTTACCGGTGTGCAGGCGCAGCAGCATCGGCACGCGGCCGGCGTCGCCCGTGATGTTGCCGCCTTGCGGGCCGGCGTCGATGGTGATCGGCTTGCGGTACGCCCAATCCGGTTGCCACCAGGCGTGCGCGAGCACCGGCATCAGCGTGCCGATCAGCGCAAGCAGGAATGGAAGAATGCGTCGCATGGCTGTAGTTCTCCGTTTATGCGGCCTGACGCGTCGGATAAGCGCACAGGCATCAGGTCGTGAATGTTGTTTGGTGAAGTGTTGGGGCGTATGTCGCTTCTGTCGTGTCTGTCGCGTCCTGCCGCTCGGTCGGCGTGGCCTCAGTACGTTGCCGTCACGCTAAAATTCAGGCGCGGCTTGTAGCGTTCCGTACGCGGGCCGTTCGTCAGCGGATAGGCGGCGTCGAAGCGGCCCGTCACGTGCGACGTCAGACGCAGCGACGTGCCGACACCGAGCGACGCGAGCGAGAACGTCGACGTCTGCTCGGGCAACGCGTCGCGCAGGCCCAGACGCGCGCCGTCGAAGAACGCATACGCGCGCCAGTTCGACACGATCGGCGCGAGCAGCGGAATCGGCGGCGTGCGCCACTCGATCGAGCCGACCACGCCGTAATCGCCCGTGGCTTCCGCCGAGAGATAGCCGCGTACCGAATTCATGCCGCCACCTGCGATCTGCTCGTTCGAGACGAGCGGCGAGTCGGTCATCTGCGTGGCCACGCGGGCGGCCAGTTGCCAACCGCCGCCAATCGTGTAAGTGCCGTTCGCATCGGCGCGCAGCACCGTGAAGCTCGGAGACGCCTTGTAGCGCTTCGCGTCGAACTGCGCGGGGCCGCTGCCGTAGCCGAGGAAGCTCGACATACCGGTGGTGATCGACGTGTTCAGACCGGCTTGCAGGGTCTCGTTCTGATAGAAGCCGCTGTAGCCGAGGGTGATCGGCGCGTACTTGAGCGGCACCACGTCGCCGGCGGTGCCGAATCGCGTGGTTTCGGTGTTGTCCTTGAAGTCCACACCCAGGCTGAAGGCGTGATACCAGGCGCCCGTGTCGGGGACGGTGAACGTTGTCTTGAGGCCAATGGCATGGCCCTTGCCGAGCACCGTCGTGCCACCCGTCGTGGCAACGTTGCTGTCCGACTGATAGCCATTGAGTTCGAGCGACCACGGCGAGGCGCCGATGGGCGCGACATACGACCCCGACCAGACCTTGCTCTGCTTGAAGTCCTGCGGCGCGCCAAAGAAGCTCATCGACACGCGATGGCCGAGTTGCCAGAGGTTGTCGTAACCGAGCGACGCGAGCATGCGCAGCGGCTTCGTGTCGGCGCTGCGATCGTTGTTCAGACTGAAGCTGGCGCGCCAGGGGTTGGTGTCTTCGACCTTGAGATCGACGTCCATCGTGCCGGGGACTGCGCCCTGCTTGACGAGCGGCACGACCTGCTGGTCGCCGGTGCGGTTCAGGGCCGTGAGTTCGGCCTGCGCCGCGTTGAAGTCCGGCACCTTGCCTTCGGCGAGCGACGGCACGCGTTCGCGCACTTCGCGCGGCGAGTGGTACTCCGAGCCGACCACGCGCAGACGTCCGAGCCTGGTCTCGCTGACCTTCAGATAGACGATGCCGCCGGTGACCTGCTGTTCGGGCAGATCGACGTACACCGACTGGTAGCCCTTGGCCTGATAGGCGGCGAGCAGTGCGTCGCGTGCGGCTTCGATGTCGGCCAGCGTGCGGTTCGGCCCCAGATAGGGCGTGACGGCCTTCTCGATGGTGCGGACATCGAGCACGGTGTTGCCGCGCACGACGTACTCGTTGATATTGACTTGCTTCTGCGCCTCGGCAGACGTCTCTTTCCCGGTAGCGGCCGCCTTCGGATCGGCCTTCACATCGGCCTTTACATCGGCCTGATGCTCCACCTCGGCCGCATTGCCGTGCGCCGGCTCCGACGGATTCGCTTCGGTTTGCTGAGCAATCGCAACGCCATGAACGGATCCCCCCAACGTGAGCGCGCACACCGCCGCCCAGCGCCGCCACGGCCGGTTCGTTTTCATCAAACGCATATAGAAGACTCTGACTTGTTAGGTCGACGCGGCCCTGCCCGATGCAGTGCCCCCGGTGGCCTGGCTTACCGACGACTCGCCGTGCTCGCAGCGAAAGCGCTGCGCGTCTGGTATCGCCCGGCCGCACGCAATCCGTGTCGACATTTCTCTCGAATACGGATACCTAGACGTTCGGGATCGCGGGCGACTGACGTTTGTCACGAGAAATTCATCTTTCTCGAAAACCGCACGGACTGACGTATGCTTGGCCGGCGCCCGACGGTCGTCTTGACGGCTTTTTTGGTCGGAGTCCTGATGGATAACTATGGTTTTTGACGGGGAGACGTGCGATGACGAACCACCGTATCGGGCAAGTGCCGGGGAATGAGATGCGTCGCCAGACGCGCGCGACGACGTTCGCCGCTGCGTTACTGGCGATGGCATCGTCGCTCGCCATGGCGGCCGACAATGCGCCGCGCGTGGACAGTGCGACGTCGGCGTCGTCGCGTGCGGGTTGCGTGGATGTCGAGGTGAACGGCCAGCGCTCGCCGTCCTACGACTGTCTGACGAACCAGTTGCAGCCAGCCTCGGCGCCGGGCGCGGGCCGCAAACCGGGCCTCGAATCGGAAGACATCGCAAACAAGCCGGGCAATCAGATCGGCGGTCAGTTCAACTGGAGCGGGACGTCTCAGCGTATGGGAAACACGTTCGGCAACTCGGCGACGCCGCAGCGTCCCGACGCAGCGCCGCCCGCCGCACCGATCGTTCGCCCGGGACGTTGAATGAAAAACGCCATCGAAAGATCGATGGCGTTTTGGTCGAGGTATCGACGAAGGGCTACAGGCTGTCGCGCCGATGCCGGCCGATTGCGCCGTGATAAAGCGCCGGCGAGGTCATGCCGAGTTTGTGGGCCATGATGACGAGGTCCGCGAACGATCGCGCTTCCATCTTGCGCATCGCGTTACCGCGATGGATCTTCACGGTGACTTCGCTGATGCCGAGTTCGTCGGCGATATGCTTGTTCATGCGTCCCGCCGCAACCAGCGCCATGACCTCCCGCTCACGCTGGGACAGCCGCTGCGCCCGCTCGATCATGTCGGTGCTGACGCGCTCGCGCCCCAGCCGCTGACGGTCTTTCGCAAGCGCGTTACCGACGGCGTCGAGCAACACCACGTTGGGAAATGGCTTGGTGAGGAAGTCGATTGCGCCCGCCTTCATCCCCCGCACACCGGCGCTCACGTCGGCGCGACCGGTAATGAGCACGACGGGAATCGGGTCGCGCACGGCCGCGAGCGTGTCTTGCAGCGCCAGGCCGCCGCCAGGGGTGCCCAGATCGGCGTCCACCACGAGGCAACCCGGCCCAGCGCTACGCTCGCCCGCAAGGAACGACGCCGCACATGGGAACCCTCGGGCGCGCAATCCGGCGTCGATCAGCGACGTACAGAGCGTCTGGTTCTCTGCCGGGTCGTGGTCGACGACGTAGACGGTAGCAATGTCGCTGTCCGCAAGCGCGTTCATGCCTGTGCGATATAGGGAGTCGGTGAGCCAGAGTATACGTCAGTCATGTGACGTTCAATCTTCGAAAAAGCACGACCGTGCCTGCAAATTCAGCACAGGCCCCGTGTCATGCGTCGCGCGAGCCATGCCCGGCAAGGGTTTCCGGCGCTAATACGAAAAGACGATAGTGAGTGTGCGGCGAACGACATACGCTCTTCGTTTGTTGTCGGCGACGCCGAAACCGCCTCATCGAAGCCCCCGAAGCCCCCGAAGCGACCGAAGTGACCGCTGTGCCCACCATGCCTACCGTGCCCGCCACCCTCCGGAGCCACCCATGACACACCCTGACCTGATTCTGATCAACGGCAAGTTCACCACGCTCGACCGCGCCAACCCGCAGGCCGACGCCGTCGCGCTCACTGGCGGCACGTTCACCGCCGTCGGCACCCGCGAGGACGTGATGCGTCTGGCCGGCAAGGACACGCGGGTCATCGACCTGAAAGGCCGTCGCGCCATTCCGGGGCTGATCGACAGCCACATGCACATCATTCGCGGCGGCCTGAACTACAACATGGAGCTGCGCTGGGACGGCGTGCGCTCGCTGGCGGACGCGATGCGCATGCTGGGGGCACAGGTCGATCGCACACCGGCCCCGCAGTGGGTCCGCGTCGTCGGGGGCTTCACCGAGCATCAGTTCGCCGAGAAGCGTCTGCCGACCATCGACGAACTGAACGCCATTGCGCCCGATACGCCGGTGTTCATCCTGCACCTCTACGACCGCGCGATCCTCAACGGCGCCGCGTTGCGCACCGTCGGCTACACCAAAGACACGCCGAACCCGCCGGGCGGCGAGATCGTGCGCGATGCCGCGGGCAATCCGACCGGCCTGCTGCTCGCCAAGCCGAACGCGACCATTCTCTATGCCACGCTTGCCAAGGGGCCTAAGCTGCCGCCGGAGTACCAGAAGAACTCGACGCGTCATTTCATGCGCGAAGTGAACCGGCTCGGCGTGACCGGGGTCATCGACGCGGGCGGTGGTTTCCAGAACTACCCCGAGGACTACAGCATCATCGAGGAACTGCACCGCGAGGGGCAACTGACGGTGCGTCTCGCCTACAACCTCTTCACGCAAAAGCCGAAAGCCGAACTCGCGGATTTCAGCCAGTGGGTCGGGCAAGTCAGCCCCGCTCAGGGCGACGATCTCTATCGTCATAACGGCGCAGGCGAAATGCTCGTCTATTCGGCGGCGGACTTCGAAGATTTCCGCGTCGAGCGTCCCGAAATGCCGCCGTCGATGGAAAACGATCTGGAACCCGTCGTGCGACTGCTGGCGGAGAATCGCTGGCCGTGGCGTCTGCACGCGACTTATGACGAAACCATTTCCCGCGCGCTCGACGTCTACGAAAAGGTCGCGAAGGACGTGCCGTTCGACGGCCTGCACTGGTTCTTCGATCACGCCGAGACCATCAGCGACCGCAACATCGACCGTATCGCAGCGCTGGGCGGCGGCATTGCCGTGCAGCATCGCATGGCGTATCAGGGCGAGTACTTCGTGGAGCGCTACGGCGCGAAGGCGGCCGAGGCCACGCCGCCGGTGCGACGCATGCTGGAGCGCGGCGTGAAGGTCGGCGCAGGCACGGACGCCACGCGCGTCGCCTCGTACAACCCGTGGGTCTCGCTGTACTGGCTGGTGACGGGCAAGACGGTCGGCGGACTGCGCATGGCGGCGCCGGGCAGCCTGCTCGACCGCGACGAAGCCCTGCGTCTGTGGACGGAAGCGAATACGTGGTTCTCGTCCGAAGTCGGCAAGAAGGGACAGATCAAGGTCGGCCAGCTCGCGGATCTGGCGGTCCTCTCGGCGGATTACTTCAGCGTGCCGGAAGACGAGATTCAGGACATCACGTCGGTGCTCACCCTGCTTGGCGGCAAAGTCGTGTACGGCGACGGCGATTTCGGCAGTCACGCGCCGGCGTTGCCGCCTGCGATGCCGGACTGGTCCCCCACGCGTCACAGCGTGGGATACCACCCGCGCGGCGCGCAGGTGCTCAACGTCAGCGTGAATTGTGCCTGCGCGACGGCGTGCGGCGTTCATGGCCACGGACATGCGAAAGCCTGGGCATCGAACGTGCCGGCCGCTGACGAGAGCGGCTTCTGGGGTGCACTCGGCTGCTCGTGCTGGGCGTTCTGATCACGCGTGCAAATCAGAGACTCGGAGACTTGCGATGAAACTCTATCTCGTATCGCTGGCCGTGGGCGTGCTCGTCGGCATCATTTACGGCGGTCTCGGCGTGCGCTCGCCCGCGCCCCCGGCCGTCGCCCTGATCGGCCTGCTCGGCATGCTGATCGGCGAGCAGGTCGTGCCGCCAGTGAAGCGTCTGCTCGCAGGCGAGCCGGTCAATCTCGTGTGGTTCCATCGCGAGTGCGTACCGAAGATCACCGGCCTGCCGGGGCCTGTGGCGAAGGCGGAGACAGACGATCCGTTGAAGCGGTCGGATACGCCGCAAGGCTGACGACCAGGACGCTAAAAAACGAGCGGGGCTTGCATCACGTCTGCAAGCCCCGCCACGCGCCCTAGCGAAGCTGAATAATGCCGTGTTTGTAGTAGAGATCCAGCGCTGCCGCGCGATCCGCGACCGCAAAGACTTCGACCGTTTCCAGTCCCCTATCGCTCACGACCGACTTGATTGCTGCCACTCCCAACCCGCTTTTGTCTTCGAGAATGTACTGCATCCCCGTAAAGCGCCGATCTTCAGGCAAGCGGTGAATATTTTTAGCGAGAGTCGCCAGCAGCGTCTGAAGATCCTCGCCGCCGAAGAATACGGTGCCCCCCTCCGTCAGGAACCTGCCCCACCCATCCGGTTCCCCCTGCGAATCGATGGCCTCACCCCATGCCTTGACGAACGTCTCCACAAGGTCGCCGTCGGTAAGCACTGGTGTCACGGACAGACTGCGTGCTCCCCGCACCCCCTGGTTCGCTATCGTTGCCATACCGGCCCCGGCCGACTGCGCGATATCGTGCTCGCGCAGCAAAGCCGTTACGCTGCCCCTGTCCGTCTCGGGAAACTGTGAAATACCGATCTTGGTCCAGGCTTTTCGCATCACGCCGACGCCACCGTCCTGCATCAGAATCGACCGGAAAGCGGCCAGTTTGTCGTGGTCGGGGAGATCAACGATTCTTTGCGCGAATTGGTCCAGCACCACATCTCTGATCTGTGGCCGAATCGGTATCATCCGCGCGTCAATGAAGGCTTCGTAGAACAGCCGGCCTGATTCGTCGCCGTCGGCGATCGCACTTTGCCACTGCGGCACGGCTTTGTCGAAAACGTTGGCAGGCTTGACGCCAGCATTGGCCGCACAGACGACCCCGGCACGCACTTGGTGCCCATCAGACGGCGGGGTTTGGGCAATACGGTCGCGCGTAAGCGCCTCGCCGACAGTCAATGTCCCGGCTTGAGGTTGCCGAATTTCGATCGTCATTTGACTGAAACCCGTGGCTATTCCGGCACCCTGCGCCCCGTGCATCTGCGCAGCGCGATGGAGATCCTGCGCCATCTCCGGTGGTGGCCGATCATCGGAGAGATTGTCGGCTGGCGACGGCAATCCCGCTATCGGTGCGGTCGATGCGTTGGCATTCGTGGAAATCATGAGCGTTCTCCATCAGTTGGGGGGAGAACTCACTTTGGCACCGATGAAGCACACCACTTTGCGATACCGTCACTCGCCTTCGGTTCTTGTGATGTTCGCAAACGAAAGCGAGCGTTCGCCCACCGGAATACGTGTGCAAACGCTCGCCTTGACATGCATTGCGAGATGACGGACGCCTCACGCCCCCGCCCCTCGCAAGGGGTACCGCGCTCAGGGCTGCGCGTCGAACACCTCTCTCGCCACCCGGAAGCTGTCGATCGCTGCGGGCACCCCGGCATAGATCGCCGCTTGCAGGAACACCTCGGCGATCTCCTCCTTCGTCACGCCGTTGGTCAGCGCGCCCCGCACGTGCAGCTTCAACTCGTGGGGGCGGTTCATCACGGTGAGCATGCCCAGATTGAGCAGGCTTCGTGTGCGACGGTCCAGCCCCGGACGATTCCATATCTCGCCCCAGCAATACTCGGTCACGAGTTCCTGCATGGGCCGGTTGAAGGCATCCGCAGACGCAATCGACTTGTCCACATATTCGCTGCCCAACACTTCACGGCGTGTCTTCAGCCCTTTCTCGAACAATTCCGGATTCATTGCGCGCTCTCCGTCAGTCACTTCGCCTTGGCCGCCGTCGCTACCCATTGATCCATCTGCGCCTTGTTGGCGGCGATCCATTCGTCCGACAGCTTCGTGATCAGCGCGGGCGAGCCGCCCTCCTTGCTGATCGTCGCTTCCCACTGCGACCACGTCTTGCCGGGGAAGCGGATCTGTTCGATCAACGCCTTGATCGCCGGATTTGCCGCAATGAACTGCTTGTTCGCCACCGATCCCCAGTTCCACGACGCCATCGCCATACGGCAAGGATTGGCGCCGCCCGCACACCCCTCGACGTTGTTCACGAGCGCCGAGCCCTTGTTCGGGACGTTCGGCGGCAACGCGTCGGCGGGCGTCGGTAGCCACACCACGTCCACACCGGGTACCAGCGCGTTGGTCACCCACGACGGGCTCCACGCGTAGAAGAACGCCGGCTTGCCCTGCTTGACCTTCGTCACCGCTTCGACCATGAGCGCTTCATACTTGCCGCGCACCGCCTTGACCGTCTGCTTCAGACCGAACTTGTCGATCTGATAGTCCACTACGTCGCCGCAGCTCCAGCCCGGGTCGCAACTGATCAGTTCGGCCTTGCCGTCCTTGCCGAAGAGACCCGCGATCTTCGGGTCCTTCATCTGTTCGAGGCTGGTGATGTGATACTGCTGCGCGGTCTTCTTGTCGATCAGATAGCCGTTGATGCCATCGCCCGAGATCAGCCCCGTACCGACGATCATCGCCTGCGACGCGACGGCGCGAAAACCCGGTTCGCGCTGCGGGAAGTTCACATCGGTGGCGATGTCGATATCGCCTTGCGCTACGGCCTGGAAGAACAGCGTGGTGTTCATCGTGCTGAGCTTGACGTCGTAGCCCAGCCCCTTGAATGCCTTCGACACGATCTGGGCGACGACGTAGTTACCGCCGAAGCTGTCGCTCTGCGCATAGTGAATCGTCTTTCCCGTGCCCGGAAGCGTCTGCGCGTGCAACGCGCCTGCCGCCACCAGCGAAAGCGTGAACGAGGCAACCGCCTTTGCCAATCCTTTCATTGCTGCTCTCCAAGACTTGTTCGATCTTTCCGATCGTCGAGTTATCGGCCCGCCGGGGATACCGGAGTTTTGCCTGCGGGCACGGGTGCCGGTCTGCGACGTCGCCGTCGTGACCGGTGCTGCGGTGTTACGAAACGCGGTACTGCGAAAACCTGCGGTACATCGATATCAGGCGGCGACGGTGCCCCATCGCCGCATCGACATCAGGGCGCATCCGCCGCACGTGCCGTCGGCGGCACATTGCTGCCGACATCGCCCCCTACCTGACGCTCCCCACGAAACAACCGGGAGATGACGGCACGGAACGTCTGCTGATCGCGCGGCTTGGTGCGGGCGAGCTTCTGCGTGAACCGGTCGAGCATCATCGCGAGCAGCACGATGGCGATGCCACCGACGGCCGCGCGCCCCACATCGAGACGGCCCAGCCCCTGCAACACCACCAGCCCGAGACCTTCGGCGCCGATCATCGCGACCACGACCGACATCACCATCGCCGTGAGCACCGTCTGGTTCAGGCCGCCGAGGATGGTCGGCACGGCCAGCGGCAATTGCACTTCCCACAGCAACTGACGCCTGTCCGCGCCGAACGCAAGACCCGCTTCGACGATCTCGTGCTCGACCATGCGAATGCCCAGATGCGTGAAGCGGATGAGCGGCGGCATCGCGGCAGTGACCACCGCCACTTCGCCCGGCACGTTGCCCACGCCGAAAAGCATGACCACCGGCACCAGATACACGAACGTCGGCGTCGTCTGCATGATGTCGAGCACCGGACGCACCACGAGCCACACCCGCTCGCTACGCGCACTCCAGATGCCGATCGGTATGCCGATGAGCGCACAGAAGAGAATGGCGGTCATGATCAGCGAGAGCGTCGTCATCGCTTCGCTCCACACCCCGAGCATCGCAATCGCCACGAACACCACGGCGCTGAAGACCGCGACGCTCAGACTCGCCAGCCGCCAGCACAACAGAAACGCGATCACGACCATCACCGGGAACGGTGCGGCGTGAAAAACGCTGTCGTTGAAGGTCAGCAAACGCTCGACCGGCCATTTGATGACGAGGAACAGCGGACGCATGTGCAGCGCCATCCACTGCACGCCCTCCTGAATCCACTGATCGAAGGGAAAAATCGCAAGTTGGTCTGCATTAAGCATGATGTTCTCCTACGCCGGCCACAGCACCCGCCGTGCCGGTAGTTCCGATACGCGCCAGCAACTGCCCCACGTCCAGCACGCCGATCAGCTTGCCGTCGTCATCCGTCACGCCCATGGTTTCCTCCGCAGTGAAGCGCGCCGCCACGTCCACCAGTCGCATGCCCGCAGGCACGCACGGCAGACGGTGGTCGCATTGCGCAAGCACTGCGGGCACGGGCGCCATCACCGAGCGGGCGTCGAACAAACGGGCACGGTCGACGTCGCGGGTGAACGCTGCCACGTAGTCGCTGCCGGGTTCGAGCACGATTTGCTGCGGCGTGCCTTCGCGCACGAGGCGTCCATCCGCCATGATCGCGATACGCGTGCCTAGCTTCAGCGCTTCCTGGAAGTCGTGCGTGATGAACAGAATGGTCTTGTTGAGCGTGTGTTGCAGACGCAGCAGCTCGTCCTGCATTTCCGTACGGATCAGCGGATCGAGCGCGCTGAAGGCTTCGTCCATGATGAGAACGTCGGCCTCCGTGGCCAGCGCGCGCGCCAGTCCCACGCGCTGACGCATGCCGCCGCTCAGTTCGTGGGGCATGTGATACGCCCAGCGCGCGAGCCCGACCACACTCAGCACCTCCTCGGCGCGCCGCCGACGCTCCGCCGCCGGCATGCCGCGCAGCTTCAGCCCGAACTCCACGTTTTCGATCACGCGGCGGTTCGGCAGCAGCGCGAAGTGCTGAAACACCATCGAGATGCGGTTGCGGCGCACGTCGCGAAGCCGCCGCTCGTCGAGCGCGCAGATGTCGTCGCCGTCGAGCAGAATGCGGCCGTCCGACGGTTCGTTCAGCCGGTTGATGCAACGCGCGAGCGTCGATTTCCCGGAGCCGGAGAGCCCCATGATCATGTAGATGGCGCCCGACGGCACCGTCAGCGAGACGTCGTCGAGGCCCACCACCTGGCCCAGCGTCTCGAGCACGTCGGACTTGCGCTTGCCATCGCGCAACATGGCCAGCGCTCGCGCCGGCTTGTCCGCGAACACCTTGTACAGGTTTTCGATTCTCAGTCGGTCAGTCACGGCGAATCTCCTTGAAATCGCGGGAATCCAGTGAGGCATTTCCCTGCGTCGCCTGTGCGGTGAACGCCGCGAGCGGGGAAAAATCGGTCGGAACCAGAATGCGGTTCTCGGCCGTTTCGATCAATTCGGACAGACGCGGAATGAACGCCTGCCAACGCTTGTCCTGTGCGAGTTGCGCACGACGACGGGTGCGCTCGTCCAGACTCGGATATGCCCACAGGTGAGTCACCTGACTGAGCACGCCGATCTCCGTCGTGAAATACCCCACGAGATGCCCGAGAATCGGCTGCTGGATCGCCAGTCCCTCGGTCCGCACGAGATTCAGATACTGGCTCATGCAGCCGTTGCGAATGCGGTAGATGCGCTCCTCGACGATCATGCTGCGCTCCCCTTGCCGCCCTGCACGCGCGGTGAATCGCCAGGCTCCCCGGCCATGAACTCGCGCAGCAGTCCGGCGACCTGCGTCGCCGCTTCCACCAGAATCGAATGCCGCATGCCCGGCAGGATCTCCAGCCGCGAGCCGACGATGCACTCATGCATAAAGTGCGCCATGCGCGGGTTCGACCCCTGATCGTCTTCGCCGGTGACAATCAGCGTCGGCATGCGAATCTGATCGATGAAGCCGCCGAAGTCCGTCTCCGCCAGCACGCGGTAGGCCGACGCATAACAATCCGGGTCGTTCTGGGCGTTGCGCTCACGCAGGTAGGTGATGCGCTCCGGATGCTTCGCCTGAAAGTCTTCCGTCAGCCAACGTGAGAGCGAGGCGTCGTAATGCGCGCCACGCTCGCCGCCCTGCAACGCCGCCAGCCGCGCCAGCACGCGCTCGCGCTCCTCTTTGGTGCGGCCCGACACCGTCGCGAGCAGCGCGAGGCGCCGCAGCCGTGCCGGATGCGACAGCGCGAGTCGCTGCGCGATCAGCCCGCCCAGCGAAAACCCCGCCAGATCGAACGTGGTGAAGCCCACGTGATCCGCCAGCGCCAGGGCGTCGGCGACGAAATCGTCGATCTCGTAGCGCCCCCTGACCCGCGACGAGCGGCCATGACCGCGCAGATCGAAGGTGAGGATGCGAAAGTCGTCGGCCAGCAAGGCGGCCACGTCATCCCATGCCTCCTGATACGACCCCACGCCGTGAATGCAGACGAGCGGCCGGGTGCCGTGCCCGAGCAGGCGATAGGCCAGTGTGACATCGCCCACTTGCAGCGTCTGCTCGCGCGGGGCGTCGGGCGGTTCAGTCATAGCGTGCGCACCCATGGGTCAGCGGCCCGCCGAGGCCAGCGCCGCCGGGCGCTCTGCCGTCTGCGCCACGGCAGCCGACTGGGCTTCGCGAGCCCGGCGCGCCTCACGCGCAGCGAAATGCGGCATCACTTCGTCGATGAACAGACGCAGCGTCTTCACTTGCAGCTCGAACGGCAGGTTGAACGACAGGCCGAGACAGAATTGGTCGACGCCCTGCGCTTCGTACACTTCCAGCTTACGCACGATCTCGTCGGGCGTGCCGAACATCAGGTTCTCGCGAATCGCAGCCGGGTCGTAGTTGGCGCGTCCGACGACCGCCTCGTAGGGCACGGCTTCCGGGAACCCGTTGGTCACGGTGCCGATGTTCTGCATCAGATTCTCGAACGTACGGCCGAAGTCCACGCTGTGGCGCACGGCGACTTCCCAATCCTGCGGGCGGTCGTACACGCACGTGCGGCGCAGCATCATGAAACGCGGGCGCGGACGCTCCGGATGGTCCGCCACGGCCTTGCGGAATTTCTCGCCCAGCACCGCCACTTCGGACACGGGGGCGGCGAGCGGCGTCGACAGAATGTTCGCGCCCACACCGACAGCCCAGTCGAAGCTGCCCGGGTCACGCGTTGCCACCCAGATCGGCGGATGCGGCTGTTGCAGCGGCTTGGGCACCGACGTGGCGAGCGGGAATTTCCAGTAATGCCCGTCATGGGCATAGTCGCCCTCCCACAGTTTCTTCACTGCGGGCACCAGTTCCTTCATGTATGCCACGCCTTCCTGCTGGGGGATGCCGCCGGCCATGCGGTCGAACTCGTACTGGTATGCACCGCGTGCGATGCCGAATTCGAGACGTCCGCCCGTGAGGTGGTCGCACATCGCGGCTTCCCCCGCGAGACGGATCGGCGACCAGTACGGCGCGACGATGGTCGCCGTGCCCAGACGAATCTGCTCGGTGTGCTGCGACAGCCACGTGAGCGTGATGAACGGGTTGGGCGAGATGGTGCATTCGATGGTGTGGTGCTCGGCGGTCCACAGCGTCTCGAAGCCGCCTTCGTCTGCAATGCGCGCGAGGTGCAGCATGTTGCGCACGGCATCGGTCATCGTGTCCTGCGGCGAGAAGCGCTCCATGCTGAGCGATACGGAGAATTTCATGGGTAGATCTCCCGTGATTTATTCGTGTGAGTTGGGGGTAGCGGTTGACGTCGAATCCATCAGCGCAGGCGAATCACGAACGGGTCCTGCATTGCCCCCGAGTAATCGATCACGACGTTCTTCAGACGCGAGAACTCCCGCATCACTTCGAAGCCGCCGCGTCGGCCGTAGCCGCTATGTTTGGTGCCGCCGTTGGCCGACATGTACGCCGCCGAGCGGTAGGTGTTGATCCAGACCGTGCCGGCTTCCACGTCGCGGGCGAAGCGCATGGCGCGGTCGATGTCCCGCGTCCAGATACCGGCGGCCAGACCGTACTCGGTCGCGTTCGCCAGCTGGATCAGTTCGGCTTCGTCGGAGAACGGCATCACGCCGACCACCGGCCCGAAAATCTCCTCCTGCATGAAGCGCATTTCGTTGCGCGCCTGCGTCATCACGGTCGGCTCGTAATACCAGCCGCCCGCCAGATCGTCGCGCGCCGGGCGCTGTCCACCGGCGGCCACGCGCGCCCCTTCCTGAAGGCCCGACGCCACATAGCCCTCGACCTTGTCCAGTTGGGAGGCCAGCGCCAGCGGACCGATGTCGGTGTCTTCATGCGTGGGATGCCCGACGCGCACACGACGCGTACGCTCGACCAGCGCCTCGACGAAGCGGTCGTACACCGACGCCTCCACGAAGCAGCGCGAACCTGCCACGCATGTCTGCCCGGCGGCAGCGAACACGCCGGAGACCACGCCGTTCACGGCGCGCTCGATGTCCACGTCGCCGAACACCACGTGCGGCGACTTGCCGCCCAGTTCCATCTGACACGGCACGAGGTTCTGCGCGGCGTTACCTGCGATCTTGCGACCCGTAACGGTGCTGCCCGTGAACACATATTTGGCGATGCCGGGGTGGCGCGTCAGCGCGTCGCCGGTCGTGATGCCGTCGCCCGTCACCACGTTGACGACGCCCGGCGGAATCCCGGCTTCGATCACCAGTTCAGCGAGCGCGAGCGTGGAGGCCGTGGCGTGCTCGGACGGCTTCACCACGATGGTGTTGCCGATCGCCAGGCAAGGCGCGAGCGTGCCGGTGAGCATCATCAGCGGCGAATTCCACGGGATGATCATGCCGACCACGCCGATGGGCTCGCGGGTGTTGAAGTTCAGCGTATCGAGCTTGTTGACGGGGATGGTGTCGCCTTGCAGCTTGTCGGCCATGCCGGCGAAATACGCATACGAGTCGGGAATCGCGCGCATCTGCGCCCGCATTTCCTTGAGCAGCTTGCCGTTGTCACGGCACTCGATGGCGGCGAGCGCGTCGGCGTTGGCGAGCACGAGTTCGCCGAGCTTGCGCACGAGCTTGCCCCGCTCGGTCTGCGTCATGCGTCGCCACGCGGGGTTGACCAGCGCCGCCTGCGCCGAGCGCACGGCACGGTCGACATCGGTCGCGTCAGCCTGCGCGAATTCGTACCATGCACGGCCGGTCGTCGGGTCGTAGCTCGGCACGTACTCGTTGCTGTGCGGCGCGGTGAACTGCCCGTCAATAAACAACTGCTGGCGAGATCCCTCCAGCGTTTGCATCGTCGTTTGCATCGATTGACTCCAGAATCAGACTTGCGAGAGTTGTGTCCACGGCTGCGCGTCGCTCACCATCGCGATACGGCCGCCGTCGTGGGAATCCATGTAGATGCCGAAGTGGCCGCCTGCGGTTTCGCGCACGTAGCGGCGCACCATCGAACGGATCTCGCGCGAGGCGATGTCGTCGAAGGGCAACTGGTCGAACGGGAAGAAGCGGAAGTTCGGCGGCAAATCGTCCGGCGAGAACGGCTCGGCCAGACGTGCGCGATACATCAGATAGCCGGGGTCGCTCTCCGCCGTGTCGAACACCGAGTAGAGGAACGTGTCGTGCGGCACCAGCGCCAGCTCACCGCCACCGGCGAGCGGCAGACGCCCCTTCGCCAGACGACGCGGCGCGCTGGGCAGCACCCAGCCGCCCTTGCCGTCCTGTGCGAGCAGCAGGCTGCCGTTCGCATCGATCAGGTAGCCAACGATCATGTCGTGCGACGACAGCCAGCCCGGAGGCAGCGGGTCTTTCACGTGGGCATAGCGGCCCCGGCAGAAGCCCAGCGGCGCGGCCGGACTCGTGCCGAACGCCTGAATCTGACCGATCAGCACGACGTGATCGCCCGCGTCGACGCGGTTGTGCACGGTGCAGTCGAACCACGTCAGGCAGTCGGTCAGGACCGGCGCGCCGGTGTGGACGATGTCATGCCCCACGGTCGTGAATTTTTCCGCCGACTTCGACGCGAACAGATTCGACACGTCGGTCTGCCCGTCGTGCAGCAAATTGACGGCGAAGTGCTCCGTGCTCTGGAACGCCGGATAGCTCGCGGCACTCTTGCCGATGCACACCAGCAGCAGCGGCGGATCCAGCGAGACGGACGTGAAGGAGTTGGCGGTCATGCCGCGCGGGCGGCCTTCGTCGTCGAGCGTCGTGACGACGGTCACGCCCGTCACGAACGTGCCGAGCGCGCGGCGCAGGGCTACCGGGTCGATGCTCGAGAGCGCGGGAGCGCCGGGATCGGTCGCCGGGTGCTGCGGGTGCTTCGGATCCTGCGGGCTCTGTTGGGCGACAGCTTGCATGTCGTTCACCTCGAAACGTCATTACGTTGAGGTCAACGATATGCGAGGACTTTTTTGTCAGCTTCCGTCGATTCGCAGGAGAAGCGCGATCATTTACTCTCGATTGCGCGGCAGGGTTTTCATGGATGCCCGCCCCGCGCGCCGCCATTCGTCAGCGTATGCAGATGAATGGCAAGCTCCGCCGCGAAGCGACGCTCCGGCGTCTCCACGTCGATACCGAACAACTCCTGGATGCGCGCCAGCCGGTAGCGCAGCGTGGTGACGTGCAGCCCCATCGCATCGGCGCACGGCTGGCTGCGGCAACCGGAGCGCAGGTATTCCGCGAGCGTCTCGAGATAAGGCGACCCCGATTGCCGGTCGTGCTCAACGAGCTTGCCGATCGTGCCGTCGACGAAGCCGTGAACGTCTGACGAATCGGCCGCGCCCATGAGCATCGGCAACGGCCCGAGGCCCGGCATGTCGAGCGGCCCGCTACGACCGAACTTGCGCGCCACGCGAATCATGCGCCAGCAGCGCTCCCACTCCCGCGCCAGCGGCTCCAGTCCTTCGCACACGTCGCTCATCACGACGATCGGCTCGCGTCCGAGCGAGCGGGCGAGCGCGTCGCTCATGCGCCGGGCCAGACGGGCAAGGGCCGCGTCGTCGGTCGAGCCGTCCTGCGGCACCAGACAGACCAGGCCGCCGCCGACCGTCACGATATGCATCGGCACGTTCAACTGCCGCGCCAGCAATTCGACGGTGCTGTGGCTCTCCAGCGAGAGATGTCCTGCGGCACGCCCTGTTTCGGCAGCATCGCCCCTCGCCCGTTGATCGGGATAGTCGACGACCATCATGCGCAGCGGCGCATCGAGCGCGACGCCCAGACGCCGGGCGCGGCCAAGCACGTCGTCCTCGTCGCGCCAGCGGCGCTCGACGATCTCGAAAAACAGTTCGGTCAGCGTGCGCGTCTCGAAGCGAAAACGCACCACGCTGCGCATCAGTTGCACGCTCAACGCAAAGCGAGCGCTCTCCAGCAGCAGTTGCTGAAGGTCGCTCAGCGCATCTGCGCCGAACGTGAGCAGCGCGCCGACGAGGTCGTCATCGACCGTGAGCGGTTCGATGGCCGCGCTCACCGTGGCTTGTCCCGACTGGCGTCCCGGCGGCAGGAGCGGCACGTCCAGACGTGTCTGGCGGTAGCGTTGCAGCGCGTCGCGCACCGTGCCGCCGAGTTCGCGTCCCTGCGCGCCGGACAGCCATCGGGTCCATGCGGCGGCGTCCATCTGCGCAGGCACGGGCGACGACGAGGCGTGCCACTGATTCGCGAGGAAATCGATGACGAGCACCGGGCGGCCGATCAGCTCGCCCAGCGACGTCGTCAACTGATCGAGCGAGCCGCCGGCGAGCACGTCGGCCAGCAGTGCGCGTTGTGCTTCGAGCGTGCGTTGCAGCCGCTCGTGCGCCATGACCTGCGCACGCTGACGATGCGCGCGCTCGACGGCAATCGCGCCGAGATGCACGACCGTCGACATGAACGTCAGGTCGTCTTCGCCAACGTCACGCACCTTGCGCGACGCGACCGTCAGTACCATCGGCCGGCCTTCCGTGTCGCGCGACGCCATCGGCAACACCAGCACCGTGCGATAGCCGCGCTCATGCGCCTCACGTCGATAGCCGGGGAATTGCGTGCTCTCGAGGGCGTCGCGGATATAGACGGGTTCGTTGGTCTGCAACGCAATGAGCGACGGACTGGTGGCCAGCTCCCAGCGGTCTTCGACGTGCTGCGGCAGCATGCTCGTCTCGAAGCGCGTGATCACGAGTCCATAGCCGTGCGCGAGATCGATGCTCATGACCGATCCGAGGTCCCAGCCGCCATGCTGCACTGCGCCACGCACAAGGTCGCGGAACAGGGCTTCGATGTCTTCGTCGTTGCTGATCTGACTGGCGACATGGCGCAGGGCCATGAGCCGTTGATGATGTTCCGGCATTGCTTGTCTCCTTGCCTGCCCAAAAAATCTACACCAAAGCGTCGGAAGAAAAAAAAGATCTTCCGACGTTCCGACGGAAGACCTGCCCAATCTGTCGCAATAGCATGGGTCTCATCGGCAAGCCGTCGACGTTTTCCCCGACCGTTGTCACGTTTTCCCTAGGTGCCGCGTCATGTCGCGGCACCCGTCCGTGAGGCCACCAAGCCGCCGCGTCGCTTCTTCGACATCGCCGAACGGCGACGGCATCGCTATTGCAGTGCAACAGGAGACACCCGTGAAACAAGAGCTTCGCAAGATCGCAACGTACGTCGAGACCACCTATCGCGAAGGCGGCAAGGCGGCGGACAAACCGGTGACGACGGTCGTCGTTGCCGCCGTGATCCGCAATCCGTGGGCCGGTCAGGGCTTCGTGGAAAACCTTCGCCCCGAGATCCTTCGCCTCGCGCCCGAACTCGGCGCGCTGATGACGCAACGTCTGGTCGAGGTCATGCCCGGCGAGCGCGTGGAGGCCTACGGCAAGGCCGCGGTCGTGGGGACAAACGGCGAAATCGAACACGCGTCGGCGATCATCCACACGCTGCGCTTCGGCAACCTGTTCCGCACGGCCGTGAACGGCACGGCGTTCCTGCCGTTCACCAACACGCGCGTCGGCCCCGGCACGCTCGTCTCGGTGCCGATGATCCACAAGTCGGAGACGGGCAAGCGCTCGCACTTCATCACGGCGACGTTCCAGATGACCGATGCCCCCGCGCCGGACGAGATCCTGCTGGCCATCGGCGCATCGGACGGCGGGCGCATCCACCCGCGTATCGCCGATCGCTTCCAGGACATGGAAGAGATGGCGAGCGACGCCGCCTCCACTGCCACCGCCTGATCGAGCGTGACGATGCCGTCCGTCATTGCCTTCCTGAGCCGGATGCCTGCGGACTACCAGCGTCCGTACCTCGACGCGCTGCGTGCCGCGCTACCCGACGACATCGTCGCGCCGCTCGCGGCGTTGTCCCCGTCGCAACGCGCGCAGGCGCCGATCGCCATCGTCGCGAATCCGGACCCGGCGGACGTCGCGGCGCTGCCCGGCCTGCTGTGGATCCAGAGCCTGTGGGCCGGGGTCGAGTCGCTGGTCGCGGCGCTCCCGGCCCACAGCCCGCCGATCATGCGTCTGGTCGATCCGGAAATGTCGCGCACCATGGCCGAGGCGGTGCTCGCCTGGACCTATTACCTGCAACGCGACATGCCTCGTTACGCGCGTCAGCAGACGCAGCGCGTGTGGGTGCAGCAGACGTATCGCAAACCGTCGCAGACGACCGTCGGCCTGCTCGGCCTCGGCGAACTCGGGCAAGCGGCAGCGGCGCGTCTGCGCGACGCGGGCTTCGTCGTGCGGGGGTGGAGCCGGTCGCCGAAGACACTCGACGGCATCGAGACGCTCTCCGGCGACGACGGGCTGGACGCGATGCTCGCGACGGCCGACATCGTCGTCAGCCTGATTCCGCTGACCGCGCAGACGCGCGGCATGCTTGACGCTACGCGCCTCGGCCGCATGAAGCCGGGCGCTGCGCTCATCAACTTCTCGCGCGGTCCGGTCGTGGTCACGCAGGCGTTGCTCGATGCCCTCGACCGGGGTCATCTCTCGCACGCCGTACTCGACGTGTTCGATGTCGAGCCGCTGCCCATCGATTCCTCCCTGTGGGATCACCCGCGTGTGACGTTATTGCCGCATATCTCGGCACCGACCGATCATGAAACGGCAGCACAGGTAATCGCGGGCAACATCCGCGATTTCCGGGCCACGGGACGCATTCCGGGCAACGTCGATATGACGCGGGGATACTGAGCATGCGTCGCGATCACGCCGCCCTTCCTCTCCCCGGCGCCCACGATGACCCCACGCTCCCGCCACGCGTGTACCCGACGGTCGACTTTCAGCGCGACGGCATTCAGCACGGCTTTCTGAAAGTCCCGCACTCGAACGATGTCAGCGCATGGGGCGCCGTGATGGTGCCGATCACCGTCATTCGTCGTGGCGACGGCCCCGTCGCGTTGCTCACCGGGGGCAATCATGGCGACGAATACGAAGGCCCCATCGTGCTGTCGCGACTGGCGAACACACTGAAGACGCGCGATGTGAGCGGGACCGTCATCATCATCCCCTTCATGAACGCCCCGGCCGTGCAGGCGGGCAAGCGCACGTCGCCCCTCGACGGCGGCAACCTCAACCGCGCCTTCCCGGGACGCCCCGACGGCACGGTGACCGAGCGCATCGCCGATTACTTCTCTCGCTGTCTGCTGCCGAAGGCGGATGTCGTGCTCGACATCCACTCCGGGGGCCGTACGCTCGACTTCGTACCGTTTGCCGCCATCCACGAACTGGACAACGCCGAACAGCAGGCCCGATGCGACGCCGCCATGCGCGCGTTCGGTGCGCCGTATGCGCTGCGCATGCGCGACCCCGATTCGCACGGCCTTTACGACAATGCGGCGGAAGCCCAGGGCAAGGTGTTCGTGACGACCGAACTTGGCGGTGGCGGAACGGCGAGCGCACGCAACGTCGCCATTGCGCATCGCGGTGTGTACGGCGTGCTGGTGCAGGCGGGTATCGTGCCGCCGGACGTTGCGTGGCGCGACGGTGCGGAGCCGTCGGACGCACACGCGTCGGTGCAACTCACGATGCCCGACGACGATTGCTACGTGGCGAGCGAGCATGACGGCCTGCTCGAAATGCTGCATGACCTCGGCACGATGGTGAAGCGCTGCGACGTCGTCGCGCGCATCCACGACATCACCCGCACGGGGACGCCGCCGGTCGAGTATCGGGCGAAGCGCGATGGTATGCTGATCGGCCGACACTTTCCGGGGCGCATCGGCATTGGCGACACGCTGTGTGTGCTGGCGGACGTTCCATCGGGCGTTCAATCGGACGCTTGATCGCACGCTCAGCCGGCGCATTGCGCAAACGCTGTCGTTACGGGGCCGTATCTGCGGCCCCTTGGCGTCTCTTTTGCGCCCCCTACTGAAGCGCTCCGCCTATGGTGAAACTCGACCGTTTCGACATCGCAATCCTCCGCGTGCTCGCGCGTGAGGGCCGCATCACGAAGTCCCGTCTGGCCGAACTCATCCATTTGTCCGTCTCTCCCACGTGGGAGCGCGTGCAACGTCTGGAGGCGGCGGGCGTCATTCGCGGCTATCGCGCCGACGTCGACTGGAGCGGCGTGGTGCAGGTCAGCCGCATCATCGTGGAAATCACACTCTCACGGCACACCGCCCACGACATGAACCGTTTCGAGGCGCGGCTGCGCGACGCCCCGGAAGTCGTGCAGTGCCACGCCACCGGCGGCGGGGTGGACTACATCGTGCATGTGCTCACGCGAGACATCGATCACTACCAGCGTTTCATCGACGATCTGCTCATGGCCGACTATGGCATCGAGCGCTACTTCACTTACATCGTCACCAAGGTCGTAAAGGACTCGACGGACACGATGCCCGCCTGGGTCGACGCGGACTGAGCGTCGTCCGGCAAACGCTTTCGGCAGCACGCCGGTAAATCAGAAGAAAAGCGAAGTCCGCACCGTCCGAACAGAAAAAACACCGGCGCGATGCCCCCGACAATCTCTGCATGACGAACGAACGCCATGTCAGGAGATTGCCGATGTTGCTCGACCACCCGGTGCTGTTCAAATCGCTGTGTTACATCGATGGACGCTGGACGCATAGCGACGATGCCGCATCCATCGCCGTCGTCGATCCCGCCGACCAGTCGACGCTGGGGCACGTACCGCTGCTCACGCGCGATCAGATCCGCAGCGCCATCGATGCCGCCGAGCGGGCTTTCGCCGAATGGCGCTGGACATCCGCCAACACGCGCGCCGCTGCGCTACTGCGCTGGCATGCACTGATCCGGCAGCACGCCGAAGACCTCGCCGTCCTGCTCTCGCACGAGCAAGGCAAACCGCTGCACGAAGCGCGCGGCGAGATCGGCTACGGCGCCTCGTTCATCGAGTGGTATGCCCATGAGGCCCGTCGCCTCGACGGACGCAGCATCACCTCGCATATCGATGGCGCGCAACTGGGCACGGTGCGCGAGCCGGTCGGCGTCGCCGCGCTCATCACGCCGTGGAACTTCCCCTTCGCGATGATCACGCGCAAGGCAGCCGCCGCGCTCGCCGCCGGGTGTACGGTCGTCGTGAAGCCCGCGCACGAGACCCCGTTCAGCGCACTGGCGCTCGCGCAACTGGCCGACGAAGCGGGCCTGCCGCCGGGGGTATTCAACGTGGTGCTGGGCGAGCCGGACATGGCCATGCGCACCCTCGTGGGCGACGCGCGCGTGCGGGCCGTCAGCTTCACGGGATCGACGCGCGTGGGCCAACTGGTCGCACAGGCCGCGGCGGCCAGCGGCGTGAAGAAGCTCGCGCTGGAACTCGGCGGCAACGCCCCATTCATCGTGCTCGACGACGTGGATCTCGACGAGGCCGTGCGCATCGCCGTCGCAGCGAAGTTCCAGACGTCCGGACAGGATTGCTGCGCAGCGAACCGGATCTTCGTTGCCCGCGCCCGCTATGGCGCATTCGTCGATCGCTACACGCAGGCGGTTGCGCGGTTGCGTGTCGGCCCGGCGTTCTCCGGCGAGGCCGACGTCGGTCCGCTCATGCATCAGGCCGTGTTCGATGCGACAGCCGCCCGCGTGGAAGACGCGCGCCGTCAGGGCGCGCAGATCACCGTCGGCGGCGAGCCGCATCCGCTGGGCGGCTGGTTCTACCGTCCGACCGTCGTCGCCGACGCCGCCCCCGGCATGCGCATCTACGACGAAGAGAATTTCGGCCCGATCTCGGCCGTGTGCGCCTTCGACTCGCTCGATGAAGTCGTCGCCCGCGCCAACGACACCGAGTACGGCCTGGCCGCTTATGTCTGCGGACGACGCGTCGACGAGATCTTCACGCTGATCCGTCGGCTCGACTTCGCGATGGTCAGCGTCAACGGCGTGAAGTTCACCGGCGCGCCGGTGCCGTTCGGCGGCATGAAGGCCTCCGGCCTCGGCCGCGAAGGCAGCACCGACGGGTTCGAGCCCTTCACCGAAACCAAGTACTTCTGCCTCGGCAACCTCGGCATTCCCGTTCACCACGGCTGATGGGATTGCCGACCCGCCGCTTTCCTTTTTTTCCCTTTCGCCTCACCTCACCGATATCCAGGAGACGCCTCATGACCGCCTCGACCGAGCAACGGTTCGCGCAGGACCGCGCGCACTTCATGCATCCGTCCACGCACGCCGCCGATCACGCGAGCGGCACGCTGCCCGGCAAGATCATCCGCACCGCGCAAGGCCTGCACATCGAAGACCACGAGGGGCGTCGCTATCTCGACGCCTTCGCCGGCTTGTACTGCGTGAACATCGGCTATGGCCGCACGGAAGTGGCGGACGCCATTCACAAGCAGGCCTCGTCGCTCGCCTATTACCACACGTATGTCGGCCATTCGACCGACGCCATCATCGAGCTATCGAAGCGCATCATCGACTGGTCGCCCGCCGGCATGAAGAAGGTCTACTACGGCTTGTCCGGTTCGGACGCCAACGAAACGCAGATCAAGATCGTCTGGTACTACAACAACGTGCTCGGCCGTCCGCAAAAGAAGAAGATCATCTCGCGCGATCGCGGGTATCACGGCTCCGGCATCGTCACCGGCAGCCTGACGGGCCTGCCGAGTTTCCATCAGCACTTCGACCTGCCGGTCGAGCGCGTGCATCACACCGTCTGCCCGCATTGGTACCGCAAGGCGCCGGCAGGCATGAGCGAGTCGGCGTTCGTCGCCCATTGCGTCGAGGAACTGGAGAAGCTCATCGCGCGCGAAGGCGCGGACACGATCGCCGCCTTCATCGGCGAGCCGGTCATGGGCACGGGCGGGATCATCGCGCCGCCGGCCGGCTACTGGGATGCGATTCAGGCCGTGCTGCGCCGCTACGACATTCTGCTGATCGCCGACGAAGTGGTCTGCGGCTTCGGACGTCTGGGCTCGCCCATGGGGTCGCAGCACTACGGCATGACGCCCGACCTCATCACCATCGCCAAGGGGCTGACGAGCGCGTACGCGCCGCTCTCGGGGGTGATCGTCGGCGAGCGCGTGTGGGACGTGATCGAACGCGGCTCGCGCGAAAACGGCCCGATGGGGCACGGCTGGACGTATTCCGGGCACCCGATCTGCGCGGCCGCCGCGCTCGCCAACCTCGACATTCTCGAGCGCGAGAACCTCACGCAGAACGCGGCTGACGTCGGCAAGTACTTCGGCGAGAAGCTGCATGCGGCATTCGATGCGCATCCGCTCGTGGGCGAAGTGCGTAACGTCGGCATGCTGGCGGCGGTGGAATTCATGGCCGATGGTGCGGCGCGTCAGCCGTTCGACGCCGCCATGAAGGTCGGCCCGCGCGTGTCGGCCGCAGCCCTCGCACGCGGCATGATTGCGCGCGCCATGCCGCACGGCGACATTCTCGGCTTCGCGCCGCCGCTGATCGCCACGCGCGCCGACGTCGACGAGATGGTCAGCATCGCGCGGGCCGCGGTGGACGACGTCGCCACTCAGGTACTGCGCTAACGCTGTTGTGGCATGACGGCGCGCATCCCCACGGGAAGCAGCACGTTGCGCCCGCCGTCTCCATCGGTTCGTAGGATGACCGCGAATTTCGGCGCGTCTTTAATGGGATGACATGGTGGTCCGCACCACAGACGTTGCGGACCGCCCCTCCCTTCCCCTACCGCCCGAGGTGCCGCGCATGTCCAACGAATCGCTGATCGAGGCCGATCGCCAGTTCCTGATCCATCCCGTAGCCGACTACCGCGCACACGAAGCGCAGGGGGCGACGATCCTCACCAGCGGTAATGGCGCATGGCTGCACGACGCCGACGGCAACGCCCTGCTCGACGGCTTCGCCGGGCTGTGGTGCGTGAATACCGGGTACGGACAGGCGTCTATCGTGAAAGCGGCGACCGAGCAGTTGAATCGTCTCCCGTACGCCACCGGCTACTTCGGTTTCGCGTCGGCACCGGCCATCACGCTGGCGCAAAAGCTCGTGGCGCTGGCACCTCCGTCGTTGCAGCACGTGTACTTCACGCTCGGCGGATCGGACGCCGTCGACGCCGCCGTGCGCTTCATCACCCACTACTACAACGCCATCGGCAAGCCGTCCAAGAAGCACTTCATCGCGCTGGAGCGCGGCTATCACGGATCGTCGTCGACCGGGGCCGGGCTGACGGCACTGCCTGCCTTCCACCGCAACTTCGATCTGCCGCTGCCGACGCAGCATCACATCCCGTCGCCCTACCCGTACCGCAGCGCGACGCCGGACGATCCGCAGGCGATCATCGCCGCCTCGGTCGCCGCGCTCGAAGCGAAGGTCGGCGAACTGGGCGCCGAACACGTCGCGGCCTTCTTCTGCGAGCCGGTGCAGGGCTCGGGCGGTGTGATCGTGCCGCCCAAGGGCTGGCTGCGCGCCATGCGCGACGCGTGCAAGCGGCTCGACATCCTGTTCGTGGCAGATGAAGTCATCACCGGCTTCGGGCGTACCGGCCCGATGTTCGCGTGCGAAGCGGAAGACGTCTCGCCCGATCTGATGACGCTCGCCAAAGGGCTGACCGCCGGCTACGCGCCGATGGGCGCCGTGCTGATGTCGGACGCCATCTATCAAGCCATTGCCGACGCTGCGAAAGGCTCGCCCGTCGGACATGGTCAGACTTACTCGGCACACCCGGTGAGCGCGGCCATCGGGCTTGCCTGCCTGAAGCTTTACGACGAAGGCGGTTTGCTGGCGAACGGTCAGGCGCAGGCCGCCACCTTCGCGGGCGGACTCGACGCCCTGCTCGATCACCCGCTCGTGGGCGATTCGCGTCATCGCGGGTTGCTCGGTGCGCTCGAACTCGTCGCGGACAAGACGACGCGCCGGCGCTTCGATCCGTCGCTCAAGCTGCATGAACGCATCGGCGCAGCGGCGTATCGCAACGGCGTGATCTTCCGCGCTTTCGGCGACAACATCCTCGGCTTTGCGCCCGCGTTGTGCTACACCGCGGAAGACTTCGCCGAGCTGTTCTCGCGCGTGCGCACCACACTGGACGACGTGCTCGAAGCAGCCGACGTTCGCGCCGCACTGCGCGCCTGACCCCTCCCGAATCACGGATACGCCCCCGAATACCCGGAGACACGCTCGTATGTCGCTTTCCCTGTCACGCCCCGATTTGATGCGCCGTCAGAACCTGATCAACGGCGAATGGACCGATGCCCGCGACACCGGTCATTACCCGGTGCTTAACCCGGCCAGCGACGCCCTGCTCGTCGACGTTGCCGACAGCACTGCCGTCGACGCTCGCGCCGCCACCGACGCCGCCTACCGCGCGCTGCCCGCCTGGCGCGCCAGGCTGCCGCGCGAGCGCGCCGAAGTGCTCAAGCGCTGGCACGCGCTGATTCTGGCGAACGCCGACGATCTCGCCCGCCTGATCTCGCTCGAACAGGGCAAGCCGCTGTCGGAGGGACGCGGTGAAGTCGTGTACGGTGCGTCGTACGTCGATTGGTTTGCCGGCGAAGCGACGCGGGTCTACGGCGACATCATCCCGCAGCAACAGCCGGGCAAACGCATGACGGCGGTCAAGGAACCGGTCGGGGTCGTTGCCGCAATCACGCCGTGGAACTTCCCGCTCGCCATGATCGCGCGCAAGATCGCCCCGGCGCTGGCCGTGGGCTGCACAGTCGTCGCCAAGCCCGCCGAAGACACGCCGCTGACCGCGCTCGCACTGGCGGCACTGGCCGTCGAGGCAGGCGTGCCGCCGGGAGTGCTCAACATGATTACCGCGTCTCGCACGCGCGGCATCGAGGCCGTCGCCGACTGGCTTGCGGACGAGCGCGTGCGCAAGGTGACGTTCACCGGATCGACGGCCGTGGGCATTCATCTGGCGCGCGAATCGGCCGGCACGCTCAAGAAGCTCTCGCTCGAACTCGGCGGCAATGCGCCGTTCATCGTCTTCGACGACGCCGATCTGGACGCCGCCGTCGTAGGCCTGATGGCATCGAAATTCCGCAACGGCGGGCAGACCTGCGTGTGCCCGAACCGCGTGTATGTGCAGGCCGGTGTCTACGAGCAGTTCGCCGCGTTGCTGGCCAAACGCGTGGAAGCGCTGCACGTCGCCCCGGCAAGCGATGCCAATGCGCAGATCGGTCCCATGATCAATCGTCGCGCGGTGGAGAAGATCGAGCGCCATGTCGACGATGCCCTGTCGCACGGCGCACGCGCGCTGACCGGCGGCAAGACGTTGCCGTCGCTCGGGCCGCACTACTTCGCCCCGACCGTGCTGGCCGACGTCACCGACGGCATGCTCGTCAGTCAGGAGGAAACCTTCGGGCCGGTGGTGCCGCTATTCCGTTTCGAAAGCGAAGACGAAGTGATTGCGCGTGCCAACGACACGCCGTTCGGGCTGGCCGCCTACTTCTACACGCAGAACATGCGTCGCGCCGAACGCGTGGCGCGACGCCTCGAAGCCGGTGTCATCGGCATGAACGAAGGCGCGGTATCGAGTGAGGCTGCGCCGTTCGGCGGGGTGAAAGCGTCCGGATACGGCCGCGAAGGATCGAAGTACGGACTCGACGACTACCTGTCGATCAAGTACGTCTGTCAGGGCGGACTGGACTGATTGTCGTCGGCTTGCGGCGACGCAGGTGACGCAGGTGACTCAGCGCGCTACGCCACGTTTGGCCGTAGCGCGCTTTTTCCTTGTCGGCGTCGTTGTCGGCGCTTTTGACTGCGGGTTGCGTGCGACGCGTTGCGCGTCGGCATGTTCGCGAATCACCTCGATCAGCGCACGCAACGCTGCCGGGATATGACGTCGGCCCGGGTAGTAGAGCGCCAGGCCGTCGAGCGGCGGTGTCCACGCTTCGAGCACGCGCACCAGCGTGCCCGCCGCCAGATCCGCCTGCACCGTCCACTCGGTCAGGTACGTGAGGCCCACGCCTGCACGCGCCGCCATCAGCATCAGTCCCGTCTCGTCGAGCGTCATCGGGCCGGTGCCGTCGACGCGCACGACTTCGCCGTGCCGCTCGAACTCCCATTGGTAGATCGCACCGCTCGGCATCCGGCTGCGGATGCATTGATGATGCCGCAGGTCGGCCGGTGTCCGGGGCGGCTTGTGGCGCGCGAAGTAAGCCGGACTGCCCACGACGGCAAAGCGCTGGCGATCGCCGAACGGTACGGCGATCATGTCCTGCGGCACGATCTCCATGAGGCGGATGCCCGCATCGAAGCCGTCGATCACGATATCGATGAGCTTGCCTTCCGTCACGATATCGAGCTTCACGTCCGGATAGCGTGCGCAGAAGTCGATCAGCACCGGCATGACCTGATGCGCCGCGCCGGCCGAGGTATTGATGCGCAACGTGCCGGACGGCGTGTCGCGAAATGTCCCGGCCTCGTCGAGCGCCGTCTGAATGGTCGTGAGCGCCGGTGCGATGCTGCTCACGAACTGCGCGCCCGCCTCCGAGAGCGAGACGCTGCGCGTAGTGCGGTTGAAGAGCCTCACGCCGATGCGCGCTTCGAGCGCTGCCACGGCGTGGCTCAGCGCCGACGTCGACACGCCCAGATCGTTCGCGGCAGCGCGAAAACTCCGATGTCGCGCCACCGACATCACGGCTTCCAGCTCGGCAAGACCTGATGTTCTCATTGTCCTGAATCCTTCAACAAGGCATCCACGATTGTACGGCTAGTCAGGCCAATGCCGCTGCTCTATCGTGAGTCGTCGGCGTTCCCCCTGCGATCCCCGCAGATGCCCTTCGCTTCCGGACAAAATCATGCAAATCATCGAGCAAATCTACATCGACGGCGCGTTCGTCAAACCCCATGGCGACGAATACTTCGACCTCTTCAACCCGGCCACGGAGCAAGTCATCGGCCGCGTGCGTCTGGCGGATGCCGACGATGCCCTCCGCGCCATTGCGGCGGCCAAGCGCGCCTTCCCGGCGTTCTCCCGCACGAGCAAGGACGAGCGCATCGCGATGTTGCGGCGCATGCACGCGGCCGTTCTGGCGCGCGAAGACGAACTGCTCGAAGCGGTCATCGAGGAGTACGGCGCGCCGGTCTCGCGCGCACGCTGGATGGCCCGCCATGCGAGCGACGTCATCGAGCAAGCGGCCAAAACGCTCGAAACCTACGCGTTCGTGCGTCGCGCGGGCACGGCGGAAGTCGTCATGCAACCGCTGGGCGTGGCGGGTCTCATCACGCCGTGGAACAGCGATGCGGGCTTCATCTGCGGCAAGCTGGCCGCCGCGCTCGCCGCCGGGTGCACAGCCGTCATCAAGCCGAGCGAGATGAGCGCGATCCAGACGCGCATCGTGACCGAAGCGCTCCACGAGGCTCAGCTTCCCCCGGGCGTCTTCAACATCGTGACGGGGCGCGGCGACACGGTCGGTGCGGAGATCAGTTCGCATCCGGATATCGCGAAGGTGTCGTTCACGGGATCGACGGTGGTGGGTCGCACGATTCTGCGCACGGCGTCGGAGACCTTCAAGCGCGTGACGCTGGAGCTTGGCGGCAAGTCGCCCATGATCGTGCTCGACGATGCGAATTTCGACGAAGCCATTCCGCTCGCCCTGAACGCCGGGTTCATGAACAGCGGTCAGGCATGTATCGCCGGCACACGTATTCTGGTGCCGCAATCGCGTCTGCGCGAGTTCGAGGAAGGGATCGTGGCGGCGGTCGCGGGCTTTCAGTCGGGAGATCCGCGCAATCCGCAAACGAGTATCGGGCCGATGGTCAGTCGCAAGCAGTGGGATCGCGTGCAGCGTTACATCCGCATCGGGATCGACGAGGGTGCGCGCTTGCTGGCGGGGGGTGAGGGGCGCCCGGACGGCGTGGCGGCGGGATGGTTCGTGCGTCCGACGCTGTTCACTGAGGTGCGCAACGACATGACGATTGCCCGCGAGGAGATTTTCGGCCCGGTGCTCTCGATCATCGCCTATCGCGACGAGCAGGAGGCCATCGCCATCGCCAACGACACGCCTTACGGCTTGCAGGCTTATGTGTGCTCGTCGGATCTGGCGCGCGCCACTGCGGTAGCGTCGCAGATCGAAGCGGGACGCGTGCTCGTCAACACCCTGGCTCACGAACCTGCGGCGCCGTTCGGCGGCTTCAAGCAGTCGGGCATCGGACGCGAGTACGGCGCCTACGGCATCGAAGCCTTCATGGAACCGAAGGCCGTCCTCGGCGTGCTGTGACGCGGTGGCTTCGATGACGCCGGGCATCTCGTCGACGTGAACGAGACGCCACGACAGCGAGGCATCGACACCGCACTGCGTGCACGACAGGCACGACAGGCACGACGTTTTACTACCGACGCGCCGAATCCGGCGCGTCAGGTGTCAGGTCACAGGCTCAGTTGCCGATCTCATACTGTTGAATCAACGCGGTGACACGCGCCTTGTCGGCGTCGGGAATCCGGTCTATCCCGACGTACTTCCAGAACTCCTCTACGGCGGCTCGGCCTTCGATACCATCCGACAGCAGGCAGGCCAGCGCGTCGGCGCGATGGCGTGGCGGGAGGATGTCGAGGCTCAGCACCAGCGCGTCCATGACGCGTTGCTTGCGGCTGCCCTTGAAGAAGCGCTCCCCGATGTCGGCGACGAAATGCGACCAGGCTTGCGACTGACTTCCCGCATTTGCCGCCGCGCCCCACTTGCCGATCAGCACCGCGTTTCGCTTCAACGGCTCACGGAAAAACGCGAAGTCGGCGGCTGGTCCGTGCGCGCCGGTGGACGACAGTCGTCCGACCGACTGGATCGGTAGCGGACGATGCAGGGTGACGTCAGCGTGAAGCGGCACTGCCGTTGCGGCGGCGGTCCCGTGAAATCCTGCGCCATGCCTGAGCCGTACCGTCCTGAGATCTGCACGAAAGCGAGTGCGCGCAGGGCATGGACGCGGATGCAGCGTCTGCGTTGTCGTCGGCAAGGTGCCTATCGTCGTTGCGCTAAAAAGATGCATTCCCGACCTCCATCGATAAAGGGAGTTCGCATCGTGACAGCGCGCGGCAGAGGCTCTTTGCGATAGCGCCAGCCAGTTACCAGTTCCGGTGAAGTGCCAGACGCGCTGTCACTTGCCGTTATCCGGCCAGCGCCACGCCGGGCGGTCGAACCGATGCTGATCGAGAATCGTGGTTGCCGAAAACGATTTGTCGAGCTTGATGGCATTGCATTCGGGGTCTTCCTCCAGTGCCGCGGCCAGACGCGCCGAGTGCGATACGACCCATAGCTGACTGCGCTGCGACGCACGGCGGATCAGTCGACCGAGCGCAGGCATCAAATCCGGGTGCAAACTGGCTTCGGGTTCGTTGAGCACCATCAACTCAGGAGGACGCGGCGTCATCAGCGCCGCGATCAGGAGCAGATATCGCAGGGTGCCATCGGACAACTCTGCGGCGCTCAACTCGCGCAGCAAGCCGTGCTGCTGGAAACGCAACAGAAAGCCGCTCCGACCATCGAGCTCGATGCTCACGCTCGCGCCGGGGAACGCGTCGGAGACTGCGTCGTCGAGCGCTTCACGATCGCCGATTTCACGAATCGTCTGCCACGCGGCGGCCAGATCGCGCCCGTCGTGATGAAGTGCGAGCGTTCGCGTGCCGATTTGCGGGCTTCGCGCGGGCGCATCCGCATCGGTGCGGAAGTGATCGTAAAACCGCCAGTTGCGAATTCGCTCACGCACCGTGAAGACTTCTGGACACGTGTCGTCGTTGGCAATGTGCGAGAACAGGCTTTCGTAACGCGGAAGACTGGCTGTCACGCTCACCCATTCACGCCCCGATTTTCGTTTGACGAGATAGCCGTCGCGGTCAACGAGCGTGCTGGCGGGCCGTAGAAAATCTCCGACCCAGATACTTTCCCGCTTGTACTCCGGGTCGGACCAAAACGCAGTGTTCTCGGTATTGGAGATGCCCATGCAAACGGCATAACCGAAGGTCTCGCTGCTGAACCCGAGACGTAGCCGCGGTCGCTTGCGGCGCGGCCCACCTTGTATCGGCACCTCGCCGCGTCGCATCCGGGGAGTGATCTCTTCCGGTCCGGCCCACATGACCGACGTCAGACCGCCCTCACGCGCCAGCGGGGCCACGATACCCTCGGTCGCGGCACTCGCCAGCAACCGCAACGCCCGATAAAGGTTCGACTTGCCGCTGCCGTTCGCGCCGCTGATGACGTTCAGGCGCGTGAGCGGCATCACGAGGGACTGGATGGAGCGGTAGTTTTCGATGGCGAGTGCGGTGAGCATGGCGAACAGGACGGGGGTCGTCGGGAATCGACAACATTATCCTAATTTGCCAATGCTCACCCATGGGTCGCCCAGAGGCTTTACGCCGCTGAGCGATTCCCCTCGCCGACCTGAACGACTAGTCGTCGCTCTCAGAGTCCGGTCCGGCCGACGTGTTCCACCTCGGCGGCTGCGACTCACCGCCCGAGGTCGAGTCTGAATCTTCGTCTCTTGCCGACTTATCGAGATACTTACTGCGCAACATTATCGAGCGAGTCTGTTGCACCATCGATTCTTCTACTTGCCCGTCGTCCTCGCCTGCCTGGGGACAGGGTTCGCCACGTCCCGAAAGCGATACCGTCGAGGGGGCCGCGGTGGACGCTTCAAGCCCATTGGGATCGCGATGCGAACCGCCCAACAGCGTGCCATCGCTGCCCGGCTCCCCCGCAACCACGCCCATAGCGCTTTGCTGGTGCGAGAGCGGTGCGACCGTCTGAAGGGACGCCGGAAATTTGATCGAGAGTTGCAGAACGCCGGTTGGCAACATTTCCATCGAGATGCGGCAGCCGCGCGTCCCCCCAAGACCCACCGATAGTCGAGCTGGCGCGTTAGTGCTCATGACAGGCGCCTGGCGTGCAGACGAAAAGGTCGATGCGATTTCGGGCAGAACGCCGGCCGTTGAGCCCGCCGGTACGGTCGTCGCATGGTCTACGCCCATCGTGAGCGGCGTGGTCGAGTTGAGATGAATCATGATGGATCTCCATCGAGTGAAGGGAGATTCCAGAATGGAACGCATTCGACGGTTCATTTTGCGATGCTGTCCGCCAGCTTTCGCTTTCTGCGCGCGACGCGGGCGATCGGGATTCGCCTGATGGCAACGTATGGGATTTCGCGCCAGCGCTTCGACATGGCATACACTCGACGTTTTGATCGATTGCCGCAATCTTGCGCCTGCCTACCCGATGTCCGACGTTACCCCTGAACCGAAAGATAGCTCCGGCGTTGCCGTCATCGACCGCGCCTGCGCCATCCTGTTCGCGTTCAAACCCGACGACGATGCCCTCACGCTCGCCGAGCTGGCCGCCCGCACCGGACTGTACAAAAGCACGTTGCTGCGACTGGCCGGTGCGCTGATCCAGCACCGCATGCTCGTGCGGCTCGACGACGGCCGCTATCAGCTCGGCCCGGCCACGTTCATGCTCGGCGCGCTGTATCAGCGCAGCCTGAACCTCGGCGACATCGTGCTGCCGTTGATGCGGGAATTGGCAGACGTGAGCGGCGAGAGCGTGTCGTTTTACGTGCGTGACGACGCCGTGCGCGTGTGTCTGCACCGCGTCGATTCGACGCATGCGGTGCGGTTCCACGTTCGGGAGGGCGACGTATTGCCGCTGGAACACGGCTCGGGTGGCCTCGCGTTGCTCGCGTTCGGCGGGCAACAGGGTGACGCTTACGACCGTATTCGTGCAGACGGGTACAGCGTATCGATGGGTGATCGCGAGCGCGATACGGCGGGGGTGTCGATGCCTGTGTTCGGCGTGCGTCAGGCGCTGCGCGGCGTGATGACGCTGGCAGGCCCCAGCTCGCGCATCGACCGCGCGTTCATCGAGCGTCATCTGCCCGATCTGTTCTCGTGCGCTGCGCGCGCCACCGACGGACTCGGTGGCGACTCGCGAAGCGTGCGCGCCGCGTGGCGCGCGTTTCAAACGTCTCAGGCGTCTTGAGCGTCTTGTGCGTCTTACGTCCCTGACGTCTCCGACTCAGGGAAACGAGCGCTCCGGCTCGCCGGTATAGCGGTAAGGCAGTTGACGCGGCAGCGGGCCTTTGTTGCGCTCCCCGCGTCCGCGCTGCTCCCACGCGTGCGCCAGAATGCCCACGGCACGCGACAGACAGAACACCCCTCGCGCCAACTCGGGCGCAAATCCCAACTCGGCGTAGATCACGGCCGTGATGCCGTCGATGTTCATCGGCACCGGCTTTTGCTTGCGCGCCTTGAGATGCGCTTCGATGCCCCGTGCAATGGCGGCGTAATGGCCTTCGATCACACCTTGTTCCGCTGCCTGATCGACCATCGCCAGCAGCCGGGTCGCACGCGGGTCCACCGGATGGAAGCGATGCCCGAAGCCCGGCAGATACTTCCCGTGCGCTTCATTGAACGCCGCAATACCTTCGGCGACCGCAGCCGCCATATCCGGCACCCCGGACGGCGATGCGGCGAGGCGCTGCGCGATGTCCTGATACAGCTCCACTGCCTGTTGCCCGGCGCCGCCGTGCACGTCGTCCAGCGCGTTGATGGCCGACGCCATCGCGCCGTTCAGCGGTAAGCCGCAGCTCGTGGCGATCCGCGAGATCGCAATGGACGGCGCGTGCGGTCCATGATCGACGGAGGCGACCAGCGCCGCTTCGAGCAGACGCGCCTGCGCGTCCGTCGGCAAGTCACCGCGCAGCATCAGCCAGATCATCTGCGGGAAGCTGACGTTGCCGATCAGGTCCTGAATCGGATAGCCGCGCACGTTGATCGATCCCGGATGGATATCGATGATCGACGTGCTCCAGTAGTCGGCGCACAGCGCCGCAGCATCGAGAGTGGGGTTCATGGTCGGTTCACGCGGTGAGCGTGCTGTAGTAAGTCGTCATGAGTGAGTCCGCATGACTGAGTCTTCATGACTAAGGAAACGTGCATCGGTCAGATCACGCCATCGGCGCGCAGTCGTTCGATGGCAACATCGTCGTATCCGAGGCCCGCGAGCAGCGCCTGCGTATCGGCGCCGAGCGACGGCGCAGGCGCGCCCGGCGCGGCGTCGCCGTCCGACAGACGGAAGCCCGCGCGCGTGACGCGTTGCGGCTGCGCCTCGCCCGGCACGCTCAGCTCGCGCACGAACTCACGCGAGGCGAGATGCGGATGCGCGAGCACGTCGGGCACCGACATCACCCGCCCGGCAGGCACGCCGCTCGCCACGAGCTTCGTCTCCCAGTTCGCGGCGCTGTCCTGCGCGAGCGCGGCTTCGATCTCCGCCTTGAGGGCGTGACGATTCTGCTTGCGCGTGTCGCGTTGCGCGAAGCGGGGATCGTCGGCGATATCGGGGCGTCCGATCAGCGCGCACAAGCTGACGAACTGACGCGTTTCGTTCGCGGCGATGTTGAGCAGTCCGTCTCCCGTACGGAAGGTGCCGGACGGCGCCGCGGTGAAATTTTCGTTGCCCATCGGCACCGGCGCGACACCCGCGTTGAGATAGTTCGACACGACCCAGCCCATCGTCGCGAGCGTGGCTTCGAGCATGGAGACGTCGAGCATGCGTCCCTGACCGGTCGTGCGCGCATCGAGCAATGCGGCGCAGATGGCGAATGCCGCCGTCAGCCCGCCAACGGTATCCGAGACCGGATAGCCCACGCGCAGCGGTGCGCTTTGCGCATCTCCCGTCACGCTCATCACGCCGGAAATGCCCTGAATGATCTGATCGTAGGCAGGGCGCGACGACAGTTCGCCATCCGCACCAAAACCCGAAATCGCGCAGTAGACCAGACGCGGATTCACTTCGCGCAGGGCGTCGAAGTCGAGACCGAGACGCGTCATGACACCGGGGCGGAAGTTCTCGACGAGCACGTCGCTCGACGCCACGAGATCCTTCAGGATGGCTTTACCGCGCGGGTCCTTCAGGTTCAGCGTGAGCGAACGTTTACCGGCGTTGACGGCCACGAACGAAGCGCCCATCTGACGCGCCGCCGCGTCCTTGTCGGCGCCCAGCCGACGTGCGAGATCGCCCCCGTCAGGGTTTTCGACCTTGGTCACGTCGGCGCCCATCAACGCCAGTTGGTAGGCGCAGAACGGTCCGGCGAGAACGTTGGAGAGATCGAGGACTTTCACCCCGGCGAGCGGCAATGCCATCGTTGGCTCCTGATGTTGCGTGTGCGGTTGCATGAATTGAGGCGGTGATGCGCCCTGATCCGGGATCCGGTGTCAGGGCGAGCGCCTCAGTGAGAGATTTCGTCGAGCGTGCGCTGATTGGTGCGCGGGCCGAACAGGCCGATCGATGCCATCACCATGACCATCGCGAACGTGATCAGTGCGAACACGCCGGTCACGTCGAAATGGCGCAGTGCAAAGGCGATCATGAAGCCCGAGAACATCGCCGACAGACGCGACATCGAGTACACGAAGCCCACGGCACGGGCACGAATGCGCGTGGGGAACAGTTCGGTCTGATAGGCGTGATACCCGACGGACAGGAGCGTGCCGCACAGGGTGATCGCAACGCCGAGAATCATCAGCATGGCGGGCGACGACTGCACTGCGAACAACGAACCGAACACCGCAATACCGAGCGCGGACAGCACGACAAGCGTCTTACGCTCGATGCGATCGGCGATAGCCATGCCGATGAGCGGACCGAACGGGTTCGAGATGGCGATCACGAACGAGTACATCAGGCTGTGCGTGATCGTGATGCCTTTGGACACGAGCAGCGTCGGCACCCAGGAGGCAAAACCGTAGAAGCCGATGGCCTGAAACAGGTTGAACACCAGTAGCGTGATGGCGCGACGGCGATACGGCTTCTGCCAGATTTCGCGGAACCTCGCCTTCGTGGCGGCGGGTTCGACGCTGAGCACCGGCGGCGGCAGTGCGCGGCCCGACTCACGTTGCACGCGCGCTTCGAGATCCTTGACGATCGCTTCGGCCTCGGCAGTGCGGCCTTGCTGCGCAAGCCAGCGCGGGCTTTCCGGCACGCGGCGGCGAATCGCCCAGACGACCAGCGCACCGAGCGCGCCGATGATGACCACGGTACGCCAGCCGTCCATACCGAAGACCTGCTGCGGCACGAGCCACCAGGAAAGCAGCGCCACGGCCGGCACCGCAAGGTACTGGATCAGGTGCATGAAGGCGAAGGCGCGCCCGCGCAGGTGCTTCGGCGCAAGCTCGCTGACGTAAGTGTCGATGGTGACCAGTTCGACGCCCACGCCGATGCCGGCGATCAGACGCCACAGGTTGATCATCGGCGCCGTGGTCTGGAACGCCATGACGAGCGTGGCGATGGAATACCAGAGGAGTGACACGGTGAAGATCGTGCGACGTCCGTAGCGATCGGCGAGTCCCGTCAGGAAGAACGTGCCGATGAACAGCCCCGCGAACGAGGCCGCGACGAAAGCACCCAGTCCCGACACGCCGAAGAACGACGCCGTCGTCGTGGAATAGAGACCGCTCTTGACGAGGCCGGGGCCGACGTACGCGGTGAAGAACAGGTCGTAGAACTCGAACCAGCCACCGATGGCGATGAGCAGGATGAGCGTCCAAATGGAGCGCGTCGCCGGCAACCGGTCGATACGCGCGTTGATCTGCCGACTTGCGTCGGACGGCCCTGCATGGGCGGCAGACGACGCTGACACCGCGCCGACAGGCAAACTCGACATCTCAATCCTCCTTTGGATTGTGTTGCTGGTCATTCTGCCAGACAGAATGACGTTCTGTTTTATGAGAAGTCGAAGGGTATGCCTCCGTATGGGGGGCGGATATCGGGGTTTACGCGGAGAAAAACCTTAAATCGTCGTTCGCTGCGCTTCGCCGCCTGCGGCGGTGAGATTCACGCTGATCGAGCGCTCGACGAGCAGCCGTTCGAGCACATAGTCTTCCGCGCCGCTCTCGAGCGCGTGGGAACGAATCCCCTGCACTGGAATGATCGGCCCTTTGCGTTTGGCCAGATCGGACACGAACGACAGCAGCTCATCGCCGTCGCCTTCGAACAGCACCGCCTGAATGTCGTCTGCCTCCGATGCCTCCGAAGCGGGCGATGCACGCAACGTGGCATGCACGGCAAGCGACTCCGGCAAGCTCGCCACCAGATGCTCGCCGGAGGCTCCCTCGAAGATCGCATGGTTGCCGGTCGCGAGCACAGCGGCGAACTGCGCCCGCGCGCCGGAAGCGGTTGCCGCCACACACAGCACGTTGCCGCGCGGGCTCAGCGTATAGACGTTACGTTCGCCGGTCGGCCCGCGCAGGGTGGCGGTCGCGCCCGCCAGCGCATAGGGCAGATACTCGTCGGTACGCGCTGCCGTGCGCGGATCGCTCTGCCCGATGGCCCATTCGCGCAACGCGCTCAGCGCCGCCGCAGGCGTATCGAGCGACGCCGCTTCGTACACCACCAGCGTCTCGGCCAGCGACTTCGGCAAGCCCATCGGATAGCGCGAGAGCAGCCGCTGCAAATACAGCGGGCCGCCCGCCTTGGGCCCCGTGCCGGACAGTCCCTCGCCGCCGAACGGCTGTACACCGGCCACGGCGCCCACGATGTTGCGGTTCACATAGAGGTTGCCCACGCGGGCGTGTTTGACGACGTGCGCAATCGTCTCGTCGATTCTCGTCTGAATGCCCAGCGCCAGTCCGTAACCCGACGCGTGAATCTGATCGAGCAGCGCGTTCAGTGCGCTGCGCTCGAAGCGCATGAAATGCAGCACCGGTCCGAAGACTTCGCGCTTGAGTTCAGCAAGGTTGTCGATCTCGATCAGCGCCGGTGCCACATAGCTGCCTTGCGCGCAGCTTGTCGGCAGCGGCACCTGCTCGACCTTGCGTCCCTTGTCGCGCAGTGCCGCGATGTGGGTCTCGATCGCATGCTTCGACTCGTGATCGATGACCGGGCCGACATCCGTCGAGAGACGATCGGGATTGCCCACGGCGAGTTCGCGCATGGCGCCCTTGAGCATGTCGAGTACCTGATCGGCGATGTCGTCCTGCACACACAGCACACGCAACGAGGCGCATCGCTGCCCGGCCGAATCGAAGGCCGACTGCATGGCGTCGGCGACGACCTGCGTCACCTGAGCCGACGAGTCGACGATCATCGCGTTCTGACCGCCCGCTTCGGCAATCAGCGGAATCGGTTTGCCATCGACATCGAGCCGCTTCGACAGGCGGAGGTTGATCGTCCGGGCGACTTCCGTCGACCCGGTAAACATGACGGCACGCGTTCGGAGCTCAGCGACGAGCGCGGCGCCGATCGTCGGGCCATCGCCCGGCAGCAGTTGCACTGCCCCCGCAGGCACGCCCGCCGCCCGAAGGATACGCACGGCCTGTGCCGCAATGATCGACGTTTGCTCCGCCGGCTTGGCAATGACGGTATTGCCCGCAGACAGCGCCGCCGATACCTGTCCGAGGAAAGTGGCGAGCGGAGAATTCCACGGACTGATGCAGACCACCGGCCCCAGCGGGCGGTGCGTGTCGTTGGAAAACTCGCGCAGGATTTCGGCTGCGTAGTAGCGCAGGTAGTCGACGGCTTCACACACCTCGGCGATGGCATTCGGCACGGACTTGCCGGCCTCGCGCACGATCAGTCCCAGCAGGTTGGGGGTCTGCGCTTCGAGCAGCGCGGCCGCGCGCGTGAGGCATGCCGCACGCGCATCGACAGGCGTCGCCTGCCAGATGGGGGCCGTCGCCAGAGCGTACTTCAGCGCCATCGACACGTGCTCGGGGGTCGCGTCGACCACCTTGCCTACGACATCCCGACGATCCGCCGGATTGCGCACCTCACGCTCGGTCTGACCGGCGGCAACCCCTTCGTCGCTCTGCAACATCGGGGCGGCGCGCCAGCGATCGTTCGTGCTGGCGAGCAAGGCGGCGGACAACGACGCCAGACGATGCTCGTTGGAAAGATCGATGCCGGTCGAATTCACACGCTCCGGCCCGTAGATATCGCGCGGTAGCGGGATCTTTTCGTTGGGCGCGCCCAGCGGGGCAATGTCCAACGCTGCATTGACCGCATTGACGATGACGTCGTCGGCCGCTTCGTTGATGCCCGCGACCCGGTCGGCGAGCGACGCCTGCGAGCCATGCTCCATTTCGAGCAACCGTCGGACAAGATGCGCCAGCAACGACTCGTGCGTCCCCACGGGCGCGTAGATCCGGCAGGGCCGATTCAACTTGCCCTCCCCGATCACGTCTTCGTAAAGCGCTTCACCGGCGCCGTGAACGCACTGGAATTCGTAGGGTTCGGGTGTCGCCGCCTCACCGGCGAGATGGTAAAGCGTGGAGACGAGATAGGCGTTGTGCGTGGCGAACTGCGGATAGACGGCATCGGGCGCACCGAGCAACTTCTTGGCGCAGGCAAGATACGACATGTCGGAATAGATCTTGCGCGTGAAGACTGGATAGCCTTCGAGGCCGTCGACCTGCGCCCGCTTGATTTCCGTATCCCAATAGGCCCCCTTGACCAGCCGCACCATGATCCGCCGCCCGCTGCGGCGAGCCAGATCGACGAGGTAATCGACCACGAAGGGGCTTCGCTTCTGATAGGCCTGCAAGGCGAAACCGATGCCGTCCCACCCCTGCAAATCCGGATCGAAACACAGCGCTTCGAGCAAATCGAGAGAAATTTCGAGACGGTCGGACTCTTCGGCGTCGATGCTCAGCCCGATGTCATAGTGGCGCGCCAGCACTGCAAGCGCACGCACGCGCGGCAGCAACTCACGCTCGACGCGCTCGAACTGCGCGCGGCAGTATCGCGAATGCAACGCCGAGAGCTTGATCGAAATGCCCGGGCCGTCATAGACGCCCCGCCCGCCCGCCGCTTTGCCGATGGCGTGAATCGCCTGTTCATACGCAGCGTAATGGCGCAGGGCATCGGCTTCGGTCATGGCCGACTCGCCGAGCATGTCGTAGGTGTAACGGAAGCCGAGCGCTTCGTACTTCCCGCTGTTGGCGAGCGCTTCGGAAATGTTCTCGCCGGTCACGAACCGTTCGCCCATGAGACGCATGGCCATGTCCACGCCCTTGCGAATCAACGGATCACCGCCCTTGCCGATCAACCGGGTGAGCGCCGACGACAGGCCGACTTCGCTGTTCGTGGGGACGAGCTTGCCGGTAATCATCAGGCCCCAGGTCGCCGCGTTCACGAAGATCGAGCGCCCCTGCCCCAGATGCGACCACCAGTCGCCCTTACTGATCTTGTCGCGAATCAGGGCGTCGCGAGTCGTGCGGTCCGGCACGCGCAACAGCGCCTCCGACAGACACATCAGCGCCACGCCTTCCTGACTCGATAACCCGAACGCCTTGAGCAAGCCGTCGATGTCGCTGCCCGGGTGTTTGATACGCATCGCCTGAATCAGTTGGCCCGCCAGCGCATCGACGTCTGCGCCCATGGCTTCGGGCAGCCTGGCCTGTCCGATCAGAAAGGGAACGCACTCCGGCTCGGGACGCCGGTAGGCCGAGGTAATCGCGGCACGCAGCACCGACTGGGGCTGAACGTTCTGCGCGAATTCGAGAAAGGGATGCGGCACCGCGTCGTCGGCCGCTGCCCCGGACGCGTCGACGGCATCCGTGGACTCCGCACGTTCGAGCAACGACAGCTCGCCCGTCGGGGGAAGGCTTTCCACGTTTTCGAGGTAAGCCAGAATCGCTTGTTTGATGAGCCAGTGAGTGGTTCGGTCGAGTCGCGTTGCCGCATGTTTGATGCGCGAACGAAGCAGATCGTCGACTTTGACGCCAAGCGTGGTGCTAGCCATGATTCCAGAGGGTGATGGGCATGATCGATTTGTTGCTCAGCACTCACGAGCATCGACGTCCCGGGCACCAACGGAGCAACCTCGCGGCATTGTACGCCGCCGAGGGCTGCCGGCGCGGGCAAAATGCGCCCGCGCCCCGGCTGGGATACCGCTCAGTTCTTGTATTGCGTGAAATTCTTCTTGTTCTTGCCGTGGATGTATTCGGACGCCGTCACGGCCGGATACTTGTCATGTCCTTCCGGAAATCCGAGGTCGGCCGGGTCCACGACGGCGTCGGGGTCCGGATCGAAGAAAACGACCAGCGAGTGTCGTTCGTTACCCGAACGGTTGATCACGCGGTGCAGGTTGGAACTCAGCTTCTCGTTCGTCCAGCGATTGAGCAGATCGCCGATGTTGCACACGAGCGTTCCTTCGATCGGCGCCGCCTCGATCCACTCGCCGTCCTTCGTCAGCACTTGCAGCCCGCCGTTGAGATCCTGCAACAGGAGCGTCAGTACGCCGAAGTCGGTGTGCGGCGCCGAGCCGAAACGCTCTTCGGCTTCATCCGACGCCGTGGAAACCGGGTAGTAGACGAGTTGACCGCGCGCCATCGGACTCGTGTAGCGCTTGGCGAAAAAGTCGTCCGGCATGCCCAGACCAACCGCAATCGCCGCCAGCAGACGATGACCGACCTTCATCGTGGCGTCGTAGTACGGCAGCAGATCCTGACGCAGCTTGGGAAAGTCGGCGTCCGGCCAGACGTTGTCCGCAATCAGCGAGTCGGTCTCCTTCTGCTGTTCAAGACGCGCCGACCACTGCTCCGGCCCCCAGAAGAAGATTTCCTTCAGGTCGTGCGTCTTGGAGCCCTCCAGACGTGCCACGCCGGTAGCCATCCAGCCACGCTGGCTCTTGTTCACCGGGCAATGCGCCTTGGTCTGCGACGGCAGCGAGAAGTACTCGCGCATCGCCGCCGTCGCCCGGTTCGTCACGTCGGGCGAGATGCCATGCCCCTTCACGTAGAAGAAGCCGATGCGCTGGGAGGCCTCCATGACCTGGGTTGCAACCGTTGCAACCGCGCTCTCGTCGCCGCTCACCAGCGCAGAGATGTCGATGACCGGGATATAGGATTGGTCGACTGCTTTTGCCGAATAGTACGCATCGGCCTTGTTATCGTTGCTCATCATCGCCTCAGGTATCACACCAGGTGGGAAAGGAAAGGTGCAACCTTTCGCCTTGAGAATTCGGGCCGAAAGCGTCGCAGATGCCCGAAATGCTGCCCAAACAAAATCATAAGTGCAACCCAATGAGACACAGGGTTAACCTTTATTAGAAAAAGTTGCACTTTTATTTTGTCGGTCCAAGAATCCACTTCGTCGAATGGATCACGAAGTGCAACCTTCGTTAAGCCAGCGAAGATCAACCCAACCAACAGACAGGGGTAAGTGATGAACAGACGCGAAATTCTGCGCCACTCGGTGGTTGCCGGTATCGGGGCCGCAGCCGCTGCTACGGTTGCAACGCCGGCGGCAGCGCAGGCGACTGCCGGGCAATCGACGTTCGATCGCGTGAAGCAATCCAAGGTGCTGCGCATTGCCGCGTTTGCGGGTGAGGAGCCGTACTTCCACAAGGACATCGTCTCGAACGTCTGGTCTGGCGCCTGCATCGACATGGCGAAGGACATCGCCTCGAACTTCGGCGCAAGTGTCGTCGAGGTCGAATCGACGTACGGCAACTCCGTGCTCGATCTGCAATCCGGCAAGGTCGATATCGCCTTCGCCCTGAACCCCACGCCGCAGCGCGCCTTGTCGATCGACTTCACCACGCCGATCTTCGTCCACTCGTTCACCGTCATCGGCCGCAAGGGCGTGGCGAAGGTGGCGAAGTGGGAAGACATCAACAAGCCGAACATCCGCATCGCCGTGGATCTGGGCACGACCCACGAAACGATCGCCCGCCGCTACCTTCCGAAGTCGTCGATCCTCGGTTTCAAGAATCGCGATCTGGCCTTCCTGGCGCTGACCAGCGGGCGAGCCGACTACGTGGTCGTGCTGACCATGCTGGCGATCAATGCCCTCAAGAAGAATCCGCAACTGGGCGATCTGTCGATTCCGAAGCCCGAACTGACCATGCCGGTGAACATGGGCGTTCGCACCGAGCCGGACAAGCGCTGGCGCGACTTCCTCAGCACGTGGGCCGACTACAGCCGCACGCTCGGCACGACCCGCGAATGGCTGCTCGCTGCACTCGCAAATGCCGGTATCAATCCGGGCAACATCCCACCCGAAGTGCATTTCTGAGTCGACGTCATGGGTTACAGCTGGGACTTCTCCATCATCTGGCAGTACCGCTCGCTCTTCGTGAGCGGCCTCTGGCTCACGCTGCTCTATACCGTGACGACCGTGGCCGCCGGACTGGCGATCGGGCTGATTGCAGGATGCGCGCGCTCGTTTGCGCCCAAGGCACTGGCCGCGCCGTTTCGCCTTTACATCGAGATCTTTCGCTGCACGCCGCTGCTGGTGCAACTGATCTGGATGTATTACGCCCTGCCGGTGCTGACCGGCACGACGTTGTCGCCGCAGATGGCGTCTTTCCTGACGCTGAGTCTTTACACCGGCGCCTTCTATGCCGAGATCTTCCGTGGCGGTATCGCCGCCGTCGATCGCGGGCAATGGGAAGCCGGCAAGGCGACCGGGATGCTGCCGACGATGGTGTTCCGGCGAATCGTGTTGCCCCAGGCGGTGCGCCTGATGATTCCGTCGTTCATCAACCAGACGGTCATGCAGTTGAAGAACACGTCGCTCGTCTCAACGATCACCGTGGCGGATCTGGTGTATCAGGGCAGCGTCATCACGGCGGCCACGTATCGTCCGCTTGAGGTTTATACGGCGATTGCCGTGCTGTATCTGGTCGTTCTGTTTCCGATTACCAGCTTTGCCGAGTACGTGGAGCGTCGTGTGGGAGGTGCAAAAGCATGAAGATGGCTGCCGAGCAAATGATTGCCGTCAAGGGCATCGGGAAGACGTTTGGCGAACACGTCGTTCTGGAAGGCATCGATCTGGATGTCAAGAAGGGGCAGGTCGTCTCGCTGATCGGCCCCAGCGGATCGGGCAAGTCGACGTTGTTGCGCTGCCTGAATCTACTTGAAATTCCGGATGCCGGCACACTCAACGTCGGGCCGCACGCGTTCGACTTCGGCCAGAAGATCGGTCGCGCCGGACATGTCGGTCAACGCGCGTCGGCCATGCTGCGACGCGATCTCGGCATGGTGTTCCAGCACTTCAACCTGTATCCGCACAAGACCGTGCTGGAGAACGTTACCGAAGGCCCCATCCACATCAAGAAGATGAAGCGTGCGGAGGCCAAGGATCTCGCCATGAGCCTGCTCTCTCGCGTGGGCCTCGCCGGCAAGGCCGATCAGTACCCCCATCGCCTGTCGGGCGGGCAACGTCAGCGGGTGGCCATCGCCCGCGCGCTCGCCATGGAGCCCAAAGCCATGCTGTTCGACGAAGCCACGTCGGCACTCGACCCCGAACTCGTCGGGGAAGTGTTGCAGGTGATGGCCGGACTGGCGAAAGACGGCATGACCATGATTCTCGTCACCCACGAGATGGCGTTCGCCCGCGAAATTTCCGATCGCGTCTGCTTCATGGACGCCGGCAAGATCGCCGGCTCGGGCGCACCGGAAGATATCTTCGGCCGACGTGACAATCCTCGCATCATGTCGTTCCTGGAGCGCTTCGCCTCGTAGCCTCATAGCCTCCTAACCCCGACCCCCGTTTTTCCGAAACACAGGGTCAACATCAACGTTAAGCACGCAAATTAATTAGGATTACAAATGAAAAAGCATGTGATCGCATCAACCTTGGCGTTGATGTCGGGGGCGGTGTTTGCGCAAAGTTCTCAAGGGTCGGTCTCGATCTACGGCGAGATCGATGCGGGGGTGTCGTACATCAACAATGCCGGCGGTGCGTCGACGACGCGCGCCCGCAGCGGCGCATGGGACGGTTCGCGCTGGGGCTTTCTCGGCAACGAGGATCTCGGCGGCGGCTATCAGGCGATCTTCCGGCTGGAAAACGGTTTCGACGCCATGACGGGCAATCTCGGCCAGAACGGCCGTGAGTTCGGGCGTCAGGCGTATGTGGGGGTCGGCACGCCCTACGGTGTGATCACCGTCGGTCGTCAGTACGATCCGATCGTGGACAATCTGGGCACGATTCTGGCGAACGGGCGCGGCTCGTCGCCGATGTTCGATCTGGACAATACCGGCAACGATTACGCGACCAACAACTCGGTCAAGTTCAAGAGTCTGAACTACAAGGGCTTGTCGTTCTCGACGATGTACGCGTTCGGAGGCGTGGCCGGGCAGATGGGCACGAACAGCGCCTGGGGTGCGGGCGTGAACTACAGCAACGGCCCGCTGTCTGCCGGTGCGGCGTATACGTCGGTACACAATCCGTATGCCGTCTGGTACAACAGCACGGGCGCGAGCAGCATTGCCACCTACGGCGCTTATCTGCCGTCGGCCAACGCCCTGAACATTGCCGCCGTCGGCGCGGCCTACGCGTTCGGTCAACTCACGGTGCGCGGCGGCATGACCCATTCGGTACTGACACAAGCCGCTGCGGGTAACAACGTCCAGTTCAACACCTACGTGCTGCAGGGCGACTACATGCTGCGCCCCGACATTCGCCTGTCGGCGGCCGTCGACCTGACGAACGCCGGTATCGGTGGCACCGGCAAGCGACCGAAGTATCGCCAGTACAACCTCGTTGCCGATTACATCCTGTCCAAGCGCACCGATGTTTATGTGTGGCTGATTTACGGGACGGCGGCGGGCAGCGACGTTGCCCAGATCGGGCAGTTGCCGGCGTCGTCCACCAACCGGCAACTCAACACGCACATCGGTATTCGTCATCGCTTCTGATCGTACAGACGGCTGACAACGCATCGACGGTCGGCGGGCGGCGCGAGGGACCTCCTCGCGCACGCTCGCACGGCCGTTTGAGAGAGACTTGGTAAATGTCCGACAACACCCTTCCGATCGCCGTGCTCGGCGGCGGCATCATCGGTCTTTGCACCGCGGCGAACCTGCTCCGGGACGGTCATCGCGTGCTCGTGATCGACCGCGGCGACGCGCAGGCCGCAGCGTCTTACGGCAACGCCGGCTGCCTGAACGGTTCGTCGATCGTGCCGAATTCGTCGCCCGACGTCATGCGTCGCGTGCCTCGCTGGCTGTTCGATAGCGAAGGCCCTTTGGTGTTACGCGCCGGATACCTGCCGTTCATGCTGCCGTGGCTGCTGCGCTTTGCGGCGTCCGGTCGGCGCGAGGCCATCGAGCAACAGGCGGCGGCGTTGCGCGCATTGCTCGGCAGCAGTCTCGACGAGACGCTCGCGCTGGCGCGTGAGACGGGGTTGTCACCGCTCATCCGCCCGGTCGGACACACGGTGGCTTATACGACCTCCGAGGGCTTTCGCGCCGACGGCGTTGCCATGTCGCTGCGCGAGCGCAACGGGGTACATGTCGAGGTGCTCGACCGGCACGCGCTGAGGGCACGCGATCCGCATCTGTCCGACCAGTTCGTTGCCGGACGATACATTGCCGAGACGGGACATGTCGGCGATCCTGGCGCGTTTCTGGCGGGACTCCGACATCACGTCACATCACACGGCGGGCGCATCGTCGACACGGAAATCAGGACGCTCACGACCGACGGCTCGGTCGTGACATCGGTCGTGACGGCGTCGGGCGCCATGCCGGTCAAGGGCGTTGTCATCGCGCTAGGCGCCTGGTCGAAGACCCTCGCGCGGCGACTTGGAGACAAGGTGTTGCTCGACACCGAGCGCGGATACCACATCGAGGTGCCTGAAGCGCCTGTGGCACCGAGCACGCCCACGCTGTGGTCGGAAGCGAAGATGTTCGTCACACCGATGGACGGGCGCGTGCGGTGTGCGGGAACGGTGGAGTTTGCCGGGCTGGCGCGAGGACCGGATTGGCGTCGTTGCGATTTGCTCGCTCGACAACTCGGACGCATGTACCCGGGCATCGGCGCGCATCTGCAACATCGGCCCGTCGCGCCGGAGCGGCGCTGGCTCGGCTTCCGGCCGAGCACGCCTGACTCGCTGCCGGTCCTGGGACGCGCGAGTCGCATGGCGAACGCCTACTATGCTTTCGGGCACGGCCATGTCGGATTGACGGCGGGGGCCGCCAGCGGACGAATCGTCGCGGATCTGGTCGCAGGTCGCACGACGTCCATCGACCTCGAACCGTTTTCCATCGCACGCTTCGCATAGCGTCGTGCCTCACCTCTTCACAGGAAAACCAGTCATATGACGACGAATCTCAGGAAGCCGCTCCGCATCGGTATTGCGGGGTTGGGCGGTGTCGGGCAGGAGATTGCAAAGCGATTGCTCCGTCGCGACATTCCCGACGCCGAACTCGCTGGTGTGTATGCCCGCGACAAAGCACGGGCGACGCAAACGCTCGCGGCGCTTGGCGGCGAAGGCGTTGCGGTGACGGGACTGGGCGAACTGGTCGAGCGCTGCGACATCGTCTGCGAATGCGCGACGGCGGATGCCTTCCCCGAGATCGCCAAGGCCACCCTGCTCGCTGGCAAGACGATCGTTGCGGTGAGCGTTGCCGCGCTGCCGAACAATCTGGAATTGCTGGATCTGGCGAAAACGCATGGCGGCCGCATTCGCGTGGCCAGTGGTGGATTGCCGGGACTGGATGCCGTGCGTGCGATGAAGGAAGGGTGCATTCATTCGATCAAGCTGACGACGACGTTCCGTCCGGAATCGCTGGCGAAGGAACCGTACGTACGAGAGAAAGGCTTCGACTTCACGCAACCGCCGGCGTCACCGGTTCTGGTGTTTCAGGGCAATGCCCGGGAAGCGGGGGCAGCGTTCCCCCGCCACTTCAACGTTGGCATCACTTTGAGTCTGGCCGGCGTAGGATTCGACGCCACCGAGATCGAAGTCTGGGTCGATCCCAACGTGCGAGGTGCCGTCCAGCACATCGAAGTGCGCGCAGACGACGCCGACCTGACGCTCGAGAGCCGCAACATCCCGTCGGACAATCCACGCACCTCACGCATCGTCGCGCCAAGCATCATGGCGACGCTGCGCTCGTATGTGGATCATCTTTATGTGGGGTCTTGAGCGGGGGATGTTCAGGCCAGCATCGTCAGCTCGAACGCCAGACACTGCAATTTCCCCGCTTCGCCGCGACGCCAGACGGAAAAGTCAGCCTGTTGAAAACCGGCCTGCATCGTCGCATCCGGCACCCATCCCTCGGCGAGTTGAGTGCCGTCTACCGCGGGCGCGGATGTCCCTTCGAGATGACGCGTCGCCCACACGAGCACAACGTCGCCGAGACGTCGCGTTCGCAATGCCTTTGTCTGCATGACACGCATCTGTGCTTCCAGTTCAAGCTTGATGTGGCCAGCCTTGTCGAGCAAGGTCCCATCAGGCAATGTGACCAAAAAACCATCGTCATGAAATGGTTCGATCCGCGCGCGATCCCCTGCGATAACGGCGTCGGCCCAGGCATCGAACGCTTGCCGGATATCGTGCAAATCTTCCGGGTGATTCCATTGCGACAAGTGATTCATCGTCTCTCTCCTTTATCTTGGGTTTTTCGATGTTTCATGCTGCGCGCCGACCGGACCGATCATGTGGTGATGAAAGCATACCCACGTATCTGCAACATTGCGCCAGGCCGACGCATAGGCCAGTCGATTTTTCCCCAGTAGCCCATGCATCGACTCCAGACTCGGCATGTGGGCCCCCAGATCACCCGCAAAGGTTTCGGCGACATCGGCAACGGCCAGCGACAGCACAGTGTCGCCGACGCGTTGAGCACGCACGGCAATGAAACGGATGTCGGCCGTTTGCATCTTCTTGTCCGCCTCGATGAAACCCGCCTTGTCCAGACGCAGGCCCGGATAAGGGCGAGCGGTGAACTCGAAATCTTCGGCGAGATGTTCGTCAAGCCAGGTGAAGGTGTGCGTGCGCAGGGCATCGACCCACGCCTGGTACAGGGACGCAATGATCGCTGATGCGTTATCGAGGTCGTCGTCGACCACCATGACGGTTCTCCGGTTTATCGTTCTGGCTGTTGGAATAGGTTCGTCAGGCATATTCCCAAGTTCGGCGATGCGTCATATTTCTCGACGGGGGGCATCGGAGTCACTATCGGGTAGGTAAGGTGACGCACCGGACGCCCACCTTCTCGCCCCCCCCCCAATCGAAAAGGTCCTCCCCCCTCTCGCAGCCCCATCGTCGGACGTCTCCCGCCATACCATGTCGGAAGGCTATCGATAGACGAGAGCCGCGCCTCAGGAGTCCCCTTATGCCGCAGACGACAGCGATCTCCCCATCCCGCGAAACGCCCCTGGACGATGGTGGCAACGCCGTGACCTCGGTCACCTCAGATCGCTCGCTCGGTGCGCGACGCGACCGATACAGGATTGGCGCTCACGGCATCGACGCGACACGCCCGACACTTCCGCCCCGGGCGGTGCGAGTGCAGACCGATACGCTCGCCGTGCAGTTCGATGCGCGCAAGACAGCGCTCGTCGTCATCGATATGCAGAACGATTTTTGTACGCCGGGCGGATGGTTGCACTCCGTCGGCGCGCCGGTCGAACCGATGCGCAAACCCATCGCCCCCATCAACCGCGTCAGCGCCGCCATGCGCGATGCCGCAATGCCTGTGATCTGGTTGAACTGGGGGAATCGTCCCGACTTGCTGAATGTTCCGGCTGCCGTTCGCTTACCCTTCGACCTCATGGGAGAAGGCATCGGGCTGTCTTGCGCACAGAAGATGAACCCCTTTGCGCAGGAAGCGCTCGGGAGTCGCGTGCTCGAGAAAGGCAGTTGGGGGGCCCGCATCGTGGACGAACTTGAGCAAGCCGCGGACGACATCCACATCGATAAATTCCGGATCAGCGGCTTCCCCGACACTGGGCTGGACTCGATACTGCGCCGCCTGGGCATCGATACGCTGATCTTTGCTGGAGTGAACGTCGATCAATGCGTATTGGCGACACTAATGGATGCGACGTTTCTGGGTTACGACGCGATGTTGCTTGAAGACTGTGTCGCGACCTCATCGCCCGACTTCTGCACTGAGGCTGCGCTGTACAACGTACGCACCGTCTTCGGCTTCGTGTCGTGCAGTGAGCGCCTCGTCCGGGCACTGTCATCGGCGCCGGGCATCGACGACACTGTCCTGGCCACCGTCGATGCCACGTGATACTCCACAACATTGACGCTGCTGGACGCGCCGCCAGATCTCGCTGACGGCGTCCTCCCGGCTTCCCACCTGCAACTTTCCGTAGATGGCTTTCAGGTGGAACTTGACGGTCTCCGGCGACAGTGACAGATCGCGAGCAATTTGCTTCGTTGCACGATCGCCGGCGAGGTGCAGGAGAACATCGCACTCGCGCCGCGACAACACACCGAGCGAGGCCATGTGATGTCCCAGTTCCCGTTCCCAGACGCGAAGCACCGTCTCGGCGGCAGACGCCTTCGCCTGCCCCGCCGACCGAAGCGCCCAGAGTTCACCGATCAGCGCCGGCGCATGCTCCAGAAAGACCTGAGCGGGCGGCATCGGATCGCATCGATCGAGGGCGTCGCACAACAAGGCGCTGGCCTGAGCGTGTCGCCCCAAACAGTAGAGCGCCTGTGCCTGCATGGCCTCGCCTGTCACTTGAGCCACGACACGCTGCTCGGCAGTGGCCGCCTGCGCCAGTGCCCGCGCCATCGCTGAGGCCGTCTCATAATCGCCCGAGGCCATATGGAGATAGCATCGGGCACGCGCCAGCGAAAACGTGATGCACCACGGCACGTCCGGCGACAACCAGAGTCTGTCGGGCGAGTATTCGACCTTAGCCGACAGCGAGCACAGCATAATCGTCATCCGGTCGAACAACGCCTGCGCAGACGCCATATCGCCCAGTCGGCTGTAAATCTCCACTCGGGTAGCATCGATGAGCAGCAGGCATGTTTCGCGGCCCTGCTCGGCGGCTTCCACTCGGGCACTGTCAAGGACATGCAGCGCGCCGTCCGGATTGCCCGACGCCATCTCGCAAAATGCGCGGCAGATGACGCCGCCTTCGGCGACTTCAAGAAACGGCGACTGACCGGTCGTAGGCATCTGTCCGAAACAAGCTAGCGCTTCTTCGACGTTGCCCCGCACATAATGCAAGCGCCCGAGCAAAGCATAGGCCATTTGTCCGAAGGCGCTCTGTTTCGAGCGCAACACTTCGAACTCCTTTCGCAGCATGTCGGCCAAATGCAGTTCGGCGATGGCGAACTGCCCGCCGTGAAATGCATTCTGCGCTTCGTACAATGGTTGCCAGACGGTGTTGGCCTCGAAACGAAATCGGGCATTCAGTTTCGCGAGCGCCGCCGTGCGCGCCCGTGAAACATCAACGCTGAGACATCGCTGCACATGTAACAACGCCACGATCTGTACGATTCCCAACAATCGCGGGTCCATATGCACGCGACGTTGAGCCTCGTCTTTTAATGTGTCGAGCATCTCCCAAGGCGAAAACACGAGGCTCCGCTCGCCCAGTCCCAACGCCAATACGGCGCGAGCATAACGCAGATCGATCCACGCCGGGTGCGTGTCGTCGGCCAGCCCCTGCTCGCGCAAATCGGCTTCGATGCCATCGAGCAACGCCGCATTTTCCAAGCCGTTGTTCTCCACGACGTCGAGACATATCGCCATGAGGCGCAATCGAACGTTGGCATCGATTACCTGCGCCGGGAATATCTCCAGCAAACTGGCGACGAACCACATCCCGTGAGACACCCCGACGCGGAATCCACCGGCACGATCCACAATGCGGCAAGCCAGCGACGGTCGATCGGCTCGCAACGCATGTGCGATGGCGTCGAACAAGAGTCCTTTCGATTCGAAATATGCGCTGGCACGGATATGCATGCGGGACACAGCGGTCGCGTCGCGGCACTGTATCGTGTGACGAATGAAATCGCGCAGTTGCGGATGAACACGCGCCTGGAGCGCATATTCGTCCACATTGACAAGCGGATGCAGGTCGCGCAGACACGCAATCGTGCCCGCGCTGTCGTTGCGCCCCACAAGCGCATCGGCACTCGATGGGTCGATGTCGGACAACACGATGGTAGCTTCCAGAAAGTCCCGTAGTCGAGCAGGTACGAGTCGCCAGACTTCATTGGCCATGTAGTCGAACGCCTGCCGCGCGGGGACTAGCCGGGATGCGTCGTTCAGCCAGTGCGTGGTGTCGACGTGTGGCAGACTCAACCGGACGAGTTGCAGCATGACGGCCCACCCATCGCACGTTTCGACAACTTGACGACACAGCGTCGGGTTGAGTTCGTCGCCGAAAAGGGAACGTGTTTCATCGTGATTGAACTTCAACTCTCTTGCATCTACCAAACGCACCGTGCCTTGCAAGGCCAGACGCATGATATCGAGCGTCCCGGTCTCCCGGCAGCCGACGAATACGCTGACGTGCGGCGCGAGACTCACGATGATCTGTTCCAGCAACGCGCACGTCTCGGGCGATACTGCGCGCTCGAATTCGTCTATGATGACCGATACGGGGCTACGCTCCGCGTCGTCTGCGCCGATGGCTGTCAGCACCATTCCCCCCGACGTCGCACTCCCCGGCACTTGCCAAACGCGACACGCCTGGGTGAGTGAGTTCATGAAGGCGTTTGCAGATCGATCCTGCTCGTCGCAATTGAACCAGACGACGATCTCGCCGGTGCTCGCCAGATGCTCGCCGAGTTGCGCGAGCAATGTCGTCTTGCCAAATCCTGCCGGCGCGACGACAGCGCAGGCTTTCGCCTGCGTGGGGACTCCATGGGTGACGCGTTCGAGCAATCGTGTTCGCCTGACGGCGGTGTCGGTGCGTACGAGCGCCTTGAACTTTGGCGATAACGAGGCGGTTGCGACCGTTTGCATCAGAGGTTCTCGCATGGAACTTGAGAAGCGCTCCGACGCATCCCGACATATCGTCGAATCACGAGATAGGTGACGTACAGCGCACATGACGCGAACAGCGCGTCAAGCGGCGCAATGCCCGTCATCGTCCACCCGCTCACATGACCTGCCCACGCAACGCCGCTGCCCACGCCCCAAGCCACGAATGCCGCCCCTCGCCACGCGGGCGGTGACGCAGGCGCGCGATAGACGCGCCATCCGCACGTCAGGTAATGATGGGTGAGGTAGACACCGGCAATCGGAGGAATCGAGATACTCATGACGATCAGATACGGAATGACTCGCTCGCTGATGCCCGCCAGCCCCGCAACGGTTCCGATGGCTGCGGCAATCAGCGATAGCTTCCAGCGCGACCTGCCCGGAACCGTAGTGACCAGGATTAAAGACGACGCATACAAATTGAAAGCATTCGTCGTTACCGCAATCAGCACTACGGAGAGCATGGCGGGAAGGCCCAGCCCGAGGGCCAGCATCACGACCACAAGATCGGTCTGCCCCGCGGCCACGCTCGGAATACCGGCGAGCGTCAGCACTAAAGGAAAGAATAGACCATAACCGAGAACGCAGGCGATCGCCGCCTGTGTGGACGTGCGCGCGAATCGGGTGATGTCGGGCGCCAGCATCGCACCGCCGACCAGACCGCCTACCACCATCGATATACCGGTCATCACGGAGAAGTCGTGGCTTGCCTGCATTCTGAGCACCTCGTGCCACGACATGCGGTGCATGGCTACGACGGCGGTCCAGACAAGCACAGCGATCTTGAATGGCGACGCGAGCAGGCTGAGGATATCCAGCGCCCGAAAGCCGATAGCGCTGACCAGGGTCATCAACAGGCAACCGGCGAATGCCACCCAGGCGGTGGACACGGATGGCATGACAGGTAGCAGCATCGGGAGCATCGCTTGTCCGAACATCATGGCAATGACGCCAAACCATCCGAGAATCGCCACCACAATCACCACGTTCACGACTTTCCCGCCGGTCTGACCGAATGCTTGCTGAATTAACTCATAGCTTGTGCGTCGGCTGCGCGCGCCGGCGATTGCAGCGGGCAAGGCGACGGCGGCCAGAATCGCCCCTCCGAGGAGACTGGCCCGAATGCCGCCGACGACGCCAAGCGCATGACTCAGATTGGCGCCCATCGTGAAAGCGGGTAACGCAATCATCACACCGAGCAACATCAGGGTGATGCGAAGGCCACCAATGCGGTGTCCCTCGCTCTGTGGCGGGGGCGAAGGTGAGATTTGAGCGACTGACGCCTGATCGTTGGCAGTGTCGTCAATAAGGCTGGAAGGTGACGGCGTAGATGACGCTAGTGTGCCGTGCCGCTGATTTTCGTTCATGGCGGATCTCCGCATTTGAGGCAGTGCGAGCGGCGCCTGGGTGTCTCACTGGGATTCCCCACGCGCTGCCGGACGTATCAGTTGAAGGCTTTGGAAAAGACCAGATACCCCACGGTTTGCGTCATCGAGTTGCGGGCATACAGCGGCAACTGCAATTTGAATTTGACGCTGCTTTTCCATTCGGGAATCGTGTAGGCGATCACGGGGCCGATCGCAGCGGAACCGAACTTGTTGCCCCCGGGAATCGGCAATCCGTCGCGCTGGTCGCCGGACATTTGGGTGGCGTAATAACCGGCGACGCCGATTTGCCATTTGCCGATGCGTTCACTGACGGCGAGATCGACGTCGAATACCGGCCCGTTCAGATAGCCGGTGGCACGGTTTTTCGTCGCAATGTCCCAGTAGAAATTTGCGCTGAACTCGGTGCCGTCGCCCAGCCAGTTCGGGCCGGTGAGGTATGTCAGGGCAAAGTTGGGAATCAGATAGGTGACGTTTCTGCCCGTCGATACGATGGCATTCTTGTCGTAGCGTCCGGTGCCGAAGAGCATGGAATAGGCCACACGGACGGTAAGTCCGGTGGGCGGCGCACCGTGAGCGACATCGGCGCTACCGAGATAGCGACTCCAGATCAGCAGATCGGAATAGAGGTCGCCCGTACCGTCGTATTTTTGAGATACGCCGTTCAGGTGGATGTTTCCCGTGGACAGACTGCCTTGCACGGTGGTCCCAAGGGTTCCACCTAGCCACTTGACCGGATACACGTAGAGCAGGCCTGCCGCAACGACACCGCTTTTGTTCTGAATGGCCGTGTCATCGGCACGCTTTCCGTTATCACCGTAGAAGTGGTCCCCATGGGCATATCCGGCAACGGCGGCGCCGTAAAACCCGGAGGCGCCCGGCAAATAGGCCGCACCGATATCGGAACCACCGACGGGGCCACCAAAGGCCGGGCCTTCTGCGGCATTCGTGGACGACCATGCCAAGCACAACAGTGCCGTAAGTGTCCCTCCGCACACTCTGATGAGTGATGTCACGATTTTCATAATTTTGGTCCAAACGTTGAGTGAGGTGAGCGCTCACCAAAATCGTATGGCGCCATAAAACCGATGCTTTCGTAGGCGGGGGGGTTACGGCAGGCTTATTGGGGGGGATCGGGCTGCGGTGGATCGTGACTGACAAATGCGCCGAGGCGCGATGTTATGGACAACCTGTTGGCGGAAACAGGTATTTTGGAGCGGTTTTCAGAGCACGACGTGCGTTTCAGCGCGGTAAATATTTTCCGCAAGGACGCATGCCCCCTCCCGGAATTCCGAGAGTTAAGACACGTCCCCAGGGGACATTTCGAGAAAAACTACGTGTTCAAATCAAATTGACGCTGCCCCGGCGAAGATATCAATTCCCGCCTCTATCGCCGCCAACGGTAGAACGCGCGCTCAACTCATCGATTAGCCAGTCTTTGAATGCCGCAATAGGCGGAGCGTTTTCACCGCCCTTTTTATAGACGAGGTAATAAGCAAGCTCACAGCTTTGCACAACGTCAAACGGGCGTACAAGCCGACCTTCCTGGAGATCGTGTTCGACGAGCGACGTACGCCCGAGCGCCACGCCGCTGCCAGACATCGCGGTTTGGTAGGCCGCGGCCGAGTCGTTGATCTGGATCCCACTCTCACAATCCACGACTCCATGGTAGCCCGCTCGCTGCAGCCACGATCGCCATGTCGGAAAGGCGCCCGAGGACTGCATGGAAACGTCGTGAATCAAGGTGTGATACTGCAGATCTGATGGCGTTGAGAGCGGGTGCTCGCCTTCCAACAAGGCTGGACTACATACCGGGAAGAATTCGTCTCTGAGGAGAAATGTGGAGGCGAGATCGGGCCACGTGCCTGAACCGAACCGGATCCCGACGGCAATCCGATCGGCAGTGAAATCAGCGAGACGATTGCTCGTATCGATACGCAACACATAATAGGGATGACGCCGTTGGAATCTCCCTATGCGGCGTAGAAGCCATTTGTCTGCAAACGCTGCCGGCACCGTCACTGTGACGACAATCCGCGATTTGCTGGCTTTGAGTTGCTCCACGGCCTCCGACAGCAAATCAAAACCGGATTGCAGTGAGGGCAATACGGCTCTGGCGCTGTCCGTCAGCATCAAACGCGTGGCGCCCGACGTCGCCCGGTGGAAGAGTTCGACATCAAGCGTGTCTTCCAAGCCCCGAATCAAATGTCCGACGGCAGCAGGCGTGACATTCAGCTCCTCGGCGGCCGCGGCATAGCTAAGGTGCCGCGAGACCGCCTCGAATGCTCGAAGTGCGTTTAGATTGTTAGGCGCGCGCATAAGCTAGGCTCACAATTGCGGTGTAGGCATCTTCCCAAGGCACGCACGCCCAGTCAATCACGTAGATGGCGCCCCCTTGGTCGATCGAGAGAACTCGCGCCAACGTAGGTCCATCCACGTGTCATGCTCAGATTTGCGACAACCCGCCATCCACGACAAGCTCCGAACCCGTAGAGAACGACGCATCATCACTCGCCAGGAATAGCGCAGCCTTTGCAATCTCGGAGGCGTCGCCGAAACGCTTGAGCGGCACCAGCGCCTGAATCGCGGCCGCCGTTTCGGACAGTTGCCCTTCGGTCAGACCGAGCTTCGTATGAAAGGGCGTCGCAATAGGACCGGGGCTGACGGCATTGACACGGATGCCGCGTGGAGCCAGCTCTGCACCCAACGAGCGAACGAGCGAACGAATGGCCGCCTTCGTTGCGGAAAGAATCGACAGACCCGGGGTTCCGACCGAATTCAGGAAAGACGTCGTCGCAACAATACTTCCGCCGTTCGACATGAACGGAACAGCCTTCTGGATGGTAAGAAACAGTCCGGTGAAATTCAGCGAGAACTGCTCTTGAATCATCTCCGGCGTGATCGCTTCAAGCGGAGCAGCGGTGCCCGCGCCGGCGTTTGCAAACACGATATCGATATGACCGAACGTTGCGGCAACATCCCCGATCGCACGGTCAATGTCGGATGCCACGCGCAGATCGGCGGTCAGTACAAGGGCATCGCTGCCGAGTGCTTCAGTCGCAGCGGCGACGCGAGATGCATTGGTGCCAATGACGGCAACCTTCGCACCTTCTGCCATAAACAGCTTTGCCGTTTCCAACCCGATACCGGAAGTACCGCCCGTGATAAGTGCCACCTTGTTCAACAACTTCATGATGAATCTCCTGAGAGGGAATTGACCGAGAACCATTTGTGCCCTCGATGGACTGTATTTTGGAAATCGGCACGCCTTCCGACAAATGAGAAGAACTTGCTCCCTTCAGTAGAAAATCTAGTGCGAGACGCGAAGTGTATTGCGCCAGCAAAACCTGCACGGGTTAAGCGGCAAGAGCGAATGACTTGGCGGGGGGCAAATAGTACTGACCTCCTCCCGAAAACCGAGCACCTTGGCCTGGAGATTTCCGGCGTCAAGGTGACCTGCAGTCGACGTTCCACGCCTTCAACAGAGCGGCGATCGATGATCGCTCGCACTCGCGAAAAGCGTCTTTGATTTCCTTCCACAATCCTCCGATGATCCGCGCCCCCTCGCCCGCTTTCGCTTCGGAACCAACGGGTGCAAAAGAAATGATTTTTTCAAGCGCCGTTAGGCGTAGTTCCTCTGGCAATTCCTTTATCCGCGGTCCCAATATCTGGCTGTAGATTTTCTCTATTCCGAGAATCGATCTGCTGGGGAAGAATGGCTGTGGATGTTGTTCGTGCAAATGCCTTTCAAGGCTCATCAAAAACGCTTCATATGACTCGCCATCGGCCAACGCATTACGCCATTCACTAAATATCGAATGGCACTCTTCGACGGACAAGGCGTAGTTGGTGGGCAAGGTGTAAGGCTCAGCGTACGGTCGACATCCGCGAAACGACAGTTCCGGTCCGCGAGAGAGGCGGCGGGCAAGCGCTTTGTCGCCTACCGCATCTGGTTGGTGGGATGTGCCACTGAGAAGCGAATTTTCGCAAACACAGGGCGCGAGGTTCGTTGCTCGGACGAACGTATCAACCGGTTCGGTCTTTACTGGAGGAAGACTCGTATGCGGGGACGACTTCACAGCAGCCGAAACGGATGTCGACTGCGTGGCGAGAGCCGTGGGACTGGCAATGGGAGGAGTGATTGGCATGATGAGGTTCCGTCAGTCATTGGAATCTCACCATCCTGTTGCTCATCGAGCGGCGCAGCTTCTGTATCGTGACACAGAATATCGGGATCGCTTGCGTCGGCGCGGCGCCTGAGCAGGCAACATCCATGAATGGTAAACGTGCAAAGGGCTTCCCTACCGGGAAGCCCTTTGTTTGTTCTTGGCGGAGAGAGGGTCCGCCAACCCAAATTCCACGAGATACCTAGAAGATCCAAAGACCCCATATTTGACAAGGGATCCAGCGATGGATGAGGCCATCGACTTCCAGAATATTCCAGACAAATCCAACGACAATTTGATAGTCATTTTGATAGTCAATGAATAGAATCCCAGTATGGCAAACGCAATCAACAAACTTAGCGCGCTCCAGGTCAATCGACTATCGAAGCCCGGACTGTATGGCGACGGGGCAGGTCTTTACTTGCAGATCACTAAGGGAGGGGTCAAATCTTGGCTGTTCCGGTATATGAGGAACGGTCGAGCTCGTGGTATGGGTCTTGGCCCCGTCCACACAGTCAGCTTGTCGGATGCTCGCATCAAGGCGCTCGACGTTCGCAGGAAGCTTCTCGCGGGAATCGATCCACTCGACGCGAAGCAACAAGATCAGGCTTTGGCAAAGGTCAGTGCAGTCAAGGTGACCACGTTCGACGAATGCTCTGCGGCCTACATTGACGCCCATTCGAGCGGCTGGAAGAACGCGAAGCACGCTGATCAGTGGCGCAATACGCTCGCGACCTACGCCTCCCCTCATTTTGGGTCCCTGCCGATTACTGAACTCGACACCGACCTGGTCATGAAGGCACTCGAGCCGATTTGGACCTCAAAGACCGAAACGGCATCACGCGTTCGTGGTCGGATCGAATCTGTACTCGACTGGGCTACAGCACGTGGACACCGTGTCGGCGAGAATCCAGCAAGATGGAAAGGCCACTTGGACCATCTGCTTCCGAAGCGCTCCAAAGTGCAAGCAGTGGTTCACCACGCAGCGCTACCTTATGCGGACGCCCCCAAATTCATGACGCAGCTTCGGACCATCTGACCTGCCCCCTTCAATAGAGCCAATGGGCTTCTAGCAAAGTCCCGTTAAACCAGCTCCTGGAAAGCGGCAGGAGCATCCGCGATTGCTCGATGTTTCGCCGCAAACTCTGACGGCGCAAGGTAGTTCAGTGCGCTGTGCGGCCTTTGCTCGTTGTAGTCCTGACGCCATGCCGCGATGACAGCCCGAGCGTGCGCGAGCGTCGTGAACCAGTGCTCGTTAAGGCATTCGTCG
>NZ_PTPY01000013.1:0-67526 GCF_022696215.1 Pandoraea sp. LA3 | reverse complement strand
TCGTCGGTCTCGAACGGCACGTCGATGAACTTCGCGCCGAGCGATTCGATCTGCTCGCGCACGGCCGGACGCACGTCCGACGCTTCAATGACCGCACCCAGACGCTTGGCCGTCGCGATGGCCTGCAAGCCCGCAACGCCAGCGCCCAGCACAACGAGACGCGCAGCCTTCACGGTACCGGCAGCCGTCATGAGCATCGGCATGAAGCGTTGATAGAGGTTCGCGGCGAGCATCACGGCCTTGTAACCGGCAATGTTGGCCTGCGAGGAGAGCACGTCCATGCTCTGCGCGCGCGTGGTGCGCGGCGCGGCTTCAAGTGCGAAGCCGATGATGCCAGCGGCGGCCATGCGTGCGTTGTTCTCGGCATCGAACGGATTGAGCATGCCCACGACCACGGCGCCACGGCGCATCTGGCCGATCTCCGTGACCGACGGGGCACGCACCTTCAGCACCATCTCCGCACCGAACGCTTCGGCAGCCGTGCCGCTCGACGCGCCCGCCGCGACATACGCCGCATCGGGTACGCTCGCCGCCTCTCCGGCGCCATGCTCCACGGTGACGCGATGCCCTGCGCCCACCAGCTTCTTCACCGTTTCCGGTGTGGCCGCGACGCGGGATTCGCCGCCGGCCGTCTCCTTTGGAATGCCAATATGCATAGTTATTGTCTCGGGGTCTGAGCCCCTGTCGTGTTGTGAAACTCAGGCCGCAACGGCTCTCGGCGCCAGCATCGAACGACCTTCATTGGCCGCTTCGAAGCAACGCACCTTGGTGCAGTGAATCAGGTCGCAAAGGAATTCCGGTTCGTAGGCGCGCAGCAGGTGCGGCTGATGGCCGTCGAGGTAAGCCCCGATCAACACCAGCTCGGCCATGCGCAACGCCTGCGCCGAAGCGCCTTCGAGATACGCCAGCGGCAAATCCTGGTTACCGGTGATGTGCAGCAAACGGGTGTAGGTGTGGTTATCCCAATACCAGTCCAGACCCAGTTCGACGAATGCGTTGTTGAACGCATGCAGATGAGCGTTGGCAACCGGTGCCAGGGCGGCGGGTTTGATGTGCGTTTCGATGACCGACATGATGGCGTCTCCCAAAGAGTGATCGTCCAAACCCGCGTGGCGCCTGACGTGAGCGCGTTGCCTTTGCTGGTTCTCGCCGGGCAATCTGCCTGACGCTTCACCGGCCGTTACGCGCTGCTTCTACATTTTTCGCTTTGTCGTCACACCACTTTCATGCGGGCTGCCATTGCAGATTACGCAGCCCGACATATAAAAGACAGTTAAAGTTAATTATGCAAACCATCAACGATTACTTATACTTCGCGAAGACGGTGGTGCGAACACACGACACGTCGTAGCGCATCGCTCACCTCCTTCCCAAACGAACCTCCGCCGCATGAAACACGCCACGCTCCGCCAGTTGAAAGTCTTCGAAGCCGTGGCGCGCCATCTGAGCTTCTCGCGCGCCGCCGAAGAACTTCACCTCACGCAACCGGCCGTCTCGACACAGGTCAAGCAACTTGAGACACACGCCGGACTTCCGCTCTTCGAGCAACTGGGCAAGAAGATCTTCCTGACACCAGCGGGCAACGAAATGCTGCATTACAGCCGCGCGATCATTGCGCTGTTCCGTGAGACCGAAGAGGCAATGGATCACCTCAAGGGCATTACGGGCGGCAAGCTCAACGTGGCTGTCATCAGCGCAGGCGACTACTTTTTCCCTCGCCTGCTCGCGGCATTCACCGTGCGCCATCCCGGCGTCACCCTCAATCTCACGGTGCACAACCGCGAGGAACTGCTACATCAACTCACCGAAAATCTGACCGATCTGGCGGTGATGGTGCGTCCGCCCCACGAAATCGATACGATCAACGAAGCCTTCGCGCCGCACCCGTACATCATCGTGGCGCCGCCCGGCCATGCATTGGCCGGTCAGAAACAGATTCCGTTTTCACGGCTGGCGCAAGAACCGTTCATCAGCCGCGAGCGCGGGTCCGACACCTGGAATTCCCTGCAAGACGCCTTCGGCCATCGCACCCAGCAACTGAAGATCGCGATGGAGATCGCCAGCACCGAAACCATCAAGCAGGCGGTGATTGCAGGCATGGGCGTCAGCTTCCTGTCCGCACACACCGTCGGCATGGAGTTGCAGACGGGCCAGTTGACGGTGCTCGACGTACAGGGCTTTCCGGCGTGGCAAAGCTGGTACGTCGTGCATCGCCGAAGCAAACGATTGCCGCCGGTCGCGCTCGCCTTCCGTCAGTTCCTGCTCTCCGAAGGCGCCGCGTTGATCGACGGCATGATGGCCTACAAAAGCCCCGTGCCGCCGCCCGCAGGCAGCGACACGAAATAGGCCCCATCACTTGTCATGCCCAGGCAGATCGTTCCGGTCTGCCGAATGAAAAAGGGCGATCGACTCAGGCCATTGCCACCCCGGCCGACCACCGTGAAATCGGTTGCTCGCGATGCAGATCGCGCCCTGCGATCTGCCATCTGCCATTTGCGGTTCGTGCGCCGGACTCAGCCGCCCATGCGGTTGGCCAGCGTGCCCAGTCCGTCGATGCTCACTTCCACCAGCGCGCCCTCTTTCATCGAGCCCACGCCGATCGACGTGCCGACCGCGATCACGTCGCCGGGCAACAGCGTCATGTCTTGCGACAGGCGCGCGACGAGTTGCCACGGATTGAAGATCATGTCGGCGAGCGGATAGCGCTGACGCTCGGTGCCGTCGAGCGTCGTGACGAGTTCCGCCTCGCGCCAGTCGAAGTCTTCGGCGATGACCGGGCCGAGGCAGCCGAACGTGTCGAAGCCTTTCGCGCGTGTCCACTGCGCGAAGTTGCCGTCCTGCTCGATGATTTCAGCGGCCGTGACGTCGTTGACCAGCGTGTAACCGAGGATGTAGTCGCGTGCCGCTTCCTCGCTCACGTGGCTCGCGCGCTTGCCGATCACGATGCCCAGTTCGCCCTCGAAGACGATCTTCCCGGCATACGAGGCCGGACGGCGAATCACGCCCTCGGGACCGTTGAGCGTGGTGGCGGGCTTGATGAGAAACAGCGGATGCGACGGCGCGGCCTTGCCGAGCTTCGCGCCGAGCGCGTGAAAGTTGTTCCAGAGCGCCACGATTTTCGAGGGCTCGCAGGGACACAGCAGATCGACCGCGTCGCGCGCAATCGTTGCGCCCGTGGCGACGGGTTGATCGTAAAGATCGCCGCGATGTTCGAGAATGTGATCGCCCTGCAACAGGCCAAAGCCGATGCGGCCATGTGCGGTCTTGAAACGGGTCCAGAGCTTCATGCGTTTGCCATTCCTGTAGCGGTGAGGCGGCACGGCAGCGGCTGCCAGGCGCGCGCCTCACACGATGTCTTGAAGTCATTCACATCTGCCTCTTGCAGACACTTGCGACACTTTCGATTCGGGGCGGCCACTTGCCCTTTGCCGCGCCCGCTTGCGTGCTTGAGGTTGCGTGCCTGAGGTTGCGTGCTTAAGGGCGTGAGGTCGAGAGGTCGAATCCCCCGCGTGCGTCAGACCGCGCCGACTTCGCGCAGCGCCGAGATCTGCTGCGCGCTGTAGCCGAACTCCGAGAGCACGTCGTCGGTGTGCTCGCCGAGCAGCGGCGAACGTTCCACTTGCGTGGGGCTGTCCGAGAGCTTGATCGGGTTGCCGACAGTCAGGTACTTGCCGCGCTTCGGGTGATCGACTTCGACGATGGTGCCCGTCTCGCGCAGCGACATGTCTTCGGCGATTTCCTTCATCGAGAGGATCGGACCGCACGGAATGTCGTACTCGTTGAGAATGCCCATGACTTCGAACTTGGTCTTCGTCACGGTCCACTGTTCGACGGTGTCGAAGATCTCGCGCAGACGCGGCAAACGCGCGCGCGGCGTGGCGTAATCCGGATGCTCGACCCACTCGGGCTTGCCGATCACCTTGCAGATCGAACCCCACACCGGGGCCTGCGTGATGAAGTAGATGTAAGCGTTCGGGTCCGTCTCCCAGCCCTTGCACTTCAGGATCCAGCCCGGCTGGCCGCCACCCGAGGCATTACCGGCGCGCGGCACCGCGTCGCCGAATTCGCCGTTCGGGTACTGCGGATACTCTTCCATCACGCGCGCACGCTCCAGACGCTGCTGATCGCGCAACTTCACGCGGCACAGGTTCAGCACACCGTCCTGCATGGCGGCGAGCACGCGCTGGCCCTGACCGGTCATCGTGCGCTGATACAGCGCCGTGACGATGCCCAGCGCCAGATGCAGACCCGTGCCGGAATCGCCGATCTGCGCGCCCGTCACCATGGGCGGGCCGTCGTCGAAACCGGTCGTGGATGCGGCGCCACCAACGCACTGCGCCACGTTCTCGTACACCTTGCAGTCCTGATATGGACCCGGGCCGAAGCCCTTGACCGAGGCGACGATCATGCGCGGGTTGAGCGAGTGAATGTGTTCCCAGGTGAAGCCCATGCGATCGAGGGCGCCCGGTGCGAAGTTCTCCACGAGCACGTCGCAGTCGCGAATCATACGCTCGAGCACCGCCTTGCCTTCCGGATGCTTCGTATCAAGCGTGATCGAACGCTTGTTGCTGTTGAGCATCGTGAAGTAAAGGCTGTCCGCGTCGGGAATGTCGCGCAGCTGATCGCGCGTAACGTCGCCGTGACCCGCGCGTTCGATCTTGATCACGTCCGCGCCGAACCAGGCCAGCAACTGCGTACACGTTGGCCCGGACTGCACATGCGTGAAGTCGAGAATGCGCACACCTTCGAGTGCCTTTCCCATGGTTTGTCTCCTCCTGATGCGACGGCGTTTATGTAATGGGTATGCGAGGTGCGCCGCGAAAAACACGTGAGCGCCATGCCTTTCGATTGCCGCAATATCGCGAGCCTCGCCGGATCTGACGCAGGTCGTCGCCTCTTCGGGCGCCATCATCTGCATCGATCGAATGTTGTGATATACGGTATTTCATACACGATATTTTATCAACGGCTTTTTGTTGCCGATGCGATTTGCTGTATCGCGGCATTTCTGGATCGAAATCGCCGAGAAGCCTATGAATAAAGGGACTCCGCATTGCAACAAGTCTGGAATTACCCCATGGAGCTAGGGGTTTACAGGCATGTGTCACTGCGGTGAAAGTCAGGCGGTCGATCAGGGAGAGTTATCAATACGTCTTAAATATATTGAATACAAAATACTTATTAGTCGCGCGGCTCACCCGTTCCTTCGCGTAAAAAGCAAAAAAGCACCGGTGCGCATCTACGCATCGGTGCTTCTTTTCCCTCCGTGGCGAACGAGTTACGTCGGTTAACGCCGTCTCATGCGCGTCAGCAGGCTCACGACTTGCGCGGGCTCGTCATCGTCACGGGAATCAACCCGCCGTCGCGGCCAGTTTCGCTTCGAGTTCGGTCACGCGCTTGCGCAGTTGACGGTCCTCCTGAAAACGCGCCGTCTCGTCGCGAATCACGGCGACGATGCCGGTCACCTCACCTGCCGCACCATGCAGCAAGGCCACGGTGAACGCAATCGACATGGCACGGCCATCCTTGTGCGCAGCCGGCACCTTGAGCAGATCGCTACCGTACTTCGTCTGCCCCGTTTCCATCGTCTTGGCATAGCCCTCGTTGTGACGCGCGCGCAGCCGGTCGGGAATGATGATGTCGAGCGGCTGCCCGACGGCCTCCGCCGCCGAGAAGCCGAACATCTTCTCCGCGCCCGAATTCCACAGCGTGATGATGTTCGTGGGGTCGGCCACGACGATGGCGTCGCCTACGGCCTGCACCAGTTGATTGACGTCGACGGATGCGCTCATGGTGTCTCCAATAATCTTGTGGGGGAAATGCGATGGTCACGATTGGCATCGATGCCAAACATGCCAATAAATTACATCAATTAGAGGACAGCACGGTCCCGAAAATAAAAATGGGTGCAGGCTCCGCACGGAACCGCACCCATGGACACCTCACCTGCGGCCGCGCACACCGTTACCGCCCGAAGGCGGCAACGGTGAGTACGGCATGACAGCGTTTGCCTGACGGCTAACGACTGAGCGAACTCAGACCGAACGTGCTGCGTGCAGGTTGGCGATCTGGTCCTTGCTGTAACCCAGCTCGGACAGGATCTCGTCGGTGTGCTCGCCCAGCAGCGGCGAACCCGTGATTTCCGGCTTCAGACCCGAGAACTTGATCGGGCTGCCGACGGTCAGGTACGAACCACGTTCCTTGTGCGGCACTTCCACGATCGTGCCCGAAGCGCGCAGCGACGGATCGTTGGCGATTTCCTTCATGGACAGCACCGGTGCGCACGGAATGTCGAACTTGCGCAGGATGTCGACCGCTTCGTACTTCGTCTTGTCGGCCAGCCAGGCTTCGATGGTCGCGAAGATGTCGAAGATGTGCGGTTGACGGGCTTGTGCCGTGGCGTAGTTCGGATCGCTGATCCACTCCGGCTTGCCCAGTGCGCGGCAAATCGGCTCCCAGGCGTGACCCTGGATCGTGAAGTAGATGTAAGCGTTCGGGTCCGTTTCCCAGCCCTTGCACTTGAGCACCCAACCCGGCTGACCGCCACCGCCGGCGTTACCGCCACGCGGCACGACATCGCTGAACTCGCCATGCGGGTACTGCGGATACTCTTCGAGGTAGCCGACACGGTCCAGACGCTGCTGGTCGCGCAGCTTCACGCGGCACAGGTTGATGACCGAATCCTGCATCGAGACGGCCACCTTCTGACCACGGCCCGTCTGACCACGGCCGATGAGTGCCGTCAGAATACCGATGGCCAGGTGCATGCCGGTGTTGCTGTCGCCGAGCGCTGCGGCCGACACCGTGGGGGGGCCGTCCCAGAAACCCGTCGTCGAAGCGGCACCGCCTGCGCACTGCGCCACGTTTTCGTAGACTTTCAGGTCATCGTAGTGGTGGCCGTCCGAGAAGCCCTTGACCGATGCCACGATGAGCTTCGGGTTCAGTTCGTTCAGACGCTCCCACGTGAAGCCCATGCGGTCCAGCGCGCCCGGGGCGAAGTTCTCGACCAGAACGTCCGATTCCTTCACGAGCTTCTCGAGCACTTCCTTGCCTTCCGGCGTCTTCGTGTCCAGCGTCAGCGAGCGCTTGTTGCTGTTGAGCATCGTGAAGTACAAGGCATCGGCGTCGGGGATGTCGCGCAACTGGTTACGCGTCACGTCGCCCGAACCCGGGCGTTCCACCTTGATCACGTCAGCGCCGAACCATGCCAGCAGCTGGGTACAGGCCGGGCCAGCCTGCACGTGCGTGAAGTCGATGATCTTGATTCCTTCGAGGGGTTTGCTCATGTCATGTCTCCTTGATTGACTCAGCACTTACTTTTTCATCGCCGCGCTTTGCGGGTTCAGATTCGTCAGACGACCGCTTTCGGTACCGGCAGATTCGTCGATCACAGCGTTGATCAGGCTCGGCTTGCCCGCAGCGATGGATTCCTCCAGCGCCTTGATCAGCTCGGCCGGCGTGGTCACGTTGTAGCCAATGCCGCCGAAGGCTTCGATCATCTTGTCGTAGCGCGCGCCTTTGACGAACACCGTCGGGGCCACGTCCTTGCCGCCCGTCGGGTTGACGTCGGTGCCGCGATACACGCCGTTGTTATTGAAGATGATGGTGGTGACCGGCAGGTCGTAACGGCAGATGGTTTCGAGTTCCATGCCGCTGAAGCCGAAGGCGCTGTCACCTTCGATGGCCACGACCGGCAGACCGCTGGTCACGGCCGCGCCGATGGCGAAGCCCATGCCGATGCCCATCACGCCCCAGGTACCCGAGTCGAAGCGCTTGCGCGGCTGGTACTGGTCGATGATCGCGCGGGCATAGTCGAGCGTGTTCGCGCCTTCGTTGACCAGGTTGATGTCCGGGTGCTTCTTCAGAACGTCACGGATCGCGCCGAGCGCGCTGTGGAAGTTCATCGGCGACGGATTCTGGGCAAGCGTTGCCGCCATCTTCGCCAGGTTCTTGTTCTTGCGTTCTGCAATCGCGCCGGTCCATTCGGTCGACGGCTTGCCGAAGTTGGCATCCACGCCGGCGAGCAGTGCCTTGACGCACGAACCGATGTCGCCGATCACGGGTGCCGCGATCGCCACGTTGCTGTCGATTTCCGTCGGCGAGATGTCGATCTGCACGAACTTCTTCGGCGCCGAACCCCAGGTCTTGCCCTTGCCGTGTGCAAGCAGCCAGTTCAGACGCGCGCCGATCAGCACGACGACGTCGGCTTCTTGCAGCACGAACGAGCGCGCGGCCGATGCCGATTGCTCATGCGTGTCGGGCAGCAGACCCTTGGCCATCGACATCGGCAGGTACGGAATGCCGGTCTTCTCGATCAGGGCGCGAATGTCTTCGTCGGCCTGCGCGTACGAAGCGCCCTTGCCCAGCAGAATCAGCGGACGCTTGGCGCCCTTGATGACGTCGAGCGCGCGCTGGACGGCGTCTTGCGCCGGGATCTGACGCGGTGCGGCGTCGATCACGCGGATCAGCGAATCCTTGGCCTTCTGGGCGTCGATGGTCTGCGACAGCAGCTTGGCCGGCAGATCCAGATAGACACCGCCCGGACGACCGGACACGGCAGCGCGGATCGCACGAGCCAGGCCCACGCCGATGTCTTCGGCATGCAGCACGCGGTAAGCAGCCTTGCAATACGGCTTGGCCGCATTGAGCTGATCCATTTCTTCGTAGTCGCCCTGCTGCAGGTCGACGATCTCACGCTCGCTCGAACCGCTGATGAGAATCATCGGGAAGCAGTTGGTCGTCGCGTTGGCGAGTGCCGTCAGGCCGTTCAGGAAGCCCGGTGCGGACACCGTCAGGCAGATGCCCGGCTTTTGCGTCATGTAGCCGGCGATAGCGGCGGCGTGACCTGCGTGCTGTTCATGGCGGAAGCCGATGAAGCGCAGGCCTTCGGCTTGCGCGAGGCGAGCCAGATCGGTGATGGGAATCCCCACCAGACCGAAGATGGTGTCGATGTCGTTCGCTTTCAGGGCATCGATGACCAGATGGAAGCCATCGGTCGTTGCTGCCTCGGACACGATGTTCGCGTGTCGGCTGTTGTCTTCGAGCGTGTCGTTTTCCGCCTTGCCGACTGGCACGGTCATCGCAATGGACATAATTCTCTCCTCCAATTTTTCCGGTTTCAGTGTTGCGTCGTCTTGTCTGACGATTAGTGGGTATTCCTGTACTGCTTCTCTACTTGTCCTTCCGGTCGTGCAATCGGGCCTTCAGTCATTCAGGGCCCGGATTGCACGCCGGTGAGACATGTTCCTAATCAAGCCAGCCAGTCTGCTTCCTGCTTAGTACTGCTTAACGTCAAGCTGACGTATCGAGTTCGCCTTACGTGGTGCTGCGGCTCAGGTCCGCGGCACGAGCGGTCGGCTCGTTCGACTCCGCCTTGTAGTCGCTGGCGTAACGCTGTGCCAGACGGGCACGCATCGGCTTGAGGACAAACAAGGCAAGGAAGGCAGCGAAGGCGTTCATGGCGCAAGCGATCATGAACACGGCCTGCCAGCTACCGGTCGACGTGGTGATGATGCTCGAGAAAGGCACCAGCAACGCGGCGGTCCCCTTCGCGGTGTACAGCATCCCCGCGTTGGTAGCGGCGTACTTCGAACCATACGTATCGGCACAGGTCGCCGGGAACAAGCTGTAGATCTCACCCCAGGCGAAGAACACCAGGCCGGTCAGGATCACGAACGCCACCGGGTGCTGGCCGAACTTTGCCAGTGCGTAAATCCCCGCGGCTTCCATCGCAAAGGCGATGAACATCGTGTTTTCCCGTCCGATCTTGTCCGAGATCCAGCCGAACACCGGACGCGTCACCCCGTTGAGCACACGGTCGATGGCCAGTGCGAAGGTGAGTGCGGGCAGCGTGAGGCCGAGAATCGAGACCGGTGCCTGATCCAGACCGTAGTCCTTGGCGATCGGACCGAGCTGAGCCGTGGCCATCAGACCGCCTGCGGCCATCAGCACGAACATCAGATACATCATCCAGAACACCGGGGAGCGCATGACTTCCGTCGGCTTGGCGTTGTAGCGCATTGCGCCCGGCGCCAGCTTCTTGAGCGCTTCGATCGATGCCGGCGGGTTGGCAAGCGCCAGACCCAGCAACAGCACGATGATCCCCTGGCCCAGACCGAAGGTCAGGAACGTGTTCTCGTAGCCGCTCGACTTGATCATGTTGGCGATCGGTACCACGGTCAGCGCCGAACCCGCGCCGAAACCGGCAGCGGTCAGACCCGCGGCAAGACCGCGGCGATCCGGGAACCACTTCAGTGCGTTACCCACGCAGGTGCCATACACCGCACCAGCGCCGACACCGCCCACGGCCGCTGCGAAATACAGCATCGGCAGCGAAGACGCATAGGCGTTGAGCACCCATGCAATACCGCACAACAGACCGCCACCGACGACCACCGGGCGCGGGCCGAACTTGTCGACCAGATACCCTTCGATCGGCACCAGCCAGGTTTCCGTCACGACGAAAATCGTGAACGCCACCTGAATGGCCGTACGGCCCCAACCATACTTCTCATCGATCGGATTGACGAACAGCGTCCACCCGTACTGCAAGTTGGCGATCATCGCCATGCAAATCACGCCGAACACGAGCTGAACCCAAGGGCTCGCGAACACGGATTGTTTGCCGTGTTGATTTGTCGTCTCCACTTTGTACCTCCTCCATCGGTTTTCAGTTGTTTGGCAGCTTCACAACAACAACACCTTCCGGATGGGGTCTATGCCCCCTGGGTATGCTTTACGAGGTCTTGGCCTCGTCGACTTGTCTCTAATGCTTACGGGTCCATTGCATTTCCCGTAAATATACCGAACGAAATATACGATATATCAGATATAAGTCAACACTAATTTATTGCTGTCCTCGTTTTCCTCCTCGCGTGCCGAAGTCGTTTTCGTCCATTGCAGCGACAACAACTCCGGCACGCGAGGCACTGTCCTAAGTGGCGGCTAGATACAGTAACGCAACTGTAGGACGGAGCGGCGCAACAACGCAATGCGAAAACACTAAGGAGTTAACCTGATCCGGGAACCTTACCCAACAAGGCGCTCAAGCCTTTTATATCGGGCTCTTTTGGATTTTTTAAAACGAGCACAAGGCGATATTTTTGTTATTTTTTCTCACAAGAAGTGCTCTCCTCTCTCGCACCGCATCCGCTGTAACACACCGTAATAATTCGTTTGCCAGCCTGTGCCGGGCATTTCATAAATGCAATTGATCACCGCAACGCTCACACATGCGAAACACCGTTTTTCGGGCGTCTGCGGGGAAACCATGAGACCCAATACCCCAACAAGGCTTGGCGCTATTCTCCTTGTGATATACGATATACAACATTTGGTATTAGAAGAATAAAGAGAACACAAGCGGCCAGTACCAGGCCCAGGTTTCGATTCACTTTGGAGGGAGAGACTTCATGAAGATCTGCATCTATGGCGCTGGCGCCATCGGCGGCTATCTCGGCGTGCAACTCGCGCGCGCCGGAGCCGATGTCAGTCTGGTGGCGCGCGGACCGCATCTGGCGGCCATGCGCGAGAACGGACTCAAGCTGCTTATCGATGGCGAAGAGCGTGTCGCTCATCTGCGCTGCACGGACGATGCCCGCGAGCTCGGGCATCAGGATTACGTGATCATCGCGCTCAAGGCACACTCGGTCCCGTCGGTCCTCGACGCAATGCAGCCGTTGATCGGTCCGAATACGGCCGTGGTCACGGCCGTGAACGGCATTCCCTACTGGTACTTCTACAAGCACGGCGGCGCGCTCGAAGGCACGACGCTCGAAAGCATCGATCCGGGCGGCCGTCAGTGGCGCGAACTCGGCCCCGAGCGTGCGATCGGCTGCGTGGTCTATCCGGCCACGGAAGTCGTTGCGCCGGGGGTGATCCAGCACGTCTACGGCAACAAGTTCCCGCTCGGCGAAGCCAGCGGCGAGCGCAGCGAGCGCGTGGAAAAACTCTCGCAAATGATGATTGCCGGCGGGCTCGATGCACCGATTCGCGAAAACATCCGCGACGAGATCTGGCTCAAGCTGTGGGGCAACCTCTGCTTCAACCCGATCTCCGCGCTCACGCACGGCACGCTCGACATCATCGCCAGCGATCCGGGCACCCGCGCCGTGGCGCGCGCCATGATGCTCGAAGCCAAAACCATCGGCGACAAGTTCGGCGTGCACTTCCGGGTGGATGTCGAGCGCCGCATCAATGGCGCAGGCGCCGTCGGTGCGCACAAGACGTCGATGCTTCAGGATCTCGAGCGCGATCGCGCGATGGAAATCGATCCGCTGGTGTCCGTCGTGCAGGAGATGGGCCGGCTGGCCAATGTGCCCACGCCGACGCTCGACGTCGTGCTGGCCCTCATCAAGCAGCGCGAATTCATGACGAAACCCGATGCGGTCGCAGCGGCGCAGGAGCGTCTGGCCAAGGCGGCTTAAGGGGCATAAGCGGCATAAAACGGCAGCGTCTGTCGTGAGCGGTATCTCGGCATTTTGGTCATCGCCAACATCACCCGTGATATCGCGCCAACGCAGGCAAGCCTGCTTTTCCCGGCGTCGGTCGACGCCAGCGTTGTTTCCAGGAGACACCGGACGCGCAAGGCAAATCATCGCGCCTCACCGGATGACTCACTGACTATTTATATAGAGGGCGACGTGACGGGACCGGAAAATCCCTCACGAACCGCACCCTGCAATCGCTCACACGCGCCGCCACCGGACCTCCGGTCGCGGCCGATTTTTTGCCGGAAACACGGCCGTTGTCCGGGACATGCAGGCATTACCTGATGTGGTTTCGCGGCAACGCAATAACGTGCATTTGCCCCACCCCGAAAGCGTGATCCGAACCATCGAAAACTGCGTGCGCCCCTGGCGTCCCGAAATCCACATCATTGCAAGCCAGACGGCCTTCCGAGGAGGTTCATCGCCATAACCGACCTGATCCGACCCGCCCAGCACTATCGGAAAAAGAGACAAATCCGAGCCGTGTAAGCGCAGTGTGACGTGAAGAACGTCCCGAAAAACGATAAATTTTGATATTCGGTATGTGGTATATCTTGAGACTTGTTGCGGCGCGACATACAATGCAAAGCAAGTTCTCCCCCACATTACTACTCGTCAACTTTTATCTGGAGTCTCACCATGTTAGTCGCTGCCCTTACTCTGCTTGCCCTGGCTTCCGCCCTCGCCGCCGGTGTCGCGATGGTTCATCTGTTCGTCGCTCTGCCCGCCAAGATGCTCGAAAAGGCCGAAACGAATGGCCGTTTCGCTTACCTGGCGGAAACCACGCAGGCAAACGAATCGGGTAAACTCGTCACGAAGCCGGCCACCATCGTGGGGCAGCAAGCATTGCGCCTCTGAAGGGGCCGTAATACCTAGGAGACTATTGCATGTCCCTGATCACCCCAACTCCGGTGCGCGTGACGCCACTCGCACTGGAGCCGATCGACACCACTACGAGTTTTCGTAATCAGGCGTATGCGCTGCTGAAAAAAGCCATCGCCGACGCGGACATCTATAACCAGAAGGAAGAAATTCGCCTGGATGAGCGTCAGCTCATCCAGGTGCTTGGCGTTTCACGCACCCCGATTCGCGAAGCCATGACCTTGCTGGAACAAGAAGGTTTTCTCCGCACGGTGCCACGCCGGGGCATCTTTATCATCCGCAAGACCAAGCGCGAAATCGTGGAGATGATTCAGATGTGGGCCGCCCTCGAAGGGATGTCCGCGCGTCTGGCCACGCTGAATGCGAGCGACGAAGAGATCGCCAAGCTACGTCATCTGTTCGACGAGTTCGTCAATGCGCCGCCGACCGATCACATCGAAGAGTATTCGGACGCGAACATCGACTTCCACCAGGCACTGATCAATCTCGGCGGCTCGCAAGCGATCGCCAACACGATCAAGAACCTGTTCATTCACGTGCGCGCCATCCGCAAGGTGACGATCGCTCAGAACGACCGGGCAGCACGCTCGATCGTCGATCACCTGAAGATCATCACCGCGCTCGAAAAGCGCGATACGGAACTCGCCGAGAAGCTCGCGCGCGACCACACCCTCGGGTTGGCCGCCTTCGTCGAAGAACATTGCGACTTCCTCGAATAAGCGATTGACTGCTCGGCCGGCGCACCTGCGCGCCGCGTAAAAAAGCCAGCGACACCTCACGGTCGCTGGCTTTTTTCTTTGGCTCGCCCCATGCGTTCACGCCCCTCTGCGGCGTGACGTTTGCACCGTCGCTATCCCTTGTCGCGCATCGCTTTTCCGCGCGTTTTTCTCCCTCCCGGAACTCCGGGTAAACGATCCCGCAAATCCGCTTGCCGAGCTATTGCACGTATACCGTATATGATATATCGTGTTTCACATACTGACCGAAGGTTGACGAAGTAAGCAACGGGCGAGAGGCCGAGCCCGTGCGACATATGGTGGGGGCTATGTGTCGCACGTTCATACGGCGTCGCGCTGATCGCTAGACCCGAGCAGCGTCGCCGCATGCGACCAATGGGTCTCTCGCCCCGGGGCAGGAAAAGAACATATAACCACCCTCAGGTGCACGGTCCCCTCAGTGCACCAAACAGGAGACATCAGCCATGCGCGAGGCTTTTTCCATCGCGACGGTGCAAGCGATTCTGGACGCTCATGCAGCTCAGGAAGGCCCCCTTCTGCCGATCCTCCATGACGTTCAGGAAGCTTTCGGCTACGTTCCCCCGGATGCCGTGTCCGTCATCGCCAACGCCCTCAACCTGTCTCGCGCCGAAGTCCATGGCGTGATCACGTTCTATCACCACTTCCGCACCAGCCCGCCGCCGCGACACGTCGTTCAGATCTGTCGCGCCGAGGCATGTCAGAGCATGGGCGCCGATGCACTCGTGGCACACGCCGAACGCGTGCTGGGTTGCGCGATGCACAGCCACAGCGGCGACGTCGCACTCGAACCCGTGTTTTGCCTCGGGCAGTGCGCCACCTCCCCCGCCATCACCATCGACGACAAGCTGCACGCGCGCGTCACCCCCGAGAAATTCGACCGTCTGGTCGCCCGCGCCAAGGATGCCGTATGAGCCAGTCCCCGAACGCCAGCAAGGTGCGCCTCTATCTGCCGCGTGACTCCGCCGCCCTCGCGCTGGGCGCCGACGAAGTCGCCGAAGCCATCACGGCCCAAGCCGCCGAGCGCGGCATCGACATCGAGCTGGTGCGCAACGGCACGCGCGGCATGCTCTGGCTCGAACCGCTGCTCGAAGTCGTCACGCCCGCCGGTCGTGTCGCTTACGGTCCGGTCGAGGTCGATGATGTCGCCAGCCTGTTCGACGCCAATGTCACCGCCGGCGGCGATCATCCGCTGGCCCTTGGCCTGACCGAAGAGATTCCGTATTTCAAGAAGCAGGAACGTCTGACGTTCGCCCGCGTGGGCATCACCGATCCCGTCTCGGTCGACGACTACGTCGCGCACGACGGCTATCGCGGTCTGCGCAACGCGCTCGCACTGGACGGCGCGGCCATCGTCACGCAAGTCACCGACTCCGGCCTGCGCGGTCGCGGCGGTGCGGCGTTCCCGACCGGCATCAAATGGAAGACGGTGCTGAACACGCCCGCCGCGCAGAAGTACATCGTCTGCAACGCCGACGAAGGCGATTCGGGCACGTTCGCCGACCGCATGCTGATGGAAGGCGATCCGCTCGTGCTCGTGGAAGGCATGACGATTGCCGGTGTCGCCGTGGGTGCGACGCGCGGCTATATCTACGTTCGCAGCGAGTATCCGCACTCGATCGACGTGCTGAACGAAGCCATCGTCAACGCCAATAAGGCGGGCTATCTCGGCGAGGACATTCTCGGCTCGGGCAAGACCTTCCACCTCGAAGTGCGCAAGGCCGCTGGCGCGTACGTCTGCGGCGAAGAAACGGCGCTGCTCGAGAGTCTCGAAGGCAAGCGCGGTGTAGTGCGTGCCAAGCCGCCGCTGCCTGCGATCGAAGGCCTCTTCGGCTTGCCGACGGTCATCAACAACGTGATCTCGCTCGCCTCGGTGCCAATCATCATGGATCGTGGCGCCGACTTTTATAAGAACTTCGGCATGGGCCGCTCGCGCGGCACGCTGCCCATCCAGCTCGCAGGCAACATCAAATACGGCGGCCTCATCGAGAAGGCTTTCGGCGTAACGCTGCGCGAAATCCTGTACGACTACGGCGGCGGCGCCATCACCGGACGCCCGCTGCGCGCGGTGCAGGTCGGCGGCCCGCTCGGCTCCTATCTGCCCGAATCGCAGTGGGACACGCCGCTCGACTACGAAGCGTTCGCTGCGCACTGGGCCGTGCTCGGTCACGGCGGCATCGTGGCGCACGACGACACCGTCGATCTCGCCAAGCTCGCCCGCTACGCGATGGAGTTCTGCACCATCGAATCGTGCGGCAAGTGCACGCCGTGCCGCATCGGCTCGACGCGCGGCGTCGAAGTGATGGACAAGATCATCGACGGTCGCGACCGTCCCAAGCAGATCAAGCTGCTGCGCGACCTGTGCGACACGATGCTGAGCGGCTCGCTGTGCGCCATGGGCGGCATGACGCCCTACCCCGTGCTGTCTGCGCTGAATCATTTCCCAGAAGACTTCGGCGCGGCCGAATCGTCGAACCTGCCGACCAAGGCCGCCTAGGAGACCCCCGATCATGATGGATCCGATGTTTGAGAAGGATTACGGCACCCCGCGCCGCGAATCGACGAAGGAAGTCACGCTGGAAATCGACGGCGAGCAGATCACTGTGCCTGCCGGCACATCGATCATGCGCGCAGCGTCAGAAGGCGGCGTGAATGTCCCCAAGCTGTGCGCGACCGACTCGCTGGAGCCGTTCGGCTCGTGCCGTCTGTGTCTGGTCGAAATCGAAGGCCGTCGCGGCTTCCCCGCGTCGTGCACCACGCCGGTCGAACCCGGCATGAAGGTGCGCACGCAATCGCCGAAGCTCCAGGAACTGCGCAAGGGCGTGATGGAGCTTTACATCTCCGACCACCCGCTCGACTGCCTCACGTGCGCCGCCAACGGCGACTGCGAACTGCAGGACATGGCCGGCGTCACGGGCCTGCGCGAAGTGCGCTACGGCTTCGACGGCGCGAACCACTTCGACAGCGAGAAGGACGAGTCGAACCCCTACTTCACCTACGACGCCTCGAAGTGCATCGTCTGTAACCGTTGCGTGCGCGCCTGCGAGGAAACCCAGGGCACGTTCGCGCTGACGATCTCGGGTCGTGGCTTCGAAGCGCGCGTCTCACCGGGTCAGGACCAGCCGTTCATGGATTCGGAATGCGTGTCGTGCGGCGCCTGCGTGGCCGCCTGCCCGACCGCGACGTTGCAGGAAAAGTCGGTGATCCATCTCGGTCAGGCCGAGCACGCCAAGATCACCACCTGCGCCTATTGCGGCGTGGGCTGCTCGTTCAAGGCGGAGATGAAGGGCAACGAAGTCGTGCGCATGGTGCCGCACAAGGACGGTCAGGCCAACGAAGGCCATGCCTGCGTGAAAGGCCGCTTCGCCTGGGGCTACGCCACGCACAAGGACCGCATTCTCACGCCCAAGATCCGCAAGAAGATCACCGATCCGTGGCAGGAAGTGTCGTGGGACGAAGCGCTCGATTACGCAGCATCGGAATTCAAGCGCATTCAGGCCAAGTACGGACGTGACTCCATCGGCGGCCTCGTGTCGTCGCGTTGCACGAACGAAGAAGACTACCTCGTGCAGAAGCTGGTGCGCGCCGCGTTCGGCAACAACAACGTCGACACCTGCGCCCGCGTCTGCCACTCGCCGACCGGCTACGGTCTGAAGGCCACGCTTGGCGAGTCGGCCGGTACGCAGACGTTCAAGTCGGTCGAGCATTCCGACGTGATTCTCGTGATGGGTGCGAACCCGACCGATGGTCACCCGGTGTTCGGTTCGCGCATGAAGAAGCGTCTGCGCGAAGGCGCAAAGCTGATCGTGATCGACCCGCGCCGTATCGATCTGGTCAAGAGCCCGCACATCAAGGCCGAGTATCACCTGCAACTGCGCCCGGGTACGAACGTCGCCATGGTCAACGCGCTGGCGCACGTGATCGTCACCGAAGGCCTGATGGCCGACGACTTCATCGCCGAGCGTTGCGAAGACCGTGCCTTCCAGCAATGGCGCGACTTCATCTCCCGCGCCGAGAACTCGCCGGAAGCCACGGAAGCCCAGACCGGCGTGCCGGCGCATCTCGTGCGCGGTGCGGCGCGTCTGTACGCCACCGGCGGCAACGCAGCGATTTACTACGGTCTGGGTGTCACGGAGCACGCACAAGGCTCGACGACGGTGATCGGCATCGCCAACCTGTCGATGGTCACCGGCAACATCGGTCGTGAAGGCGTGGGCGTGAACCCGCTGCGCGGTCAGAACAACGTGCAGGGCTCGTGCGACATGGGCGCCTTCCCGCACGAACTGCCGGGCTACCGTCACGTGTCGGATTCGAGCGCACGTGCGCTGTTCGAAGCCGAATGGGGCGTCGAGCTGCAAGCCGAGCCGGGTCTGCGCATTCCGAACATGTTCGACGCCGCACTCGCAGGCACCTTCATGGGCTTGTACTGCCAGGGCGAAGACATCGTCCAGTCGGACCCGAACACGCAACACGTCACGCATGCGCTGGAACAGATGGAGTGCATCGTGGTGCAGGACATCTTCCTGAACGAAACCGCGAAGTATGCCCACGTGCTGCTGCCGGGTTCGTCGTTCTTGGAGAAGGACGGCACGTTCACCAACGCCGAGCGTCGTATCTCGCGCGTGCGTCAGGTCATGCCGCCGCGCGCCGGTTATGCCGACTGGGAAGTGACGATCCAGTTCGCGAAGCGTCTAGGCTACGAGATGAACTACTCGCACCCGTCGGAAATCATGGACGAGATCGCGCGTCTCACGCCGACGTTCACGGGCGTGAGCTACGAAAAGCTCGATCGCCTGGGCAGCGTGCAATGGCCGTGTAACGAGGAAGCGCCGGAAGGCACGCCCGTCATGCACATCGACGAGTTCGTGCGCGGCAAGGGCAAGTTCCTCATCACCCAGTACGTGCCGACGGACGAGAAGGTCACGCGCCGCTTCCCGCTCATCCTCACGACCGGGCGAATCCTGTCGCAGTACAACGTCGGGGCACAGACGCGTCGTACGGACAACAACTACTGGCACGGCGAAGACCGCCTCGAAGTGCATCCGCACGACGCCGAAGAGCGCGGCATCAAGGACGGCGACTGGGTCGGCATCCAGAGCCGTGCGGGCGAGACGGTACTGCGCGCGATCGTAAGCGACCGCATGCAGCCGGGCGTGGTGTACACGACGTTCCACTTCCCGGAATCGGGGGCGAACGTCATCACCACGGACAACTCGGACTGGGCGACGAACTGTCCCGAGTACAAGGTGACGGCCGTACAGGTCACGCCGGTGGCGCAGCCCTCGGAATGGCAACGTCAGTATTCGGACTTCAACCGTCAGCAGGAAGCCTTCCTCGGTCACGCGCAAGCGGAAGCCAGCCCGAACTGAGGACGCGGCAAACGTCGCAACTTACGCAGTCATGTAGTGAAGCAACAAGGCGCGCGGTTTCGTCGAACGACGATGCCGCGCGCGGCAAGGAACAATCCGCGTCCGACGCCAGGAGGGCTGCACAGTGCCGGCGAGCCTCACCGTCGAATGCCAACGGACGGTGCGGCGGACGCGAGATTGGCCATGCCCGCAGGGACTCACGCAAACGCACGCCAACGCACGCCAACACTTCGCAGCAGAACGATCACAGGGGACGAGACAGCACATGGACACCGACAATCTGGTCAAGATGGCCAATCAGATCGGGGATTTTTTCGAGACGATGCCCGATCGCAGCGAAGCGCTCGAGAACATCGCGGGCCACCTGCGCCGCTTCTGGGCGCCGCGTATGCGCATGACGATTCTCGAACACCTCGAAGCGACCGACGGCCACGGCATGCGTGAGATCGTCGTGGCGGCGATCACCGCACATCGCGCCGAACTGTGGCCGCGTGCCTGAGTCAGGCACCGAGCTTGATAAGTACCGCACCGCCGACCACGAGGCTGCAAGCCACGAGCCGGCGGGCGTTGAGTTTTTCCCGCAGGAACAGCCAGCCCAGCAGCACCGCGAAGATGGCGCTCGACTCGCGCAGCGCCGACACCACACCCATCGGCAGGTATTGCAGCGCGAAGACCACCATGCCGTAAGCGCACGGCGCGACGATCCCCGCGCCCAGCGCCTCGGCCACCCTGCGCGGCGGCGCGAGGAACATGCCGCGCCAGCCTCCGCGTAACGTCCACACCGCCCCCACTAGCGGCACCCCCGCGCAGAGATACGCCCACGCGATATAGGCGAACCCGTTGCCGTTCGACAGGCGCACGCCGAAGCCATCGATGATCGTGTAGGCCGCGATGAATACACCGGTCAGCAAGGCGGCCGGCACGCTATCGCCGGAGAAGCGCCGCCCGCGCAAGGCAAGCGAGAGAATGCCCGTACAGATGCAGACAATGCCCGCGACGGCAATCCAGCGAGGCATCTCTCCGGCCAGCAGCAGCGCCGCTCCCGAAATGAGCAATGGGGAGATGCCGCGCGCGATGGGATAGATCTGCCCGAACTCACCGACGCGATACGCACGAATGAGCGCCGCCGTGTACGCCACCTGCGCGCACGCAGACAGCGCAATGAGCGGCCAGACCTGCATCGGCGGTGCGGGCAGCAAGGCGATACCGATGAGCGCGGCGATCAACTGCGGCACCGCCATCATGCCGACTTGCCAGACACGATCGGGACTTGCGTGGAGGAAAGCGTTCCAGGTGGCGTGCATCAGTGCTGAGAGCAGCACCAGTAGCACGATGGGTGTGGTGGTCATGTCGATCCGGACGCAGCGGGATGTCGGAAAACGACTGACAACGCCGGCGTCCGACCGAGGGCAAAGGCGTCATTGTCGCAGCGCTCGCGCGTTTGCCATAGAGCCAGCCGTCTCGATTCCCGTCGGGCCAGACATCACAGAAAGTTGTCCACACCCTTTGTGGATAACCCACTGGATAACCTGACACCGTCTTCTCAAACGCCCCGTGAACAGGGGCTGTCAAGAGCCTTGCTCAAAAAACGATCAGACGCGGAACAAATATTCGGCTTGACGGTCTGCCCCCTCCCTGCTCAATGGCCTGATCCCTCGTTTGCCGACAGATCGGGCTCCTTCTTACTTTCTGTGGGGCAAGTCGCGCTCAGGCGTCGTCCTTCGCATCGTCTTTTGCAGCAGGCGACTGCGGCACCGCACGCAACGCCGCGACCACCTTGCCCTGACCAAACCCGGCCTCCGGCGCCTTCTGCAACGCCAGCAGGTATCGCTCACCGAACTCCTTGTCCGTGTGGCGGAACAGCTTCGCCGCTTCGTCGGCGAGTGCAATGCCGGCGTCGTGCTGCGGCGGCTCCTGCTCCTGCCACTCGTCGAGTGCGACGATCAGTCGCGAGAGCGGATCGAGCCAGCGGAACCACGGGTCCTCGGTGAACAGTTGCACGAAGCGGCCGGTCGGTACGGGACCGAAAACTGCTTCGTATTGCTGACGGTCATAGTCGATCAGCAACTTGTGCTGGGCAAGCAGCGCCGTGCGCAGCGCCTTCATGGCGGCAATCTGGGCGGCACTGGCCGGTGTGGTTTCGGTCGGTTCGGTCATCTATCGCCCCGGGAACGTCAGAAAGGTTAGGAAACGGAATTGGAAAGCGTCTTACACGCACTTTAGGACTTAGCCCATAGCCAACGAGCGTCTGGATCACGATACTACACGGGTCTTGCAAACACCTCGCGAGACCAGGCTTTCACTTCCCCGTGGGAGGCCTGCTTCCTCACCCGCCAACCCGGCGGGTTTTTTTTGCCCGCTCGCTTTTCATGGGTATCGCGCCCCTGCACCTTCCACGTCGATCCGGCATTCGGTCCGTCCCCATCACCGGGTCATGCTCGGTTATCATCGGCAACGCTCATCCTCCGTCCACCCTGCCCGTCTCTCTCGTCGACATGACCCCTTCCCTGCATCCCAAGACCATCGGTGTCATGGGGTCCGGCAAACAGCCGTGGCCCGAACTCGCGGCGCCGCTCGGGCGTGCGCTCGCGCTCGCCGGCTACCATCTGCTCACGGGTGGCGGACAAGGGGTGATGACCAGCGTGAGCGAGGCATTCTGCGCCGTGCCGCAGCGCGCCGGACGCAGCATCGGCGTCGTGCCGACACAGGCGGACGACGACGGCATCTTCCGCGCCCTGCCCGGCTATCCGAATGCCTTCGTCGAAGTGACGATCGTGAGCCCGCTCCCGCGCCATCTGCCCGATGCGCCGCCGGGCACCTTCTCGCGCAATCACATCAACGTGATGTCGAGTGACGTCATCGTCGCCCTGCCCGGCAATCACGGCACGCGCAACGAGATCGGGCTCGCCGTGCATTACGGCAAGCCCGTGATTCTGTTCGGGGAGGACGAGCATTTCGCCGACATGCCGGCAACGCTCAGGAGAACGGTATCGCTCGATACCGTGATGGACTTCGTCAGAACGGCACGGTGAGCTTCGCGTCGATCGACTGGAAGCGATAGGACCACCCGGGCGGGCCACCTGACGACGGCATCCAGGGCGCGTTCAGGCGCTGCATGACCGACAGGTCGAGCTTCGACGTCCCGAGATAATGGGTGTGGCTCAGCCCGACTTCCGCATAGCTGTCATAGGTGTGCAGCGCGTTCGGATCTTCCGTACGGCTGCGGTTGTAGCGCAGCTCCACGCCCGTCGTGCCGTTGGACGTCACATCGAACGCCCGGCGCACTCGCCATTGCAACGTCTGCGTCTGTGTCGTGCCGGTAGCGATCTGATCCGTCGCGGCGTTGGTCGTACCCGTCACGCCGACGGTCCAGTCCGCATCGAGCGGCATCGAGTAGTTCGCCGTCAGGTCGCGGTTGGTCGCGTCGCGGCGCGCATTCTGAAGATCCTGACTGACCGTCGTATTGAACTTGCCGTACATACCGAGCGGGTTGTTCATGAGCAGGTTTGCCGTGCCCTGCATCTTGCCCGTGGTCGTCATGCCGCTGTTGTTCATGCCGAGGTTGAACTGGTAGGGACGCTCGTTGAGCACCTGAAAGCCAACCGCCCCTTCGCCCGGCGTGCGGCTGCGCGTGGCGATGAGCGGCAACTGGTCGTCGCGCACCACCAGCCCGCGACGCATCAGCATGCGGATGTTGCGGTTCGCGAAACTCTCGTGACGCGGCATGCCGCGCAGGCACGAGGCGCGCGCAAGAAACGCGTTGGGCGGCGCGACGTCAGGGGCCGGCGGGGGTGTCTCGGGGGCAGCTGCGGCAGCGGAGGCTGCGGCGTCAATGTCGACCGCAGCGATTGCCGTGCCGTCCGCGCTCAGTTCCGGAGCGACGGCAAAGTCGGCGGCAGGAAGTGGTGGCGAGGGTGGCGAGGGCGACGGGGGCGGCTGAACCTCGGCCGAGGCCGCACTGGCGACTTCGTCCCCGCTGGAGGCACTGGCGGCCGCTTGCGACGGATCGGCATCCGCGCCGGAAGCGACGGAAGGCACCGCTGCTGCCGCGGCGGCGGCCGCTGCACGTTGTGCGGCCTCGCGGTCGAGCGTCGCCGCGACCGCACTCGGATCGTCACCCGCGAACAAGGCAATGGGATCAGTCGCCGCGCCGGGGTCCTGAGCCACTGGCTGCGCCGGGGCTGCCGGCGGCGGAGGCGGCGGTACGAAATACTGAGGTGCCAGCCCGCGGTCCCACAATCCGTAGGACACAGCGTTCTGCTCAGTGAAACATGGCGGATTAGGATCCGAGAACAAAGATTGTGCGTGCGCACCCACCGAAACCGATACCCCGGCACTCAGGCACGCGGCCAGCAGGAGGCGACTCCGCACGACCGGCTTTTCCGACATTCGACACCCGAAAATCCCACCCCACGCTGATGCCGTCCGCCGGCGGTGCGCGCCGCATTCGACATGAGGGGGTGCTGTAGCGACAAGCGGCTATTTTACGTCGATCGGATGACGCTCTGCCAGTCACGAAACACGCAAAAGATCGGGGAACTCTTTCGCCCGATTGCCACTCATATCGCGTGACTTCCCCTGTAGTGATTTTTGCCCGCCTCGTGCGGGCATTTTATTTTGTGATTTCACATCACAAAAAAAAGCCCGGGAAGGTGGTTCCCGGGCAATGGTCGATCGCCATGGAGGGGCGATCGAGGGGGGGCCAGCCGATGCCGCCGTCCCTCGTCGGAGGACGAAGGACAACGCCATCATGATCGTCCGGCAATGCCCGGGCATCCGGGCATCGCGCTATCGGGCGTTACTTCTTCTTGCCGCCCTTGCTGCCGCCGGCGAGGAAGCGTTCGTTGTATTCGTCCATGAGCTTGCGCACCGTCGCGCCGATCTGGATGTAGTCGGGCTCGTTGAGGTTCGCGAGCGAGACACGCCCCGACGGATGCAGCGTGCCGAAGCCGCGCCCCGGCAGCAGCACTACGCCGCTTTCCTTCGCCAGACGGAACAGCACCTCCGACGGATCGATGTTCTTCATGAACCAGTCCACGAACGCCTTGCCGTAAATCTTCGTACCCAACACCTCCAGATCGAGGATGTTGTAGTAGTCGACGGTGTTCGGCCCGACCTCGTCCGCGATGCCTGCGGCGCGATACATGGCTGTCTTGCGGCGACGGATGATGCGCTTGACCGCATGCTTGTAGGCGTCCGGCTCGTCCATCAGGCAGAACAGCGAGAACAGCGCCAGTTGCACCTGCTGAGGCGTGGACAGACCCGCCGTGTGGTTGAGCGCCACGGCGCGGCTATCGGCGACCAGACGGTCGATGAACTTGAGCTTTTCCGGCTCCGTCGTGATCGACGAGTACCGCGCATTGAGCCCGTCGCGCTGCGCCTTGGGCAACTTGGCGATCTTGTCGTCGAACACATTCTTCTCGTGCGTGGCGATCGCACCGAGGCGCCAGCCGGTCGCCCCGAAGTACTTCGAGTACGAATAGACGAGGATCGTGTTGTACGGCGCAATCGCGAACAGCGAGCGGAAGTCGTCGGCAAACGTGCCGTACACGTCATCGGTGAGGATGATCAGGTCCGGGCGCTTCTTGACGATGGCGGCGAGGTGATCGAGCGACGCGTCGTCGAGCTTGACGGACGGCGGGTTGCTCGGGTTCACGAGGAAGAACGCCTTGATCTTCGGGTCGAGCAGCTTGTCGAGTTCCTTCTTCGAATACTGCCAGCCCAGTTCCGGATCGGCGTTCAGATTCACTTCGTGAAGCTGATAGTCCGCCAGTTCCGGAATCTCGATGTACGGGGTGAAGATCGGCATGCCCAGCGCGATGGAATCGCCGGCTTGCAGCAGATGGTTCGTCTTGAGCGTGTTGAAGAGATACGTCATGGCTGCCGTGCCGCCTTCGACCGCGAACAGATCGAAGTTGCCCACGAACGGATGACGTCCGACCATTTCGCGTTTCAGATACTTCGCGGAGATCTTCTCCGTGTTGCGCAGCATACGGTCCGGCACCGGATAGTTACAACCGAGAATGCCGTGCACCATCTCCGTGAGGAAGTCTTCGACGACGAGCCCCATCTGGTCGCGCACGTACGAGATCGACTTCTCCAGGAACTTCACGCCCGGGGCGTCTTTGTTATCACGGGCGAAATCCTGCCAGCGGGCTTCGATGCCCTTGCCCGGCGGGATACCGCCGACGCCTTCCGGCATGTACGTGAACTGACGATCGGCTTCCGACAGCGAGAACAGTCCCAGCTGGAAGAAGCCATGACGCGGTTCGAGCGCAAGGAAGTTCGGGTTGCCGCGACCGGCATTGAGCATCGAGCGCTGCGCGCCATTGTCCTGAGCGAGTTCGATCAGCGTGTCCTTGAATTCGAACGGGCTGAGTTTGGCGAGTGCGTCGAGTTCCTTCGATTTCATAGCGATTTCTCCATGAACAACCACTTACAACCAATTTCGATTCCGTGCTGCGGGGGGACGCATGACAGCCACGGGCAATCGGGACGAAAACTTCAGATACGTTTCCTGACGCGTCACGTCAGCGACACCACCAGCGGGCCCAGCAGCGTGAGCAGCACGTTGGCGATGGCATAGGTGATGGCGAACGGCACCGTCGGGACGTTGCTCTCGGCCTTGTCCAGAATCTCGCCGAACGCCGGGTTGGCGCTGCGCGAGCCGGACAGCGCACCGGCCAGAATCGCCACATTGTCGTAGCGCAGCACATAGCGCCCGAACAGGTACGTGAGCAGCAGCGGCACGATGGTGACGATCACCCCGGCCACGAAGATCGAGAGACCGCTTTGCTGCAAGGTTTGCCAGGCCTGGGCGCCGGCGGACAGACCCACGCAGGTCACGAACGTCGCCAGCCCCAACTCCTTGAGCAAAGAACTTGCTGCGAGCGGCATCGCCCCGAAGGTCGGATGTTTGCCGCGCAGCCAGCCGAACACCAGCCCCGCGAGCAGCGCACCGCCGCCGCTCCCCAACGTGAGCGGAATACCACCGACCTTGACGACGATGTAACCGATCAGCAAACCGAAGACGATGCCGATGCCCATGTACACGTAGTCGGTCTTGACCGAGTACGCGACCGGGTAGCCTGCTTCCTTGGCCGCGCGCTGCACGTCGCTGTCCGCGCCGTACAACGTGACGACGTCACCGTGATACACGACCGTGTCGTCGAGAATCGGCACGGGCTGCCCCATCCGCATGATCTTGGCGATGTACACCCCGTGTTTGACGTCGCGCTCGACACCGGCTTTCAATTCGCCGAGCGTCTTGCCGTTGCCGCCCTTGCGCGCGAAGACGACCTCCTGCATGCGCAACGGAATATCCAGATCGGCCGACGGACGCTGCTCGTCGCCGAGCAGGCGCCACGCTTCGGTCGCCGCCTCGCGACGGCCAATGAGCATGACGTCGTCGCCCGCTTCGAGCACCAGATCGTCGGTCGCGATGATGATCTTGCCGTTGCGGCGCAACCGCTCGATGGTCACGCCATCGGTCAGTTGCTTCTCGATCTCGATCACGCGCTTGCCGGCGCCGGTCGTCACGCGATACACGCGACCCACCAGCGCCGGCAGCGAGTCGACCTGATCGGCCGAGAGCACGGCGTGGCCACCGGCCATGGCGAGCTCGGCCTTTTTGGCATCTTCCTTGAGGGTGCGGCCCATGAGCTTCGGCACGAGCGACGCGCACACGATGATGGCGCCCAGGCTACCGAAGATGTACGTCACCGCGTAACCGATGGCGACTTCCGATTGCAGACGCTTGACCTCGTCGGCCGGCAATCCGAGACGCGCGATCGCATCGCCCGCCGTACCGATGATGGCCGACTGCGTGAGCCCGCCACCAGCCACACCGGCGGCCAGCCCCTTGTCGAAGCCGAAGATCTTGGCGCAGATCAGCACCGTCACCAGTCCGGACGCCGCGAGGAACACCGCCATGCCGATCTCACGCAGAGTCTTGCGCGAGAGCGAGCTGAAGAATTGCGGGCCGCTTTCGTAGCCGACGGCATAGATGAACAGCGCGAACATGATGCTCTTCACGCCGGCGTCGACCGAGATGCCGATCTGTGAGACGACCACGGCCACCAGCAGCGAACCACCCACGCCGCCTAGCTGGAACGAGCCGAACTTGATCGCCCCGATTGCGTACCCGAGGGCGAGCGACAGGAAAATCGCGACCTCCGGGACATGGTTGAGAATCGTATGCACCAGTTCCACGGCAGAACCTCCGTCAAAAGAGAATTGCGGCGACCGGCGGGGGAGCCGGCACGCGACGACTCAAACGCAACGTGATACGACAGCGCGATGGGCCTCTTCAGGCGTCTTCAGCGCGAAAACTGATGGGCGACGAATACGACGGCCGGCCCCATCAATGGCAACAGCACGTTCGACAGGGCGTACGTCACCGTGTACCCCACGACCGGCAATGCGCTGTTGGCCGTTTGCACCACTGCGCTGATGGCAGGCGTGCTCGCCTGCTGGCCCGCGATCGCACCGATCAGAATCGGGCCATCGATGCGCAGCAATTTGTGCCCTACCCACAGCGACACCAGCGCCGGAATGAGCGAGACACAGATCCCGACGACCGGCAGCGCCATGCCGTGTTCACGCAGCAGCACGGCCGCCTGCGGCCCTGCCGACAACCCGACACACACCACGAACACCGCCAGCCCGAGATCCTTGAGCAGTTCGTAAGCCGCCGGGGGGAACGTGCCCCATGTCGGGCGGCGTGAGAGCAGCCAGCCGCTCGCTAACCCCGAGACCAGCGCGCCACCGCCGGAACCCAGCGTCATGGGCGCGCCACCGACGTGCACGGAGATATGTCCGATGCACAGGCCGATGATCAATGCGAGGCCGACGAAAACGAGGCTCGTCTTGTTACCGTGCGGCACGGGCTTGCCCATGACCGCACCGGCACGCTCGACGTCTTCCGCCAGTCCCTGCAACGTCACCATGTCGCCGCGTTGCAGCGGAATCTTGTTGAGCGAGGGCAACTGCATGCCCATGCGTTTGACGGATTTGACGAACACGCCGTGACGCAGCTCGACCGGCGCTTCGCGTCGCAGATCGGCGACGGTGCGCCCCTCGGCTTCCTTGTTCGTCATGACGTACTCGCGCTCCACGAGCACGATGTCGTTCGTTTCGGTGCCCGCAACCTCCGGGCCGACGAGCGCGTGGGCGTCGAGCATGGCGTCGCGCCGGCCCACGAGCAGGAGTTCGTCGCCGGTCATCAACGCGAGGTCCTGCGCGATCGGCACCTGCGCGGTTGCCCGCCGCACCCGCTCCACGGCGACGCGTCCGTCGAGCGAGGCTTCGAGTGCCGCGACCGTCAATCCCGGGTGCGCAACGCGATAGCTTCGCCCGACCAGATCGGGTGCCGCTGGGGTGCCGAGCGATTCGCCGTTCTCGTCGTCCATCTCCCTGGACAGACGTGCGCTCTCCACCTTGAGATCGATACCCAGCAGACGCGGCGCCAGCAGGTTCGTGAACAGTACGATGGTGATCAAACCGAACACGTACGTGAGCGTGTAAGCGGTCACCACGTTGGCCTGTAGTGCCTTGAACGCGGCCGGATCGAGCCCCAGACGGCTCAGTGCCTCGATGGCCGTGCCGACCATCGCCGACTCGGTCGCAGCGCCTGCGGCAAGGCCGCCCGCCGTGCCCGGATCGAGACTGAGGAAATTCACGGCCAGCATGACGATGCCGAACACGAAGACCACTTCGATGATGGACAGCACGCCAAAGCGCAAGCCGCGCAGGTTCAGGTTTTCAACGAACTGCGGCCCGGCGGAAAAGCCCATCGCGAAGATGAACAGGGCGAATGCGAAATCCTTGAGAGAGCCTTCCACCATGCAACCCGTTTGCCCGACGAGCAACGCGACGAGCAATGCGCCGCACACGCCGCCCAACTGAATCGGGCCAAACTTGATTCGCCCGAGCAACTGGCCCAGCACGACGCAGACGAACACGGTGATCAACGGCACGGCATCGAACAGCGGAACTGAACACTGCATACAGGCTCCTGCCACAGGTCACACTAACGTGATGGGCTGACCGCTCTGCGGCGGTCGACGTCCGGCACACCAGACTTCAGGAAACGGCTTGGCTACGCGGTGTCTGTCACGCACACCGAAGGACAGCAGACCGGGATCCGGCCGTACGTTTTGCACCCGGGCGTGAACCGCCGGGCGTTTGTGTTGGGGGGCGCACACGGCGCACTCAATCACTTGCACAAATTACGCTATCGTCGCGCATCGCACTAACACAAGTAATTAAAATTACGCTATCTGCGACTGTTCCGCATTTCGTGGTGACGCGGTGTGGGCATAGTGTTGTTCAACGTTCCTGACGTGTCAACAGGTTTCGCGTAAGGTCTCGGGCTTGCGCGCGTCAAGTCCTTATTTCCACCAAGCCCATAGGAATACTTATTAATTTAATGCGAGCCGTCGGCTACACGGGCGGGAGGACCATTGCCATCGACGTGCGACACGTTTGCGTTGTCGTCATCGACAAAAATTACAACGGGGATAGATGAAAATCTTTCAAACGGCGCATCGACAAACTGCGGCGCAGTGTCACAGGCTTGCCGTATTGCCGTGTGAAATAAAGGACGGGCGGCAGGGACTCATGGAGATGCGAGCGTCGCCGGGCCGACGACGTCGGCCTGCCCGCATCACTTTGGCGAACGGATCTCGTGGATCGTGCCGGGGCCCCAGCCGGTCGGGTCCCATTTCCCGTCGCGCAACGTCCATTGATGCTCGCCCGTCTCTTCCCAGTGCGGCGCGGTGTAGCGCATGCCGGGACGTTTCGCTTCCATGTGGCCGTCGACCCAGTCGTAGCGACCGTCCTTCCACTGCCAGTAACCCGGCACCCAGAACTCCCCCTTGGGGGCAGCGTGCGGATCCTCGAAGCGCGGCGGCGGCGGGCCGCGTTGCAGCGTCACCTCGGCGAGCACGGGCAGACTGGCGAGACACAGGACGGCAGCGAGCACGTGACGTCGATGCGCACGGAGAAAAGTTGTCACGGACGAGACCGAAAAAAGCGACGAGGACGACATACGTGGACGAGGGGTGAAAGCACGGAAGTGAGTCATTGTAACGGTGGACGATGGCAGACTGCCGGGAACGCCAGCGCTTTCACGTCGCGTCTGCCTGGAATTTACCGTCACTCGTTCCCGGTAAGCATCGAACTGCTAATCAATCCGACGGTGATTCGTTAGTATATAGTTGTCCGAAATCGGAAAGTCTCGAATACGCCGTCTTCTCAGCATTTCTCACGGATCGTCATACGACCCGGAATCGCACCCCTCATGCGACGCACGAAATCCCAAGGAGTGACCGATGGTGAATCGACGCGATTTTCTCAGGATCTCCGGGCATGTGGCCTATGCGGCCATGCTGACGGGGACATCGCTGCGCGTGGCAGCGGCCGACGACCCTTCCTATCTGCCTGCCTCGGAATTACTGCCCTTGTTCCGCAAACGGGAGATGTCGCCGCGCGACGTACTCGAAGCGCAGATTCGCCGAATCGAATCGTGGGAAGGTAAGGTCGACTGCATCACCGTCAGGTTCTTCAAGGAGGCACGCGTAGCGGCGAGAGAATCCGAAGCGCGCTACAAGCGCGGCAATCCACGTGCGCTCGAAGGACTGACCGTGGCGGTCAAAGACGAGTATGCCGTCAAGGGCTGGCGTACGACGATGGGCTCGGAATTACTCAGAAACGCCCCGCCCGCCACCGAGGACGGCCCCGTCACGGAGCGACTTCGTGCCGCAGGCGCCATCTTTCACATTCAGACGACCGTTCCCGAGTTCTACATCTGGATGACCACCGCCACAAAACTGTGGGGGGTGACGCGCAATCCCTGGAATCTCGCTTACACCCCGGGCGGCTCCTCGGGCGGCTCGGGTGCAGCGCTCGCCGCAGGCTTCACGACGCTCGCGCTCGGCTCCGACATGGGCGGCTCGATCCGCATTCCGGCATCGCAGTGCGGGTTGTATGGCTTCAAGCCCCCTTTCGGGCGCGTGCCGACCAGCGAAATCGCCTTCGAGGCCGAAGGTCCGCTCGCACGCACGTTCGACGATCTCGTCATACTTACCGATGCCATGGTCGGCCCCCACCCCGCCGTTCACTCCTCGTTCCGTCCGCGACTTCGCTATCCGGCCGAGTACCCGAGCGTAGCGGGATGGAAAGTCGCCTACGATCCGATGCCCGGCATGACGCCGCTGGACCCGTCGGTCGCCGCAGGTATGGCACGTGCCATTGAAACGCTCCGACAGCGCGGCGTGGAGGTCGAGACGGTCGATGTGGGTTTCCGCGCGTCGGACATGGAGACGTACGTCCGGGGATTGATGTCGACGAGCATGGGCGGCATGCTCGAAGGCGCGCTGAAAGCCCCCGATGTCGTGATGCCCTACACACGTCAGTTGCTCTCGAAGATGACCTCGGAGGTCGGGCCGGAAGCGCTGGTCCGCAACGAGGCGCTGATCAATGAATACCAGCAGCGCGTTCAGGCGGCCGTGTTCTCGAAGGGATACCGTGCGCTGATCATGCCGACGTTGGGCACGCCGCTCATTCCCGCCGAACATGGACTGCATCCCGATACCGATACGGTAAAGATCGGCAGCACACAAGTGACCGGCCTGACGTTTGCCCTGACCTGGGTGTGGAACCTGCTCGGCCTGTATCCGGTCGTGTCGGCCCCCATCGGCATCGGTCCAGGCAATGTGCCGCTGGGCATGCAGATCGTCGCCAACACGATGGAGGATCTGACGGCGTTCCAACTGGCATCGGCATACTCGCAGAGCGCCCCTTCGCTCTACACGGGCAATCGGTTTCCCGACTTCAGAAGCCAGACCGTCTGACGCACATCGTTCGCCGCAAAGCCCCTTTTGAGATACGAACGCATCGCGGAGGCCACGCCGATGTCACCTGATCACCCCCCCGTCAGCCAGCCGTGGGGCACGCTATTGCGCAGAGTGGCCGCTGCGGCGTTGCTCGGCGGCGCCGCAGCCTTCCCTGTCCTGTCGACGGCCGCGCCAGTCGCCGCTGCCGCGCCGTCGACAGGCGCGAACGATCCCGAGACCTTCGACGCCATCCTCGACGATTACGCGGCAACGCGCTATCCCATCGTGCTCGTGCATGGACTGACGGGGTCCGATCGCATCGGCAACGTCATCGACTACTGGTATGGCATTCAGACGGACCTCGAACGGCACGGCGCGACGGTCTATGTCGCGAACGTCAGAGCGTTCCAGTCGGATGACGGTCCGGACGGTCGCGGCGAGCAACTCGTCGCCTATATCCAGCGCGTGCTGGCGGTCACGGGCTCGGCGAAAGTCAATCTGATCGGCCACAGTCAGGGCGGCCTGACGGCGCGCTATGCCGCAGCCGTGGCGCCGCAACTCGTCGCCTCGGTCACGACTGTGGGGACACCGCATCGGGGCGCAGAGTATGCCGACTTCGTGCAACGCGTGCTGACGGTCGATCCGACTGGCGCGTCGTTGGCCATCGTCGGCCAGATCGCGAATCTGTTCGGCTTTCTGACGAACACGGCGCACGATACGCGTCAGGACGCGATCCGCGCCTTGATGACGCTGACCACAGCGCAGGCCGCTCGCTTCAACGAGCGATATCCGACGGCGGGGCTCGCGGCGCCGGGCACATGCCAGCCGGGCGCCGCCAGCGAAGATGTCGATGGCCACCGGCATCTGTTGTATTCGTGGACCGGCTCGGCCATTCAGGAAAACGGGACCCTCGGCGATCTGGTGCTCGCGAAGGACACCAGCGTGAGGCCGCTCGTCGATGCCGCCCTGTTTCTCGACCCGACGACACTGGCCATGCAGAACACGGGCGTCGTCACGCTCAATCGGGGCGGCGGCACCAACGACGGACTCGTGTCGGTTTGCAGCGCGATGTTCGGCAACGTCATCAGCACCGCGTATCACTGGAATCACGTGGACGAGATCAACCAGATGATGGGCGTCCTCGGCGCCTATGCCGAAGACCCGGTGGCAGCATTTCGCACGCATGCCAATCGTCTGAAGCGAAGGGGGCTGTGAGCATGACATCCCGGAGTTCTGCGCAATCGCGTTTCGCCCGTCGTTGGCGTGGCCCAATCGCGGGCCTGGTCATCATCGTCTCGCTCGGCGGCTGTGTGGCCCTTCCCTCGCAGGATGGCGCCCCTACGGCAAACGATCACAGCGCCCTGCCGATGCCGCCGTCGCTCGTCGGGACAGTGGCGCCGCGCTTGCCTGTCGATGCCAACGGACATCTCGCGCGCGTGCCGGAGATTCAGGATTTCTTCGATTACTGCCTGCTGGCCGAAGTCGATTTCGCGCCGGACGAACTCGACGCGTTCGCCAGCGAGCAGATCGCACAGCAGGTCGCCGACAGACCTGCTCAGGCCGAGGCGCTCGACGTATGGCGGCGTTATCGCGCCTACGACCTCGGCATTCGCGACATTGCAGGGCCCGACGACGCAGCGAGCCGGGTCGACCCGTCAGCGCTGGAGCGTATCGTCGCCGCGCGCGAAGCCGTCGCGCGCCGCACGCTGGGGGATTGGACCGACGTCTTCTTCGCCGACGATTTCGCCCGCGCCCGGCGCGACATTGCACAACTGCGCGCCGTTCAGGGTCCCGCGTTCAACGAAACACAGGCCCTCGCCATCGACGACACCCTTCCCGCCGATGAGCGCTCGTTGAGGGAACGGCGTCGTGCGCGCAACAAGGTCATGGCATTGATCGAACAGTTGCAGTCGGATGGCGCCTCGCCGACACAGATGCGACAGATCCTGCAACCTCGCATCGGCACGGCGGCCACCAAGCGTCTGCTGCAATTCGATGCACAGGACAAGGCCTGGCGCACCCGGTACGCCGCATACGCCGCGCGGCGTGCGACGATCGAGACATCGCCGTTGACCGTCGAGCAGAAGGCCGGCCAGATCGATGCATTGCGCAGGCAAGTCTTCACCGGTCCCGGCGAAATCGCCCGTGCCGTGTCGTTCGACGCTTACGCGGGCCGCCCTCGCGGCGAATGACGCTTCCCTTATAATCGGCACACTCATAACCTGCCGCCCTGCGCGGCATCCGACGGCGCCGCCATGAACGGCTGCCGCACAGCGCACTCATGAACCCTGCCCCTGCGGCCGCCGGTCACCGGCAATTGCTTCGTCTGGCGGTGCCGATCGTGCTCGCCAACCTCACCCAACCGCTGCTCTCGGCCGTCGATACGGCGGTGGCCGGCCATCTGCCGGGCCCTGCGTATCTCGGCGGCGTCGCACTCGGCGGGCTGTTGCTGAATCTCATCTTCTGGGGCTTTTCGTTTCTTCGCATGGGCACCACCGGACTGGCCGCACAGGCGTTCGGCGCGCGCGACGCAGCACGTCTGCGCGACACGCTGGCCCGTGCGCTGGCGCTGGCCTTCGCGATCGGCGCTGTGCTGCTCCTGCTGCGCGTACCGTTGGTGTCGCTCGGCGTATCGTGGCTCGGCGGCAGCGATCAGGTGCAGTCGCTCGGACGCGAGTACGCGGGCATCCGCATTCTCGCCGCGCCGTTCGCGCTCGGCAATTACGTCGTGCTCGGCTATCTGCTCGCGTGTCAGCGGGTCAGGCAAGGCCTCGCGGTGCAAGTGTTCATCAACGTCGTGAACATCGTTGCCGTGCTCGCGTTCGTGCGCGGCTTCGACTGGGGCGTGGCGGGCATTGCATGGGCGACGGCGCTGGCCGATGTGCTGGGCTTCGCGCTCGGGGCATGGCTGCTGTGGCTCGCGCGTACGCCCGGGCTGGCGCCGCTGCGATGGGCCACGCTGGTGGAGCGCAGTGCGCTGTGGCGTCTGCTGCGTCTGAATCTCGACATCTTCCTGCGCACGCTGTTTCTGCAACTCGCCTTCGCGTGGTTTGCCCGGGTGGGCGCTCGGCTCGGCGACACGACGCTGGCAGCCAACGCCCTGCTGCTGAATTTTCAGACGTTCATGGCCTACGGTCTCGACGGCTTCGCCCACGCGGCCGAGGCGCTCGTCGGCGCGTATGTCGGCGCACGCCAGCGGCAGGCGCTGCTACATGCCATAAGGTTGTCGCTGGGCTGGGCGCTTGCCTGTGCGGTCGCGTTCGCGCTGGTCTATGCCGTCGCCGGCGGTGCGATCATCGATACCCTGACCGATCAGCCCGCACTGCGCGAGACCGCACGCGAATTCCTGCCATGGGCCGTGCTGTCGCCCATCGTCGCCGTCTGGTGCTTCCAGCTGGATGGCGTATTCATCGGCGCCACGCGCACGCGAGAGTTGCTGACATCGTCGCTGATCGGCTTGCTGGTGTTTGGCGCCGTGATGCCGCTCACGCTCGACGCGTGGGGCAATCACGGGCTGTGGGTCGCGCTCATGGCGTTTCTCGCCACGCGCGGCATTGTGCTCGGCGTGCTGTTGCCGCGAATCTGGCGAGGCTTACCCCGCCAGACGGCCTGACGACGTCAGGCACCGGGTCGGCCGACCCGCCTGCACTCCGTCACGCTGCGCGAATGCAGGCGAGCGCCGCCGCGTGGAGTTCTGCGTTGGCGGCCGCCAGCACCTGTCCCTGCGAGGTGAGCGTCAGCGGCTTGCCTTCCCAGTCGGTAATGACACCGCCCGCCGCTTCGATCACGGGGGCGACCGCCAGATAGTCATAAGTCTGCAAACCGGCTTCCATCACCAGTTCGATGTGCCCGCTCGCCAGCAACCCATAGGCGTAGCAATCGCCGCCGAAACGACGACGGCTCACGGCCTTCGTGAGACGGTCGAAGCGGGCGTATTCCGCCGCGTCGAAGATGTCGGGCGACGTGGCGTAGACGGTCGCATCCGCGAGCGACGTGACCGGACTGGTCGTGCAGCGCTGCGTGCCGAAGCGGGCTTCGCGCACGCCGGCGGCGACATCGTTCACGCCGATCCAGCGCTCGCCCGTCGCCGGAATGTCGATCAGGCCGACGATCGGCTGGCCGTTGTGCAACAGCGCGAGCAAGGTGCCCCACAAGGGATGGCCGGTGATGAAGCTGCGCGTGCCGTCGATCGGGTCGACCGACCAGACGAATTCGGCGTCCACGCCCCGCTTGCCGAATTCCTCACCCCAGACGCCGTGTGACGGATAGCGCTCGGCAATCTTCTCGCGCAGCGCGGTCTCCACTTCACGATCGGCAATCGTCACGGGGCTTTCGTCGGCCTTGTCGTCGACAGCCAGACGCCGTCGGAACCAGCCCAGCGACAGCGGACGCACGGCGTCGGCCAGCGAGGCGGCAAAATCGGCGAACGCAGCGTACTCCGAGGCAGCAGCGGTCGCAGTGACGGCGGGGGAAGACGACATGCACGAATCTCCGGCAAAAGGGCCGCATGCAGCGGCAAATAAAGGAAAGCGAGGAAAACACTCGATCAGTCGCGATGATACGCGTTCCCCAGTGACGCGGCGACGACAGCCGAGGCCCTTCTGCCAGCGACGACTTGTGACCGGGAAGACCGCCCCAGCGCGCGTGAACGCCCTAAAGTGGTGCAAATGCGCTATGCTCGCGGCCTGATCGGAGCCTTGCTCCGCCCCTTTTTCGTCTCGCAGGCCCCGACCGTCCCATCGGTCCCCTCGTCTCTCTCACAGGACTCTCATGCTTTCCGGTCGCGGCGTGATGCTCTCCGTCTCGGCGTCGGTCATGTTTTCCGTCATGCCCGCGCTGGTGGCGCAGTTGGCGCCCCTCTCGGGGCTGGACGTCTTCGCCTGGCGTATCCTGCTCACCTTGCCCGGCACGCTGGTGATCGTCACGGCGCTGCGGCGCTGGGACGTACTCAGCCGTACCCTTTCCCACGTGCTGCATCGGCCGGCGCTGCTTGGCTCGGTGCTGCTTTGCGCGGCAATGCTTGCCATCCAGCTATGGCTCTTCGTCTGGGCGCCGCTACAGCAGCGCATGCTCGACGTATCGCTCGGCTACTTCCTCCTGCCGCTCACGATGGTGCTGGCGGGCCGCACCTTCTACAAGGAACGTCTGAGTCCGCTGCAAACGGCCGCAGTGGTCTTCGCGGCGTTCGGTGTGGCCCATGAACTATGGGTCACGCGCGCACTCTCCTGGGTGACGGCCGTGATCATGTTCGGCTATCCCCCCTACTTCCTGCTGCGCCGCCGACTGCACCTCGACTCCCTGAGCGGTTTCATCATGGAGATGCTGGCGATGGCCCCGGTCGCCGTGCTCCTGATCTGGAGCACATGGACACAGAACGCCACGGTGCTCGCCGAGCCGCGCTTCTGGTTCTGGCTGCCGGCGCTGGGCCTGCTCAGCGCCGGCGCGCTGGCGAGCACCTTCGCGGCAGCGCGCCTGCTGCCGATCGGGCTGTACGGCATTCTGGGCTACGTTGAACCGGTGCTGCTGTTTGCCGTCTCGATCGTCCTGCTCGGCGAGCCATTCACCGCTCAGGGATTGGGGACTTACGTGCCGATCTGGATCGGCGTGGCGCTCATCGTGTTCGACAGCGTTCGCACGCTGCGCCGTCAGCGAGCCGCGCGTTATACTCGCGAAAGCCTGTAAGACGACCACTATGAAAAATCTCGCCAAGATCGCCATTCTGCTTTCCTCGGGGCTTCTCACTGTTACGCTGTCCGCCTGCGGCTCGTCTGCTCCGCTGTTCACTCCGGACGGACGCCCCACCCAGCAAATCCAGTGCTCCGCGACCAATGCCGGAGACTGCGAGCAGCGCGCCCGCACCCAATGCGCCCAGAAGGGCTACGACGTCCTCACGCGCGACGTGAACGGCAGCGTCGCCAATCTGGTGATCGCCTGCCGCCCGAACTGAGCCGGCCCTCACGACACGTTTTCATGACCGGCGCCGCACACCCCCGCGTGCAAGTCCCGGCCGTTGGCATTACGATGCGTTATTGCGTGCGGTCAATTCCCGTGCATTGCGCGGGATGACTTCCTAAGCACGCAGTGCGAGAATGAAAATCACCCCCGACGAATTGCCACAGGCCGGGCGCCGGGTCGTATTGACGTATTGCCAGTCCGGCGGAAGTCCGTGGCAAAACGCGAGCTTTCACGCATTTTCAGCCCCAAGAGGACACCATCATGTACGAACGCATTCTGGTTTCGATCGACGGCAGCACTCCCTCGAACCGAGCCATCGACGAAGCGGTCAAGCTCGTTGCACTCAGCCAGGGCAAGATTCGCCTGGTCTCGGTAGTCCCATCGCTCGCCAACGCCTACGCCGCCGGCGCCTACAGCGGCTTCGTGCCGCTGGAAAGTCAGGAGTCGTTCGAGAAGGAAACGGACGAAATTCTCGCCAAGGCGCAGGCCGACCTGAAGAAGCGCGGCGTCGATGCCGAGACGAAGATGATCACGCTCGACGCCGGCACTGACGAAATCGCCGACGCCGTGCTGCGTGAAGCCCAGGAGTGGAATGCCGATGTGATCGTGCTCGGCACCCATGGCCGCCGCGGCATCAACCGTCTGCTGCTCGGCAGCGTGGCCGAAACGCTGCTGCGCATCACCACGGTGCCGGTGCTGCTCGTGAAGGCGGCCGACAAATAACTCCGGACACTGCGCACCTCATCGTCTTCGCGAGCGGCGGCCCAGACAGTCCAGGCTGGACGAAAAGGCCGCTACGTCCGCCGACGATGACCCGTGAAACGGCACGCTCCCCAGCGTGCCGTTTTGCTTTGGGGCATCCGGCCGGACAACGTCCGATCAGCGAATGCCAGCCCGCATGAACGACTGCACGAACTGACGCTGGAACAGCAGGAAGGCGACGAACAACGGCGCGGCCGTCATGAGCGTGGCCGCCGTAATGAGCGACCAGTCGATGCCCTGATCGGTCGCCGCGAATACTTGCAGGCCGACCGTGAGCGGGCGCGTCTGCACCGAGTTCGTCACGATCAGCGGCCAAAAGAAGTTGTTCCAGTGATGGCTGATCGACACCAGCGCATACGCCACGTACACCGGGCGCGCGAGCGGCACATACACGCGCCACAGCACCTGCCACGCGTTGGCGCCTTCGACGCGCGCCGCATCGTCCAGCTCGCGCGGCACGGTCTTGAACGCCTGACGCAACAGGAAGATGCCGAACGCCGACGCGAAATACGGCAATGCGATGCCGAGAATCGTGTCGCGCAGCCCCATCCATGCAATCGTGCGGTAGTTCTCGACGATCAGCACATCGGGCATGACCATCAGTTGCAGCAGCACGATCATGAACGCCACCTCACTACCACGGAACGTGAAACGGGCGAATGCGTAGGCGGCGAGCGTGGCGAGCACAAGCTGCGCGGCGAGAATCACCGTCACCAGAATGAACGTGTTGACGAGATAACGCCCGAACGGCGCTGCCTGCCACGCATTGACAAAGTTCTCCAGCGTGAGCGGTGCACTCAGCGAGAAGCGTGTGGCGTACGCCGACGGATGGAACGCGCTCCACACGGCATACAGCAGCGGCAGCAACCACAGCAGGCCGAGCAGCCACGCGCCGGTGACGTCGAGCAGATTCGCCTGGCCCGTCGCGCTGAAGGCGGGGAGCGAGGATCGCGCGCCGCGCGCCTCGTCGGGCGCCGTCGCCTGCGCAGCGGAAGTCGTATTGGCGGAGGTCGTCATTGATAGTGCGTGCGTGAGTCGAGCAGACGGAATTTCACGAAGGCGACGATAGCGAGCAGCGTGAGCAGCACCACCGTCAGCGCCGCCGCGTACGACGTGTCCCAGAAGCTGAACGCCACCTGATAGACGTAATAGAGCAGCAGCTGGGTCGCGTTATCGGGTCCGCCCCGCGTCATGACCACCACGTGATCGACCAGCCGGAACGCGTTGATCACCGCATTGATCACCACGAACACGGTCGTGGGCATGAGCAGCGGCCATTGCACGCGCCGGAAGAATTGCCAGCGCGACGCGCCTTCGAGCGCCGCCGCCTCGGCGAGCGTCGGTGAGATCTGCTGCAACGCCGCCAGATAGAAGATCATGAAGAACCCGGCTTCCTTCCAGATCGTCACGATCATCAGCGCAGGCAACGCAGTGCCCGGCTGACCGAGCCAGTTGTGGTCGCCCCAGCCGAGCGCCTGCGTGATCTGCGCCACAAGGCCGTACTGCGGCGTATAGAAAAAGAGCCAGATGTTCGCCACCGCGATCATCGGCAGAATGGCGGGCGTGAAGTACGCGAGGCGCAGCAGCGCGCGCCCCGGCACCTGACGATGCACCCACAGCGCCATCACGATCGACAGCACGATGGCGGCGGGTACGGTAATCAATGCGAACAGCACGTTGTTGCGCAACGCCTGCCAGAACACCGGGTCGTCGAGCAGCAACTGATAGTTTTCTGCGCCGACGAACACCGACGGCACGCCTGCGCGAGCCGTCGAAAAGACGCTGTGCCACAACGTGGCGACGGCCGGATAGTGGGTGAAGGCGACGAGCAGCAGCAACGCCGGTAACAGCAGCAGCCAGGGCACCCAGGAGGCGGAGGGACGGTTCATCGGCGGTCCATCGATTCTGCACCGGTCGCCGCACGCTGACTGCCGTGCGACGACCGGTTGCTACGAGACTAAGGTGTTGCGGTAAGACTTGTCAGCGAGGCTCAGGGAGACTCAGGAAGACTCAGCGCGCATACGGACGCAGAATGCGATCGGCTTCGCGTTGCGCATCGTCGAGCGCCTGCTTCGGCGACTTGGTGCCCGTCACGGCAGCCTGAATCGCGTCGTTGAGCGACTTCGTCACACGCTGGTTGTCGTGCGTCGAGAACTCGGCCACGCTCACGCTCAGTTGGTCACGCGCCACGGCTGCCGCCGGCACCTTCTGCACGTACTGCTTCATCGCCGGGGTGTCCCACGCTGCCGGCGTCACGGCGACGTAACCCGTGTCGATGCCGAACTGTGCGGCACGCTCAGGCGTGGTGGCCCACTTGATGAACGTCATCGCGGCCTGCTTTTCTTCCGGCGTCGACTTCTTGAAGACGTAGAAGTTGCCGCCGCCCGTCGGGCTGCCGCCACGCACCTTGGCCGGCATCTTGCCCACGCCGAACGGGAACGTGGCGTTGGTGCGAATGTTGGTCAGGTTGCCCGTCGTCGTGTAGACGATGGCGGCCTTCTTCTCGAGGAAGTCCTTCGGCGTGGTGCCCCACTCGATCGAGCCCGTGGGCATGACCTTGTACTTCGTCGTCAGATCGACCCAGTATTGCAGCGACTGCACGGCCTGCGGCGCGTTGAGGAACGTCTTCGTACCGGCCGGGTTCATCAGCTCGATACCGGCCGGCGTGGTGAACGCCTGGAACAGCCAGTAGGCGAAGCCGACGGACGGCACCTTGATGCCCCACTGCGTGACGTTGCCCGACGCATCGCGCCTGGTGAGCTTCTGTGCGTAGCTCACGAGCTCGTCCCAGTTCGCCGGCGCGTGATCCGGATCGAGACCGGCTTCGCGGAAGGCGTCCTTGTTCCAGTACATCACGATGGTCGAACGCTGGAACGGCACGCCCCACGTGTGGCCGTTGATGCGCGAGTTCAGCATCAGCGCAGGGTAGAAGCCGTCGAGCCATTGCTTGTCGGCCGGCGTGTTCGCAATGCTGTCGATGGGCACCACGGCGTCTTCGTCGATGAGCGTGAAGACGTCGGCGGCAGCCAGCACGGCCAGTTGGGGCGGGGTGCCGGCCTTCGCGGCCGTCAGCGCCTTGACCACGGAATCCTGATACGACCCCGCGTACACCGGCTTGATCTTGATGTTCGGATGATCCTTCTCGAAGTCCGCCACCAGATCGTTAATGATTTTCGTGACCGGACCGCCAATGGCGACCGGATAGTAAAACTGAAGCTCAACCGGCTTCTGTTGCGCGAAGACCGGGCTGCTCAGGCCGCCCAATGACACTGCGGCGGCCGTTGCCAGCCCCGCCGCAAACGTTTTCAGAATCGTGCGTCGCATTTCCCTGGATTCCCCGTATAAGCGTGGTGGTGATGTGTTCTGCGGGCGCCGTGGCCGATGTCGTATCCGACATGCGCATGCCCGACGTCGCATCGAACAGATGCTGATCGGCGGCGTCCCATTGGAGCCCGATGGCGTCGCCCGGCAGGAATGGCCGGTGACCCGGCACGCGCGTGGCGATCTCGCCCGCGTCGCCCAGCGTGCAGGCGACGAGCGTGTCGGCCCCCAGATATTCGACGGCGCTCACCTTGGCGAGCACGGCGCCCACCGACGTGGGCGCCACCGCACGCACGTGCTCCGGGCGCAGGCCGAGCCATGCGCTGTCGAGCTGACCGGCCAGGGCCAACGCCGGGCCGGTCTGACCGGCGGGTACGAGCGTGTCGGCGTGACGCACGAGACGCAGCAACTGCATCGGCGGCGTGCCGATGAAGCTCGCGGCAAAGCGCGTCGACGGTGTGGCGTAAAGCGTGTGAGGTGCGCCGCGCTGCTCGATGCGGCCGTTGCGCAGCAGCACGACCTGATCGGCCATGCTCATCGCCTCGGTCTGATCGTGCGTCACGTAGATGAGCGTCATGCCGAGTTGCTGTTGCAGCGCGCGAATTTCGCGGCGCATCTCCTGACGCAGTTGCGCATCGAGATTCGACAGCGGTTCGTCCATCAGGCACACGGACGTCTCGGCGATCACCGCGCGGCCCAGCGCCACACGCTGCTGCTGACCGCCCGAGAGTTGCGACGGCTTGCGATCCAGATACGGCTCCAGCCCGAGCAGCGACGCCACGCGCGCCAGACGCTGCGGATAGTCGCGCGTCGGCTCACGACGCACGCGCAGGCCGAACAGCAGGTTTTCGCGTACGGAAAGATGCGGGAACAGCGCGTAGGACTGGAACACCATCGACAGCTTGCGACGCGCCGGCGGCAAGGCCGTCACGTCGTCGTCGCCCAACAGAATGCGTCCGCTTGTCGGCGTGTCGAGACCCGCGATCATGCGCAGCAACGTCGACTTGCCGCACCCCGACGGGCCGAGCAGCACCACGAGCGAGCCGGCGTCGGCGGTGAAACTCACGTCCTGAAGCGCGTGCGTGTCTCCCCACTGCTTGCTGACGGATTCGATGACGAGCGATGACATGACCTGGTGTGCGCTGCGCCGTCCCGAGCGTGATCGGATCGACGTCTGGATCGGAAAACCCAGACCTTAACCGGCCATCGATGGCAGTTTGATGACATCGTGTGCACCAATACCGGCGCGGCTCACAGGGCCGTCAGATATCAGGCCGACGTCAGGCGACCGGATACCGATATCGTTCGCACAGGATGAGAATTTAGGGGTACGAACGACGTTCTTTCGCGACCGTACGACCACGATAAAACGTCATTGGAAGACGGGGTGTGGGGCTGGCGACATGCCGCCCGCCCTCGCCCCTGGAGATGCACCGTTCAGGCAGCGACCTGACGACGCCTGGCGCGCAACAGCGCCTTGGAGATGATGCGTGTTTCGGATGTGGCGCCGCCGGTGCGACGCGCGACGGCGTCGCGGAAGAAGCGGCGCGTCTCGTCGGCGACGGTCTCGCGTTCGTTATCCATCGTCAGGATGTGATAGCTCTCACCAAGCAGGCACTTCTGCTTCACGTCGGACGACACGCCCTGGTAGACGATACGCGCGTTGTGCGGGCTGGCCGTATCGTCGTCCACCGCATGCACGATCAGGCAGTCTGCCGTGACGCGATCGAGCCGGTTGCGCACGTGAGAGGCGAGCCGGCGCGCGTTGTACAAGTGCGCGATGGGCAGCGACGCCGAACCGATCTCGGAGGCGTCGTGCAGCGACATCGACTTCTGCACCCGGGCGCGCAACGCTTCGTTCTTCAACCCGAACGGCGCCTTCTCGTAATAGCGATAGCGATGGCCGAACGGCAGGTGGTACAGCAAATCGAGCAGCGGATACGCCAACGGAATGGTCCAGCCGTCGTACACCAGCGTGACAGCCAGCACCGAGATGGCCGCGACATCGGGCTCCTCTTCGGCCACCGCGAGCGCGAGCGTCGCGCCCATGCTCAGGCCGCACAGCGATACGGTCTGATGGGTATCGCGCAGTTCGCGGTATTTCACGCGCGCCGCGGCGATCCATTCGCGCCAGTGGGTGCACGGCGCGCCGAGGCCGTAACCCTCGATGTGCGGCACCGACACGGTGTAGCCGTCGCGATGCAGCGCCTTGGCGACCGGACGCATTTCGAGCGGCGTGCTCGAGAGCCCCGGCAGCAGCAGCACGGCATGCTCGCCGCCTTTGTAGAAGATGTCTTGTTGAAACATGATCAAACCCCGCCACAGACGCCAGGCGTCTGCGTAACTTCAAGCTTGTCGGCCGCGTTGGCCGTGGAAGACGTATTAGAGGCACTGGCCGGTACGACCGCATGCAACGGCGTGACCGTATTCACCGGGCGCACCGTCGGCCCCGCATGCAGACGCAGGATCACATACGTGCCGACATGAGCGCGGAAGTGCTGCAACTCGCAGTGAATCATGTCGAAGTCGCCATCGTGCATGCGCACCCGCAGGTTGTAGGCGCCCGGCGGCGGCGGCTCGCCTTCCGCCGAGAACAACCCCGCCAGACGTTGCGCATCTTCCGGGTGCAATAACGCACGCAACCCGTCACGCTGGACGACATCCGGCGACACGCCCGTCTCGCGACGGAAATGCTCGTCGATGAACTGGTAGTGCGTGGCCGGGTTGGCCAGATAAAAGATCGAGTCGAGGTGTTTCGTCAGATAGGTCATGAGCGCATTGCCCAACTGCACCGAATCCGACAGCACCATGCGCTCGTTCTCGGCGCGCAGCAGCATTTCGTAACGCGTCTGGGCGACTTCCGCGAGAAGCTCGGCGCGGTACTGCGCGCGACGCAGGCGCTCGATGAGGGCCACCGCCAACGGCGTGATGAGCATGAAGCCCGTAACGATCAGCACGTCCCGACGATCGAGCTCCGCGATGTCGCGAAACGGCGGCACGAAGAAGAAGTCGAAAATCGGGATGCTCACGATCATCGCCATGATGGCCGGTCCCAGCCCCCAGGTGAATTCGACGATGATGGCCGCGCAGACGAAAAAGACACCCGGCATCGCGTGATCGAGCACCGGATGCAGGAGGCTGCGAACAAGAAACGCAGCAAGTACCACCATGAGTGCGCCGACGTAGCGTTTCGCGCCGGGCTCCGCCCAACGTCGGGCGTTTCTGATATCCATGATTCACCGCCGACTTCGCTGCCGACGCTCAATAAACCGTTACGGCACCCATAGTGCGGTGCTGCTGTTACAAAATATTACGGATTATCGCACGTCCGACCTTGACGTTTTGGCGCTGTGAACCCTGAGAAAGTCGCGCCGCAACAACATGGAAAACGCAGATCCAGCACTGGCGCGGCTCAGCGGGCGGTGCCGGATCGGTTGACAGGGAAATACCGGTGACAAAACTCGACAAAACCCCGCAAACCAACAGGTTACGGAGCCCTTTTGGCGGGGTTCGGCACGCGTTTGCAGGGTCAAGAGTCCGTCTTGCGGCCGATTTCAGCGCCTCATCGGGCGCTCGCGAGCGGCCACGAATCCGGCTCAGCGCAGCATGAACGACATGGCGGACAGGCAGTTGAGCACCCGAACGGCTGCCTCCACGCTCGGTGCGACGTATTGCAGGGTGACACCGTCCACACGTTCGAGCGTCGGCCACTGGCAGAACAGGTCGGCGAGCGCCGTGCTCTGGGCTTGCAGACGCACTTCGACCGGGGTTTCGACCTTGTACGTATGCCATTTGCGCGAGTCTTCGAGCGACGTCTTCGCGGCCTCGCGGATCAGGTCGCATGATTGCGACGGGCTGAGCGTCATGCCGCTGCCCTGCCCCCACGCCGCCTTCGTCTGCACGAAATGGGCGGAGGGGAAGATCAACTGCGTTTCTTCGCAGAAGACGTCGTCGCCGCTGGCCATGACCATCGGCACGCCCCGCTCACCGGCGAGCGCCCCATACAGCATGGCCTCGCTCGCCTCCACGCCACCCAGCCATACGCGGGCGAAGGCGAAGCTGTTGATCGTGTGCGCCAGAATGCCCGCGCTCTGGGCTTTGCCGTGATAGCCGATCATGAAGAGCGCGTCGCACCCGGCTTCCACCCCGGCGACCATGCCGAGATAGCGCGGCTTGCCCAGCACCAGACGCGCGCGCGGATCGAGTTCGTCCGGCAACAGGTTACGAAAGCCGCCGTGCGAGTCGTTGACCATCACTTCGGTCGCCCCGCCTGCGAAGGCACCTTCGACGGCGGCGTTGGCTTCGCGCGTCATCCAGCGGCGCGCGCGTTCGTACTCGCCGTTACCGGCGCGTGTCTGTTCGGGGTGGAAGACGCCCGCGACGCCTTCGATATCGGTGGAGATCAGAATTCGCATAGTGTCGTGTCGATAGAGTCGTAAGGGGCTGCGGGCGCGGCGTCATGCCGGCGCTGACGGGGCAGACGGTGGCGGCGCCCGATCGCAGCCCCCGGTTACAGCGCCGCCCAGTCAGGCAGCACGTCGGCGAGCGAGCGCCGCACATGACCGTCGCGCCCGAGCACGGACTCGGCTGCGAACAGCGCGTGCAGAATGGCCTGCTCGGTGGCGTCGGCCGTCGCCTGAAAAATGGGGTCGAGCAATGCGTCGGGGACCAGCGCCGCAGGCGCCACCCGCCCCATCGCGTCGTGACTTACGGTGTAGCCGGTGGTGAATGCAAGGGCAACGTCGCCGCTGCCGTGACCGTAGACGGAACCGGTGCGCGCCAGTCCTGCGCCGGTACGCGTGGCGACACGGCGCAACTGCCGCGCGTCGAGCGGCGCGTCGGTGGCCACGAGCATGATGATCGAGCCGCGCTCGGGCGCCGCGCTTTGCTCAGGCTGCGCGAGGCGTTCGTCGAGCACCGGCCCGACGTGACGCCCGGCAATCGTCAGTTGTGACGGGCGGCCGAAGTTGGAGAGCACCAGCACGCCGACCGTGAACGTGGCCCCGGCCGTTTCCACGACCCGCGACGCGGAGCCGATGCCCCCCTTCAGTCCGAAGCTGGACATGCCGCGTCCGGCACCGACCGCGCCCTGCGCAAAGTCGGACGATGCGCTCGCCAGCGCCTGCGCGTAATCCGCTTCGGTGACGGCGAACGCCTGCATGTCGTTCAGATAGCCATCGTTGCACTCGAACACCGTGGGGTTCAGCGAGGGCGCGCCCCGCCCGATGCCCGGATTCGCCGCAATGGCCGCGCGTAGCTGACCGAGTACGACATGGCTGACGGAGAAGGTATTGGTGAGCGCCAGCGGCGCTTCGACGACGCCCAGTTCGTCGATCTGCATCAGCCCCACGCTCTTGCCGAAGCCGTTGATGACCGCAGCACCCGCAGGAATCTTGGTACGAAACGGATCCCATTGCGTGCTGGGCGCCGACGCCCCGGGGGCCGCGCCGCCGGGATCCATCGTCGTGGCGGGCGTCGGACAGACGACAGTGACGCCCGTTTGGACCGGTCCGTCGGCGAGCGTCACGTGTCCGACGAAAACACCCGGCACGTCCGAGATGGCATCGCGCGGCCCGGCGGGCAGCAGCCCGACGTGGGGGGCGCCGAACGAGGCTTCGCGAAAGTCTGACGGGGGGATCATTTCGCGCTCCTGCGGGGTCATCAATGCCGGTCGAGCTTCGGATCGAGCGCGTCGCGCAGGCCGTCGCCGAGCAGATTGAAAGCGAGCACGGTCAGAAAAATGGCCAGGCTCGGGAATATGGCGATGTGCGGCGCGTTGACCATGTCGGCACGCGCTTCGTTGAGCATCGCGCCCCACTCCGCCGTCGGCGGTTGCGCGCCAAGCCCGAGGAACGACAGACTCGCTGCCGTGATGATCGACGTACCGATACGCATCGAGAAGTACACGACAATGGACGACACCGTGCCGGGCAGAAGGTGCCGCATGATGATCGTCCAGTCCGACGCCCCGATGGAGCGCGCCGCCTCGATATACGTCAGATGCTTGAGCACCAGCGTGTTGCCGCGCACGAGCCGCGCAAACGCCGGAATCGAGAAGATGGCCACGGCCACGATCACGTTGATCATGCCGTTACCCAGCACGGCCACCACGCCGATGGCGAGCAGAATGCCCGGGAAGGCGAACAGCACGTCGGAGATACGCATGACGATGCGGTCCCACCAGCCTTCGTAGTAACCCGCCAGCAGGCCCAGCACCGTGCCGATCACCGCGCCGAGGGCCACGGAGCCGAAGCCGGCGGCCAGCGAGATGCGCGTGCCCGCGAGCACACGGCTGAAGATGTCGCGTCCGAGCGAATCCACGCCGAACCAGTGCTTCGCAGACGGCCCGGCGTTCAGGGCGTCGTAGTCGAAGAAGTTCTCCGGATCGAACGGCACGAGGTGCGGCGCGAGGATCGCAATGACGACCAGCACCAGCACGAAGGCGCCTGCGACCATCGCGATGTGCTGCTTCTTGAATTTGCGCCAGAATTCGCGCCACGGCGTGCGCACGCGATTGCCGCCGGCGGCCGCCGCAGTGGCCGTCGTCGGTTGGGTTGTCGGTTGGCTTGCGCTCATGATGCGTGCCTCACTTGTAGCGAATGGTCGGGTTGATGACGGCGTACAGCACGTCGACCACGAGGTTGATCAGAATGAACTCAAGCGAGAACAACAGCACCAGCGCCTGAATCACCGGATAGTCGCGCATCTCGACCGAGTCGATCAGCAGGCGTCCGAGTCCGGGCCAGTTGAATACCACCTCGACGACGATCGAGCCGCCGAGCAGAAAGCCGAACTGCAACCCCATCATCGTGACGACGGGGATCATGGCGTTGCGCAGCGCGTGCTTGAACACCACGCGCATTTCGTTGAGCCCCTTGGCGCGGGCCGTGCGCACGAAGTCTTCGTGCAGCACTTCGACGAACGCCGAGCGTGTGAAGCGGGCCATCACGGCGGCCACCGCCGCGCCCAGCGTGATCGAGGGCAGGATGTAGCTCTTCCACGAATCGGCGCCGATAGTCGGCAGCCAGCCTAGCTGCACCGAGAAAATCTGCATCAGCAACATGCCCAGCGCGAACGCAGGGAACGAGATGCCCGAGACCGCGAAGGTCATGCCGAGCCGGTCGGGCCAGCGGTTGCGCCAGACGGCAGACGCCACACCGAGCCCCATGCCGATCACCACCGACCAGATCATGCTCACCAGCGTGAGCCACAGCGTCGGCATGAAGCGGCTGGAGATTTCCTCCGAGACCGGTTGCTTGCTGCGCATCGACAGACCGAAGTCGCCGCGCACCGCGTGCGTGATGAAGGTCGTGAACTGGGTCAGCAGCGGCTTGTCGAGGCCGAGATCCTGGCGCACCAGCGCCACGGTCGCCTCGTCCGCCTGGGGACCGGCCGCCAGACGCGCCGGATCGCCCGGCAACATGTGCACGAAGCCGAACACCAGCACTGCCACGATCAGCAGCGTGGGGATCAGGCCGAGCAGGCGTTTGAGAAAGTAATTGAGCATCGCAGTCTTGCCGAACGTCTTGCCTAAACCATGTCTTGCGGTAGACCGCGCCGTCGGACGGAGCCGGCGGCGCGGGGAACATCACACTCGCAGGCCATCGCCGTCCCCCGACCAATGACGGGGGCGCGATGGGTCCGGCGATTACTTCATCGAGATATCGGTGAAGTTGAACGAGCCGTCAGGCATCGTGTACACGCCCGACAGGTTCTTGTTACGTGCGTACAGCAGCTTCTCCGTCACGAGGAACGCCCACGGCGCATCGTTCCAGATCTTCTGCTGGGCGTCCGTGTACAGCTTGGTCTTCTCTGCACGATCGGTCGTCAGCAGCGCCTTGTTGAAGTCGGCGTCAACGGCCTCGTTCTTGTAGTAGGCGGTGTTGAAGAGCTTCGGCGGGAACGACTCCGAGCCCAGCAGCGGGCGCAGCGCCCAGTCGGCTTCGCCCGTCGACGACGACCAGCCCACGTAGTACATGCGCACCGGCGCCTTGTCGGGATCCGGGGCCGATTCGACCAGCTCGACACGCTGACCGGCTTCGAGCGCGCGCACTTGCGCCTTGATGCCGACCTGCGCCAGTTGCTGCTGCACGAACTGGATCACCTTCTGCGCGGTGGTGTACGTGTAGGCCGACCACAGCGTGGTCTCGAAACCGTTCGGGTAACCGGCTTCCTTGAGCAGTTCCTTCGCCTTGGCCGGGTTATACGGCCACGGGCCGGTCTTGACCGCGTAGTCCACACCCTTCGGCACCACACCGTCGGCCGGGGTGGCGTAGCCCGCGAAGGCCACCTTCACCAGCGCTTCCTTGTTGATGGCGTAGTTGATGGCCTGACGCACACGCACGTCGTCGAACGGCTTCTGCTTCGTGTTGAAGCTCACGTAGCGCTGGATGATCGACGGACCGGCGATCACGTCGACCTTGCCGCTGGCCTTCAGGCCGTCGGCCTGCTCATACGGCACCGGGAAGGCAAAACCCGCTTCGCCCGTCTGCATGACGGCCGCACGCGTGTTGTTGTCCACCACCGGCTTGAAGGTGATCGTGTCGACCTTCGGATAGCCCTTCTTCCAGTAGCCGTCGAACTTCTTCACCTTCACGTAGTCGGTGCGGTTCCATTCGACGAACTCGAACGGGCCCGTGCCGACCGGGTGCGAGGCGATGTCCTTGCCGTACTTCTTCAGGGCTTCCGGCGAGATGATCACGGCCGACGGGTGCGCCAGCGTGTTGATGAACGGCGAGAACGCCTCCTTGAGCGTGAACTTCACCGTGTGCGCATCGACCGCTTCCGTCTTGGCGATTTCCTTGTACAGGTTGTAGCGCTTGAGCTTGTTGTCCGGGTTCGTCACGCGGTCGAAGTTCGCCTTCACGGCGGCAGCGTCGAAGGTCGTGCCGTCCTGGAACTTCACGCCCGACTTGAGCTTGATTGTGTAGACGAGGCCGTCCGGCGAGACCGTGTAGCTGTCGGCCAGCACGTTCACGAGCTTCATGTCCTTGTCGAAACCGAACATGCCTTCGTAGAACGACTTCGCGACCGCTTGCGACAGCGTGTCGTTGGCGTCGTACGGATCCATCGTCGTGAAGGTCGACTGCACGGCCATCACGACATCCTTGGCGGCGAACGCCGGGGCTGCACCGAACACGGCGGACGCCACAGCGACGGACGCGAGCGCGGTTTTCCAGCGAGCGCCCAACAAAACGTTTTTCGACATCTGTCTTTCTCCTTCTGGTCTGACGGGGTCGCCGCGGGCCAGTCCTTCGACTGCGCCACTTGGCGGGCATTATGGCTACAACGAGACGTGCAACTTGGGTACTGCCTGAAACTGCCGGGGACGCGAGTCCACGGGGAATGCGAAATCCGGTGCCGGACGTGGCATCGACAGATCAATCGATCCTCAATAAGCGCCGGCCACGCGATGACGCGCCACGAAGTGCCCTGCGCCGACTTCCACGAGCGGCTGCACCTGCGGTTCGTCGCCGATTGCGCGGATCGGGCTCGGAATCTCTTCCGTCAACAATTCCCGCTTGGCATGACGACGCGCCGGGTCGGCAATCGGCACCGCCGACATCAGCTTCTTCGTATAAGGATGCTGCGGGTTTTCGAAGATCGCGCGACGCGGGCCGATCTCGACGATCTGCCCGAGGAACATCACCGCCACGCGGTGGCTGATCCGCTCCACGACCGCCATGTCGTGCGAGATGAACAGGAACGCGATGCCGAACTCCTTTTGCAGATCGAGCATCAGGTTGATGATCTGCGCCTGCACGGAGACGTCGAGCGCCGAGACGGATTCGTCGGCGATCACGACCTTCGGCTTGAGCGCCAGTGCGCGGGCGATGGCGATGCGTTGACGCTGCCCGCCCGAGAACTCGTGCGGGTAGCGCTGCGCGTAGTCGGCCGGCAGGCCCACGCGTTCGAGCAGTTCGGCCACGCGCTTCTCGGCTTCCGCGCCGCTCGCCACGCCGTGCACCAGCAGCGGCTCCATGATCGAGAAACCCACAGTCAGACGCGGGTCGAGCGAGGCAAACGGGTCCTGGAAGATGAACTGGATATCGCGGCGCAACGTCTGCAAGGCGCGACCGGCAAGATCGTGAATCGGCTTGCCGCCGAACTCGATGGAGCCGCCCTGACTGGCGACCAGACGCAACAGCGCACGACCGGTCGTCGACTTGCCGCAACCGGATTCGCCCACGAGGCCCAGCGTCTCGCCGGGATAGAGATCGAAACTCACCCGCTCGACGGCGTGCACGCGCTGCTTCACACGGCCGAAGAATCCGGACGGTACGTCGAAGCGCGCGACGAGATCCTTCACTCGCAGGATCGGACCAGCCTCCGTCTTGACCGTCGGTTGCGGGGTTTCGGCGACGGGCTTGGCATCTGCCGGGGCGTCGTAGCGCAACAGCGGGAAGCGCGCCGGCAGGTCGGTACCCTGCATCGAACCGAGACGCGGCACTGCCGAGAGCAGCGCCTGCGTGTAGCGTTCGCGCGGGGCAGCGAAAATTTCCGCCGAGCGGCCCTCTTCCACCTTGTCGCCGCGATGCATCACGAGCACGCGGTCGGCGACCTCGGCGACCACGCCCATGTCGTGGGTGATGAACACGACACCCATGTGCATCTCGTCTTGCAATGCGCGAATCAGTTGCAGGATCTGCGCCTGAATCGTCACGTCGAGCGCGGTGGTCGGCTCGTCGGCAATCAACAGGCCCGGCTTGCAGGACAGCGCCATGGCGATCATCACGCGCTGACGCATGCCGCCCGAAAGCTGGTGCGGGAAACGGCCCAGCACACGCTTCGCTTCCGGAATCCGCACGAGTTCGAGCATGCGCAGCGCCTCGGCGCGCGCGGCGGCAACATCCTTGCCCTGATGCAGGCGGATGGATTCGGCAATCTGCTCCCCCACCGGGAAGACCGGGTTGAGCGAGGTCATCGGCTCCTGGAAGATCATCGCCATGTCCGCGCCGCGAATGCTGCGCATGGTGCGGCCGCTGGCGCGCGTGAGGTCGACGAGCTTGCCGTTGCGGCGACGCATGACCATCGAGCCCTCGGTGATGCGCCCGCCGCCGTTCTCGACGAGACGCATGGCCGCGAGCGAGGTCACCGATTTGCCCGAGCCCGATTCGCCCACGATGGCGAGCGTCTCGCCACGGTCGACATGGAAGGACAGATCGCGCACGGCCGTGACCACGCGCTCGGACGTCGCGAACTGCACGGTAATGCCGCTCACGTCGAGCACGCGCTCGTCGGGCAACGAAATCGTAGGGGTTGTCTTACGCTCAGCCACGCCTGTCCTCGCTAATCTTCACTTGCTGAATCTGGTACTGGTGCACGGTGCCGGGTATGGCCTCGCGCCGTCTTGCCCGAGCATCCCGGGACGTTCGGTCTTACTCGTGAATGGCCGTCACCGGCGTTTCGCCCACACGGGCCACGCCGCGATACATCCCTTCGGTATTGAACGGCAGCGCCACGTTGCCTTGCGCATCCACCGCGATCAGACCACCACGGCCATTCACTCGCGGCAGACGATCCTGAATGACACGCTCGGCGGCGTCTTTCAGCGAAAGCCCCGCGTAGGCCATCAATGCACCGACTTCGTAGCAGGCGACCGCACGAATGAAGGCTTCGCCCGTGCCCGTCGCGGAGACGGCGGCGGTCGCGTCGTTGGCATAGCAGCCCGCGCCGATGAGCGGCGAATCGCCCACGCGGCCGACGGCCTTGTTCGTCATCCCGCCCGTCGACGTGGCCGCAGCAATGTGACCGTGCATATCGCAGGCAACCGCGCCGACCGTGCCGAACTTCGTGTCCGGGTCGATGGGCTCTTTCTTGAGCGGCATGTCGTGATCGAGCGAGACGGCCGCGCTGGCGAGCGCACGCTGCAACTGGGCATAGCGCGCTTCGGTGAAGAAGTACTCGGGCTCGACCAGCTCGGCGCCGCTCGCCGCAGCGAACGCTTCGGCGCCTTCACCCACGAGCAGTACGTGGGGGCTGTGTTCGAGCACCGAACGCGCGGCCAGAATCGGGTTGCGCACGCGATGGACGCAAGCGATGGCACCCGCGTCGAGCGTGGTGCCGTTCATGATCGCGGCGTCGAGTTCGTGCGTGCCTTCGTGCGTGAACACGGCGCCACGACCGGCATTAAAGCGAGGGCAATCTTCGAGATGACGCACGGCTTCGGTCACGGCGTCGAGCGCGGAGCCGCCGGCGGCGAGCACGGCCTGTCCGGCGCGCAGCACGTCGGCCAATGCCTCGTGATACGCCTTGAGTTCTTCGGGCGACGTGTCGCGGCTGATCGTTCCGGCGCCGCCGTGAATGGCGATGACGGCACGTTGGGCATGACTCATGAGGCTTTGTCCTTTCTTTCGTTGCCGCCCGTCACCGCGCCGGACGAGGTGCCGGTGCTAACGCTGGTGGCGGCGGCGGCCGAGGTGGCGGAACGACCGGCGTTGCGGGGTGCCGCCGGCGCGTTCGAATGATTCGGTAGATGCATGGGGCTCGCGGGGTTTGCGCGAGCCGAACCCGGCGCTCCCAGCGTGCTGGCGGTTGCCCCGACGATGGCGTCGGTCAGCGCGGTATCCAGCGGCTCGGGATGCGTTTTGTTGGCCGTTTTGGCCAACGCCTGCGTCAGCGTGGCGCCCAGCGCTTCGGGCAGCGCGCCGGGCAGCGGGGTCGCGACGGCGGCGGTCTTCGTCGCGGCAGCGCTCGCGGCGTGCTGTGATGCTGCGGCACGCCGCATCACCGGTGTTGCGGCGCCGGCCGGGGCATTGGCGGGCGCATTCGGCAGTGTCAACGACGCAGAGTCAAGCCACGGCAGCAGGAAGTCGGTCAGTTCGGTCGCGCGATCTACGGCGTGTTTGGCGCGTTGCGCAACGGCATCGCAAATCGCATCGATCATGGCCAGCACACTCGCTTCGGAGTTGCTCGACAGGCGCGGTTTGCTCCGCACGAAGATCACGATATCGCCCAACGGCGCCAATGGCGACGTGGGGCTGTCGGTGAGCACCATCACGGATACGCCGCGACCGCGCAGGCGGCGGCACAGTGTCACGGTGTCGGACACGTAACGCGGGAAACCGAGGGCGATCACCAGATCCCCCTCGCGCAGCTTGAACAACTGACGTGCGGCATGCGTCGACCCGCCCGCCCCGACGACCGATTGCACGTTCTCGCAATATGGATCGAGGCCGTGGTGAAGCAGGCCCGCAAGGTAGCCACTCGCGCCGAGGCCTAGCACGTAGATGCGATGCGCCTGCAAGATCGACTCGACGGCGCGTTCGCAGGTACCGGCATCGAGCGCCCGACGTGTCCAGTCCAGGTTCTCGATGGCCTGCGCCAGCGACGCCGCCATCACATCGGCACTGGCGCTTGCCTGCGCCTTGCTCGTGCGCAGACTCTCGATCGGCGCGAGCGTCGCTTCGTAACCGCGCACCATCGCCGCGCGGCATTGCGGATAGCCATCGAAGCCCAGCGCGCGGGCAAAGCGATTGACGGTCGCCAGCGAGACGCCGACCGCGTCGGCAAATTCGTCGATACGCATGGTGGCCGCGCGAAACGTGTTGTCGAGCACGAACGCCGCCATGCGCTGTTGCGCAGGCGTCAGTTCGGGCATGGCTCGCACGATGCGCTCGGTGAGCGGCAAGTCGGCGGGCAACGAGTCGGCGTCAGTCATGGATCGCAGTCATCCTTCGGAGTGAAGGAAAGTATATTTTCATCAGCACCCCGTCAAAAGAAAAAAAATAGTTCAAATGCTGCCGAGCGGTCTGCCATCGACATCGCATTTCCCTTACACACCCCGCAAACCCCGTCAAAACAAGGGGGTTCGGTCCCCGTCGTACGCAAAAAACGGGCATACTAGGGGAAACCCGAATGCACGAACTTGCCGGAGGCTTTGCGATCCGATGCTGAAGTACGGTGACATCGCCCCGGTGTTTTTTGTCCGGTCGGCGAAGTCATTGGATGTCATTGATCAGACAGGCAGCAGATTCACTGGACAGCCACGCGAGAGTGGCAGGACCGCCTGGGGAGGCTAGGTCGGAGGCGAGTCGTAACGTGCAGTAAACATGGCGTAGTCAGGGGCTTACATCTGCCCCTTACCCTGACGACGTCGACGTGAAAGCTATTCGCCTCAAGGAGCCTGACCATGCTGAGTCCGCATGAAATCGCCACGCTGTTGCTGGCGGCCGCCTCGCTTGGCCCCATCGATGCCGATGCCCTCGAACCGCCCGATCTCGCCGCGCTGGAGCAAGCGCGTCTGGTCCATGTGGCGGTGGACGAGGGACACACCAAAGTGAGCGTGACCGAAGACGGTCACCGAGTATTGCGTCGTCTGGGACTGGAACGCTCGGGCGGCGAGCGCGCGCAAGCGCCGCACCTGACGATCGCGCCAGCGCAACGCCCGCGGCTTGAGACCGCGCGAATGGAAGGTGGGCGTTCGGCGGCCGATGTGGCAGCGTCCGCCACTGGAAGTCGAACTGTCGCTACGATGCAAATCGGCCGCGACGTGTCGCGGCCGATCGATATGCAGCAGGCAGCATCGCTGCCTGCGGATGCTTCGGGGATTCGCTCCCCGGAAACGACGTCAGCGCAATCAGAGCATCGCGAAGAAGAGGCTTAAGCGCGCGAGCACGATCAGCAGAATCTGCATCAGCAGGAACAGCCCCAACGGCGACAGGTCGAAACCGCCCACCATCGGGATGACGCGGCGAATGGGGCGCAGCAGCGGATCGAGCAGGTGCTGAAGAATCGGCATTGCGGTGGCACGCGGATTCACCCACGACAGCACCGCCATGAGCAGCGTCAGCCACATCACCAGATTGGCGCCCCACTTGGCCACCAGCACCAGCGCGACCAGCAAGCCACGCGGGAACACCGTGACCGGCGACACCCCGACCACCGCAGTGATCAGCACCAGATAGAGAATGGCGGCCAGCCATGCGCCGATCACGCACGCCCAGTCGATGCCGCCCACGCCCGGCACAACGCGCCGCAACGGCAACACGATCCAGTTGGTGAACTGAAACACCCCTTGGGAGAGCGGATTTCGCGGGGGCAGCCGGGTCGCCTGCATCCACACACGCAATAACAACAAAGCGCCGAATAGCGAGAAAACAAGATCTAGCAGCAGGCGGGCGATTTCGACGAGCATCTGGACTCCAACGGATTGTGCGGTGCCCCGCAAGATCGGCATTGTCGCATGCGTTTGCCCGAGTTCAATCCCTGCGTGTCGTCTTGTTGGCTTATCTCCCGAGGTCCTCCAACGGATGCGCGCCTTGCGGCCATGGACTCACGAAGAAGGCGTCGACCTGCGCCGCCGGCACGTCGGCGAGCGCGGCGTAGCGCCACCGGGGTTGCTTGTCCTTGTCGATCAGCAGTGCGCGAACGCCTTCGACGAAATCACCCGATGCGAACGCGTGATACCCCAGCACCAACTCCATGCGAAAGGCATCGGCCAGATCCAGACGGCGACCTGTCTGCAATTGCCGGTCAGTGACGCACAGACTGAGCGGCGAACGCTGCTTCAAGAGCGCGAGTGTCTCGGCAGACCATGCATTGTCGGTATCACTTCCCAGTGATGCCACGATGCCCGGCACGTCCAATGCGCTGAAGTGTCTGTCCAGCGTGGCTCTGACACGGGAGAGCGGCGCGGCGTCGGTCCATGTGCGGCCCAGCGGCACGAGGGCGGCACGAAGCGATGCCAGCAGGTCGGCGGTGTTTTGCGTGTTGCCGCCGGCGATTCGCTTGCCAGTGTGAGGCATCGAGCGATCCGCGCTGTCCGGCATGTCGTCCGGCCATTCGAAACGGTGCAACATCTCGCGCAGTTGCGCCGGGGCATCGCCTTCCAGCCAGACGTCCGCCAGCCCGCAGTACAGCGCGTCGGCGGCCGTGATCGTCACCCCGGACAGTCCAAGATATCGGGCGAGCGTGGGGGCCAGATGACCAAGGAACCAACTGGCACCCACGTCAGGGAACAGGCCGATCCCGGTCTCAGGCATCGCCAACCGTGTCCGGTCGGTCACGATCCGCAACGCTGCGCCCTGTGCGATGCCCATGCCGCCGCCCATGACAATGCCGTCGAGCAGCGCGATATACGGCTTCGGATATCGGTGGATCAGGAAATCGAGCCGGTATTCGTCGATGAAGAATGCCTGATGGTGGTTCGCGTTGCTTATCCGGCTTTCGTAGAGCGCGCGGACATCGCCACCGGCGCAAAACGCCTTCTCCCCTGCCCCTTCGACCAGCACCGCACGCACCGCGGGATCGTCGACCCACGCATTGAGTTGCCGCCACATCGCGCGCACCATGCCATGCGTAATGGCATTAAGCGCCTTGGGACGATTGAGCGTGATCACCCCGAATCCGTTGATCACGTCGAACAGGACTTCTTCTCCGGCGTCGTGGGCATCGCGTGCGTCGCGTGGGCTATGCCTGTCGTGCACGTCGTGCCTGTCGTGCGTTTCGCGTATATCGATACCGCTCTTTTGCAAGCTCACCCTTTCTCCTCCTGATCGCAACGATCGGCAGTCGTCAAACCGTGCGCCCGCGCCGTCAGTCCAGCGCGCGGGCAATGACTTGCCGCTGAATCTCGCTGGTGCCTTCGTAGATTTGCGTGATGCGCGCGTCGCGATAGTGGCGCTCGACCGGGTAATCTTCGAGGTAGCCATAGCCGCCATGGATCTGGATCGCGTGGGTACAGACCCACTCGGCCAGTTCGGAGGCAAAGAGCTTTGCCTGCGACGCTTCGGACAGGCACGGCAGCCCCTGTGTGCGAAGCGCTGCGGCGTGAAGAATCAGGAAGCGTGCCGCATTGATGCGCGTCGTCATGTCGGCCAGCATGTTCGCAATGCTCTGATGCTCCCGAATCGGTTTGCCGAACTGCTGACGCTCATTCGCATATTGCAGGGCGGCCTCGAACGCGGCCCGCGCCACACCGAGCGCGAGTGCCGCGATCCCGATGCGCCCCCCCTCGAGATTGGACAGCGCAATCTTCAGCCCCTGCCCCGGCTCACCGAGCATGGCCTCGTCGCCGACCTCGCAATCGACAAGCGTGATCGGACAGGTGTCCGACGCGCGGATGCCGAGCTTGTGTTCGGGATGGCCGACTTCGAAACCCGGCGTGTCCGTCGGTACGATGAATGCCGAAATACCGCGCTTGCCCGCCGCAGGGTCCGTGACGGCGAAAACGATGGCCACCGCAGCGCGCTTGCCGTTCGTCACGAACTGCTTGTTACCGTTGAGCACCCACTTGTCGCCGCGACGCTCCGCACGCGTTCGCAGGTTGTTGGCTTCCGACCCGGCCTGCGGCTCGGTCAGACAGAATGCGCCGATCTTCTTGCCGGCCGCCAGATCGGGCAACCAGCGCTCACGCTGTGCGTCCGTACCGAATTTCAGAATCGGCGCACACCCGACCGAGTTATGGACGGACATCATCGTCGCCGTCGAAGCACAGCCTGCCGCAATTTCCTCCATCGCGAGCGCGTACGCCGTGTAGTCGGTGTAGGACCCGCCGTATTGCTCAGGCACCATCATGCCGAGCAGGCCGAGGTCGCCCATCTGCGCGACCATCGCGTCGGGCAGCGCGCACTCGCGATCCCATTGCGCAGCGTTCGGCGCCAACTGCTCGGAGGAAAACGCACGCGCCATGTCGCGGATCATGCGTTGGTCTTCGGTATAGAAATCCATATCTGTCTCCTGCGTCGTTATCTCGTCGACCCCAATCACCTCGAACCCGATCGGACACGGTAGGAATGCACCGGCGAGCGTCGCCGACATCTGTGCCTGTCGATGGATCCAGTGTAGGGATCGCAGCGCGTTGGCACCATAGCCAAAAACGGCAAATTGGATGAGCGGAATTGCCATCGGAATCGTCTGTATTCGGATCAGGACAAACCCTTGCTGGTGCGGGCCGCGCCGCTCCCCCGACATCCAACAACGTGCCCGAACACTCTGCTGCACCGCGAAATACCCTATCTGCGGAGTGGATAAATCCCTCACGAACTCTGAACCGTTTGGACATTGCCTGCCGCCGACGCCCCGCATTAGGATGATTTTCGCCCTTGCCCATGAGCGCCGCGTCCGAGGTTCCTTATAGACGGCGCCGGGGAGCGGCCGACATCGCGCGCCGAGTGCCCAATGCCTTTCGAGGTCTTTGCATCTTAGGCGCGCCGTCGGCCGGCATCCGACTACAGGAGACAACCCATGACTGCGGATTACGCCCAAGCCTACGAGACGTTCGACCTCGACGCCACGGTACGTGCCACGCTCGACGGCAACCTCGACGCGATGAATGCCTGCGTCGAGTGCTGCGACCGTCATGCGCTTCCCGGGCGCATCGCCCTCTTCTGGGAGGGAAAAGACGGCACGAGCCAGACCTGGACATTCAAGCACTTGCAGGCGCTTTCCGCCCGTTTTGCCAACTTCCTGCGCGAACAGGGCGTGCAGCCCGGCGACCGCGTGAGCGGCCTGCTGCCGCGCACCCCGGAGTTGCTGATCACGATCCTCGGCACGTGGCGGGCAGGCGCGGTTTATCAGCCGCTCTTCACCGCGTTCGGCCCGAAGGCCATCGAGCATCGTCTGCAAAGTGCCCAGAGCAAGCTCGTGATAACCGACGCCACGAACCGCAGCAAGCTCGACGAAGTGGAGCACTGCCCGCCGGTCGTGACCGTCAGCGGGCCGCGCGGCGAAGGCGTACGCCGCAGCGACTTCAGCTTCTGGCATGAGGTCGAACAGCACGGTGCCGAGTTCGCGCCGGTCATGCGCCGTGCCGACGACCCGTTCCTGATGATGTTCACGTCGGGCACGACGGGCGCGGCCAAGCCGGTCGCGGTACCGCTGCGCGCCATCATGGCGTTCGTGGGCTACATGCGCGACGCGGTCGATCTGCGGCCGACCGATACGTTCTGGAACATCGCCGACCCGGGCTGGGCTTACGGCTTGTATTACGCGGTCACCGGGCCGCTCGCGATGGGCATTCCCACCACGTTCTACGACGGCCCGTTCAACGTCGAAAGCACCTATCGCGTCATCAAGAAGCTCGGGATCACCAATCTGGCCGGATCGCCCACCGCGTTCCGTCTGCTGATCGCCGGTGGCGACAAGGCTGCCGCACCGGTCAAAGGACAGTTGCGCGCCGTTTCCAGCGCAGGTGAGCCGCTCAACCCGGAAGTCATTCGCTGGTTTGCCGAGCACCTCGACGTGACCATCCATGATCATTACGGCCAGACGGAACTCGGCATGGTCGTATGCAATCACCATGCGCTCGGCCATCCGATCCAGGCCGGTGCGGCGGGTTTTGCGTCTCCGGGTCATCGCGTCGTGGTGCTCGACGACGACGGTCGCGAGTGCGCCGTCGGCGAGCCCGGCGTGCTTGCGCTGGATCGTACCCAGTCGCCGCTGATGTGGTTCGGCGGCTACTGGGAACGCGAGACGCCTGCATTCGTGGGGAATTACTACCTTTCCGGCGACACGGTCGAGCGCAACGCCGACGGCAGCATCAGCTTCGTCGGCCGCAATGACGACGTGATCACGTCGTCGGGCTACCGCATCGGACCGTTTGACGTCGAGAGTGCCTTGATCGAGCATCCGGCCGTGATCGAAACCGCCGTGATCGGCAAGCCGGACCCGGAGCGTACGGAAATCGTCAAGGCGTTCGTCGTGTTGCACGCACAGTTCGCGGCATCGGACGCCCTCGCTCGCCAATTGCAGGAGCACGTTCGTCATCGACTTTCCACTCACGCGTATCCACGCGAAATCGAATTCGTGACCGAATTACCCAAGACACCGAGCGGCAAGCTCCAGCGCTTCATCCTGCGTAATCAGGAAATCGCCAAAGCGGCGCCCGCACCGGCGATCGCCGCCTGAGCACGCCTTCACTTTTATCGCCTTTTCAGGACACGCCACTCATGCAAATCAAGGATCGCGTCTTTCTCGTCACCGGCGCGTCGTCGGGTCTCGGCGCCGCCACGGCACGCATGCTCGTCGACGCCGGCGCCCGGGTCGTGCTCGGCGACATCAACGCCGAAGCCGGGGCCGCTCAGGCCGATGCCCTGGGGGATGCCACGCGCTTCGTCGCCACCGACATCACCCGCGAAGACGACGTACAGCGTCTCGTCGACACGGCCGGGAGCGCCTTCGGCGGACTCAATGGCGTCGTCAATTGCGCAGGGCTTGTCATTGGGGAACGGATTCTCGGCAAGCAGGGGCCGCATCGCCTCGAGAGCTTCGCACGCATCGTCAACGTCAATCTGATCGGCACATTCAACGTGCTGCGCATTGCGGCATCGGCGATGGCAGAAGGCACAGCCGACGCCGAAGGCGAGCGCGGCGTGATCGTGAACACGGCGTCGGTCGCCGCGTTCGATGGGCAGATCGGGCAGGCCGCCTACGCCGCATCGAAAGGCGGGGTTGCGGCATTGACGCTGCCTGCCGCGCGCGAGCTGGCACGTGTGGGCGTGCGCGTCGTGACCATTGCCCCGGGCATCTTCGAGACCCCGATGATGGCCGGCATGACGCCGGAAGTTCAGGCCGCGCTGGGGGCGTCGGTGCCATTCCCGCCGCGTCTCGGACGCCCGTCCGAATATGCGGCGCTGGTGCGTCATATCGTCGAGAACACCATGATCAACGGCGAAGTCATTCGCCTCGACGGCGCGCTGCGCATGGCGCCGAAGTAAAACTTCGCCGGTGTCGACCGGCAACGAAACCTCCACTGCGAACGACGTCGCCGCACCGCGCCGAGCGACGTCATCCGCGAATTCGGAATACGCCGATCCGTTTTTCGGACGGCACCGGAAGCGCCATCAGGGGCCGCACTGCTAGAATTCCTGCGTCCCCCTGCTACGGCTTTACACCGGTTCCGATTCGCGACGCATGGAAAAAGGCAGCATTTCGATACATTTCGTGATTAACGCATTGGCGCACGTCGAACGACTCGGCGGCGATCCGACGGCATTACTGCGGGCCGCCGACATTGCGCCTTCGCTGTTGACGCACCCGCAAGGCCGCGTGTCGGCCGATCGATATGCGCATCTGTGGCGGCTCATCAGCCTCGCGCTGGACGACGAGTTCTTCGGTCAGGATTCGCGTCGCATGAAAGTGGGCAGCTTTGCGATGCTCTGCCACAGCGTCGTCGCGTGCCGCACGCTGGAGCAGGCATTGCAGCGCGCCTCGCGTTTCTTCGGCCTGCTGCTCGACGATCTGGAGATGCATCTGGTGCGCGATGACGCCCTCGCCCGGCTGGAAGTCCATGAGCGCGCAGACGCACAAGCCCCGCGCATCTTCGGTCATGAAACGCTACTGATCCTGTTCTATGCGCTCACTTGCTGGCTGATCGCGCGACGCGTCACGCTGAGCACGGCGTACTTCGCGTTCGAGGAACCGGTGTATAGCGACGAGTACCGCACGATGTATTCGGCACGGCTGGTCTTCAATGCTGATCGCACCGCCATCGAATTCGACGGGGCGTGTCTTGATTTGCCTGTCGTGCAGAACGAAGTCAGCGTGAAAGACTTCCTGCGCGCCGCGCCCGGCAACATCATCCTCAAGTACAAGAACACAAAGGGGATGGTGGCACGCGTGCGTCGACGTCTGAAGACCATGCCGACGGATAGCTGGCCGGCGTTCGAAACGCTGGCGGGTGAATTCCACACCACGCCGTCGACGTTGCGTCGGCGGCTTGAGGATGAGGGCCAATCGTATCAGTCGATCAAGGACCAGTTGCGACGCGATCTCGCCATTCACGCGCTGTGCCACACGTCGAAGCCGATGCTGGAAATCGCCCTGTCGTTGGGATTTGCCGACCCCAGCGCCTTCTTCCGTGCATTCAGGAAATGGACGGGAGCACGGCCCGGCGATTACCGGCGTCAGGCCGCAGAAGCCTGACACCGGACTCGCGGAAATCGTTGCGCGGCGGTCCTTCGATTGCGACCCGCCGTCGTAACTCAGGCCGTCCGCGCTTTGGCACCGACGGTGCTGCGCTCGTCATCGTCGTCATCGAGTTCGATACGTTTGACTTCACCGAGCAGCAACAGATAGCACAGCACGCCGGCAATCGCGAAGAGGCTGATGAGGCCGAGCGCCCAACCGAACGAGCCCGTCGCTTTCACGATGAAGCCGATCGCGATGGGGGTGATGATGCCCGAGAGGTTGCCGGCGAAGTTCACCGCGCCCCCCGTGATCCCGACCATGCCCTTCGGCGCAATGTCCGCGACGAGCGACCACGACGCCGACGCCACGCCTTGCGCGAAGAAGGCGAACGACATGATGGCGATGACGAGCCAGTTGGCATCGGTGAGCACGGTAAGCGACATCGTCGGCACGAGCAGCAGGCCGGTGACGATCGGCGTCTTGCGCGCCGTGCCGACCGCGACACCTCGGCGCAGCAGCCAGTCCGAGAGCAAACCGCCGCAGACAACCCCGATGGAGGCGGCCACGAACGGCACCGACGTCATGCCACCCGCCTTGAGCACCGTCATGTGACGCTCGGTGATCAGGTAGGTCGGGAACCACGTCAGGAAAAAGTAAAGCGACGACAGCGAGGCGAACTTACCCACACAGATCGCGATGATCTGACGATTGCGGAACAGCGCCAGCAGCTTGCGCCACGGAAACTTTTGTGACGTCGCCAGTGCTTGCGGCTTCGCTTCCACGAGCGCTCCGCCGCTGCGAATATGGTTAAGCTCGGCGGCGTTCACCCACCGGCATTTATCGGGATCGCGATACCCCGCGAACCACACGCCGGCCCAGACGATGCCAAGCAAGCCCGTCGCATAGAAAATCTCGCGCCAGCCCCAGGTATGGGCAATCCAGAACAGTACCGGTGTGAGCGCGGCCATACCGATGTACTGACCGACGAGATAGACACTGGTCGCGACACCTCGCTCACGCTGCGCGAACCAGACCGAGACGACCCGGTTATTCACCGGAAACGTCGGCGCTTCGGCCACGCCCACGCCGAGTCGCATACCGAAGAGCGTGGCAAAGCGTGAAGTGAAGCCCTGCATGAAGGTAAGCACCGACCAACTGAGAATGGCCACGCCATAGATGGCGCGCGTGCCGAAGCGGTCGATCACCCAGCCGCCGGGGATGTTCGCGATCACATACGTCCACGCGTATGCAGAGAAAATGAAGCCCAGCTCGACAGGGCCGAGACCGAACTCCTGCTTGAGCATCGGCGCCGCGACCGAGAGATTGGCGCGGTCCACATAGTTAATGACCGTACCGACGAAGACCAGAAAAAGCATCCAGTAGCGCACCCGCGACGGGCGCTGCGGGGACGAAGACGATGGGGGCAGAGGAACTGACATATTGCATCTCGTAATGTGCGGTGGCGCCTCGGGGTCGCCACCGGAAACCGGCCATCACCGACATCGACGGGGCCATCTGTGACATTGGCGCCCGTGAGTTGGCGACTTAAAAGCTGTGATACATCCCAACGCGCAGCAACATCTGATCGTGATTGCTCGACGCACCGATCGGATACGACGCGGCGTGGTTGTTACCCGTTGCGGCGATATAGGTCACTTGTGCCTGCAATTGCGTACGTTTCGAGAACGAATACAGGTCGCCCGCTTCGATCTGGTTGTAGTGCGTGTGATTGAACGACGAATACGAATAGCCGAGCGTGAGCGCGTTCGCCTCTGTCACGCGGTACTCCGTGCCGACGTCGTAGTTGAACATGTTGCCCGAGCCGCCGGGCGCGCGGACTTCGCTGCGGGTGTAGAGCGCGTGCACGTTCCAGCGCGACGAGAGACGATACGAAGCGCCGATACCGGTGTTGTTCACGGCATCCGACTGGAAAAGCTTCGTTGCGGAAAGGGCTGACTGACCGAACAACGACGAAATGCCGAGGCGCGAAGAAAAATCGAACGTCCGCTTGTTGATGCTTACGTAAGTGGCGGCGACCGACAGCGGCCCGTTGTCGTACCTCACGTAGCCACCGACCGTGCGGCCCTGCGCGTTCCCGCCCGCGAAGCCGTACATCAGGCCACCGGTCAGACCATGAAAACTCGTGCTGTTCCACTTCACGGCATTATCGATCTGCGACGAATTCGCCAGATTGTCGAGGTTGCCCGGGTGATAGGCATACAGATTGTGTTGCCAGAAGCCGTTCGAATAGCGAATCGAGACATCCTGCATGAAGTCTGTCTGGTGACCGATCGACACCGTGCCGAAGCGATCGCTCGCCAGCCCGACCCAGGCCTGACGATTCCACTCCACGCCGCTATTGATCAGCGCGCCGGAGCTGGTGTTGAAACCTTGTTCCAGTTGAAAGACGGCGGCGAGACCGCCACCGAGGTCCTCGCGCCCCTTAAGACCAAAGCGGTCAGGCTGCCCGATGCCCGCGTCCATCTTGAACAGGCGGCCACCGCCCTGATTGCTCACATAAGTGAGGCCGTCGTCGACCGTTCCGTAAATCTGCAACGAATTGCCTGCGGCATGTGCTGCGCCAGCGCATGCGAGACCTGCCAGACCGACCAGACCAACCGTAAGGCCGGTGGCGCATTTACTGCGTCTCTTCACCATCCACTCCTGTTATGCGCCCTGATGCTTCGGGGCTATGTCGCCCCTTTGCCGGCACGGTTGACGTCCATCATGACGTTCCGGCCGAAGCATCGTTATTGTCTTGCCTATGAAACAATGATTAATAGGTGAGACAATTATGGCGAAGTGATTTCAGTGAGACAAGCAGAAAATAAGTAAACGCTTATTGATGTTGCGCAGATGCTAATGACAAAGGTGTCGCGCGTCTGCGAAAAAAATTGAGGACGCGTTCGATCCCCGAGGTCGACGGCATTCGTTAACAGACGAGTGGCATGGCGACACACCCGAACCGAGTGACGAAGCAAGCGACAGCCGATTCATGGAGAAGCGGCCGGGCATATGAGTGGCGGCGATAGCCGGCCCCCTGACGCAGCGACTTAAAGGTAGTGGAGCGGAGTCAGGGGGCCGGGTATCGGCGCTGCCCGGAAGTAAAGAGAGAACAGCGGGCGGCGCACACCGATGGTTCAACTGGGGAGGCATGAGTGGCGGCGATAGCCGGCCCCCTGACGTAGCGACTTAAAGGTAGTGGAGCGGAGTCAGGGGGCCGGGTATCGGCGCTGCCCGGAAGTGACGAGAGAACAGTGGGCTACGCACACCGATGGTTCAACTGGGGAGGCATGAGTGGCGGCGATA
>NZ_PTPY01000012.1:0-45889 GCF_022696215.1 Pandoraea sp. LA3 | reverse complement strand
GACTGGCGCACTCACTACAACGAAGTGCGCCCGCATTCGAGTTTGCAGTACCAAACCCCGGCCGAATTTCGTCGGGCTAGCGAATGTAGTTCAACCACTGGGGCCGTGAATCTCTAGACACCGGTGGTACGAAAATATCCGTCAGGTCAGTGCTACTTCTCGTTCCAAGTTGATTTGATTGAGGCAAAAATCTCAGGGTCTACCAAGGGTAGTCAAACCAGTTACCCCAGCTACCACACGTCAATCCCAAACACGTTCGCGAATCGTCTTGCGCCGTTGTGCGTCATGAATTTCCAGCACGGTATCGACATAGTGGTCGATGTGCGCTTCGTTGCCGGCGTCGGCCCGATCATAGGCGGCGGGAAAATTAGCTCTTATGGTCAGCAGGTGCTGTTTAATCACTTCCGCGATGCGCGCGTCGGGGGACACTTCGAGGTCGGCGCCGGGGAGCTCGGAATCTATCAAGGTCTCTTCGGCGGTGCGTGACTGGGTGGGGACTGCCGTACCCGGCGGCAATCCGCTCGCCGTCGCACCTTTACCTGCGCCAAAGCCCTTTACCACGGCCTCATCCAGCAGTGCATAGATTGCATTGCGAACATCCGCTGCCGGATGTGTGGCGGCCTGACCGACAATCGCGATATTGCGCGCCTCCGAATCGCCACCAGGGCCAGCGCCCGGAATATCCGCCGCCGACATCGGCACGAAATTTCTCAGCTGCAAGTAGGCGCTTAAATACACCTGTACCGTAGTGAGCGTTGCTGCCGCCGCTGCTGCGTCGTGAGCGCGAAGCGCAGCGGCCTGCACAGCCTCCCATTCCGCCTTTCGAGCCACCGTCAATCGATCGCCGAGATCAAAGCCGGGCAGCGCTTTTGTTGCGTCATATAGCGTATCGATCGCTTCCACCGCCTCCGCCAGCGTTTTGCCTGCCAGCGCATTTTTGGCACCGGTGACGATGACGACCCATGCCGTCGAATGCTTCTTGTCAGCCGATCCGAACAATCCCTTAGGTCTATCCTGCCCATTGATTAACACGTGCTCAATCGTGCCATTCGCGGCCAAACGCAGTTGGGCGCCCGCAGCGATGTTGGGGGCGAGCGCTGCCCGTTCAGGGAGTGCAGCACCCCGCACCGGTAGGGCGAACGCTCCGGTAAAAAGAGGACGATCCAGTGCGAGCGCATCCTCCCCGTCGGAGGATGCGTCGTCGTCATACTCATCGTCTGCGGCGGCAGCTTGTGGGGCAGGCAAGTAGCGCTGCGTCACGTGATCGAGCGTGATATTGGCCTTGTGATACGCCTCGGGGAACCCGGCCTTGATGGTCTGGAGGTGCTGCTGTATCAAGTCGGCCGCCCGCGCCTCGTTTGTCCGCGCCGGATTTGCACCCGGCAATCCAGCGCTTACCTGCCTCGGATCGGGGCCGGGAGCGCCTCCCTCTTTTACGAACGCTGGCTCAAGATCGTCTTCCTCGATGGTGGAACTAAGAAGAGAGAACGTCCGGTGATCGAGCAAGTTGAATATGGCATCCCGGATGTCAGCGGCAGTCTTATTCCGGTAGTCCCGCAACACGTCGAGACGTTGCGCTTCGTTGTTACTGTTCGCCGGTGCGCCAATGTCGACGGCCGATAGCGGAATTACGTTTCGGTATTCGAGATAGGCGCTCATGAACCGCTGCAAGAGATCCTGCCCCGGCGTTTGAATAGCTGCGGCACTCGCCGCATTGGCTTTTGCAAGCGCTTCCCGGTAATGCGCCTGTTCCGGGCCCATCATGAATTCGACGTGCGCGGTGCCGGGGAGCGCCTTAGCCACGGTGAACAAGGCGTCCACCGCTGCGATGGCATTCGTTACCGACTTGCCGATGACGGCCACGCGCAAAGATTCCGCCAGAACCGACCACGGGGTCGTGTGGCTTCCCTCCTTGCCGCCGAGTACGCCTCGCGAGCGTTCGCGAGAAGGAACGGACGCCGCCGTGACGACATCTGCCGTGACGACGACGGGCGTAACCAGATCCGCTACCCGCTGGACGACAGCAAGCCCAGCGACCGGCGACAGTTGTACCGGTGTGTGTCTCGCCGCCTGGCCGACGTTTCGGGCGGCCGGACGCTCACGCGAGGGCGCCTCGCTGACAATCGGCGACAGCGTCGCCTGATGTCGCGGACTCGCGTGCATCATGCGTTGAAGCGTTTGAAATCGTTGCGACGCTGGCCGCGCATCGGCCATGGCCATGGGGCCTGCCCCCGTCAGGGAGGGAGCGTTCGACGTACGACTTTCGGTCTGCCGCTCCTGCACGGAAATAGGGGGCGCGCGCTCGGACATGGATGACTCTTTTCCAGGGGGGAAGTGGGCATCTTTACACAAAAAGACGGACGCAGCCGGATGACGGTCAGGCTTGTCTTCTTCTCACCCCTGCGCCATCACCTGCTGCGCAATTGCCGTCGTGATCCCCATCTTGTCGTGACGGTTGCGTTCCAGCAGTCCGATACTCCGCTGCTCCGTCACCCCGGGCAGCGGAACGATGCGTAGCGAGTCCTCCTGCGCCCATGTGGCGCTTCTCAGCATTGGCACTACCGCCACTCCGACACGTTGTCGCACCAGCGCCACGATCCCTTCAATCGAACTCAGTTCCAGAAAGTCGCTTACCTTCACGTGCTGACGTCGCACGGCACGATCGATCAGCGCGCCGGTTCGTTGCGTGCGGTCGAACCGCAGGAACCGCTCCGTCTCCAGCAACTTCGCGGCCGACGCCGATTTCAATGCCGAGGAGGCTAGTAGCACCAACGGCTCCCGATACAAGGGCGTCCACCTGACGCCCGCCGGACGCCGTCCCGTCGGCTCCACCAGCACCGCACAATCGATCTCGCCGGCGTCGAGCTTTGCCGTTAGTTCTATCGAGCGGGCCGTCTGAATCAGGATTTCCAGATGCGGTTGCGCCTGCTTGATCTGTGTCACTGCCCGCGCCAGTGCGCTCACCGCCGACTCCACCGCGCCAATCGTCACCGGCCCCGCCGTCGATTCGATTCCGGCGGCCAGCATGCGCATCGTCTGGTATTGCGTCAGCAACTGCTCGGCATGCGGCAGCAGCACACGTCCCATCGCATTGAGTGAGACGGAGCGCCCGACACGATCGAACAGCGGGTGATCGAACTCTTCCTCCAGCGCTCGCATCTGCATGCTCACCGCCGACTGCGTCATCGCCAGATGTTCGGCGGCTGATGCGAACGAGCCATATCTCGCGACCGCCGCAAACGTCCTCATAAATCGCAAATTGCTCATAGTTCGCTCGTTGTTGAATATCCCCAACCGCACCGACTCACACAGCGTCAGCCCTCGAATTCGCTCCAGTTCCGGACCCGATCTCGCCCGACGCCTCAAAGCAACCTCAAGGCAACCTCGAAACAACCTCGAAACAACCTCGAAACAACCTCGAAACAACCTCGAAACACCCCCGAGCTGCCACCAAATCCGTCCCCCAACTCACCGGTCAATTCATCAAAAAAATTGCGATGACGGATCACAAATTCTAGCTTTTATTGGTTTTTTTGCACAAGCAGAATGGGGCGAAGCGAGTGCGGTCGGCTTGCCACGAAAACACTTCATAGAAGAGGAGTATCCCCATGGAAGTTTCGGTTGGGCGCGACGGCGCCGCAAACTCCGCCGTCGCCGAGCGCTCGGGAAAGCGTATCGACGTCGGCATCATCGCGGTATCCACCATCGGCAACGCGCTCGAATGGTTCGACTTCACCGTCTTCACATTCTTCGCCGCGAACATCGCGCGTCAGTTCTTCCCCAGCGATAACCCCACGGCCGCGCTGCTCGCGGCATGGACGACCTTCGGTGTGGGATTTCTGACGCGTCCGCTCGGCGGCATCGTCCTCGGCGCCTACGCCGATAAACATGGACGAAAGGCCGCACTCCTGCTGACGATCTCCGTCATGGCACTCGGCGTCGCCGTGATCGCCTTCGCACCGACATACGCACAAATCGGTATGGCCGCGCCCGTGCTGATGCTCATCGGCCGCTTCCTTCAGGGGTTCTCCGCTGGCGGTGAAGTCGGCAGCGCAACGGCATTCCTCGTCGAGCATGCGCCGGTCGAGCGCCGCGGCGTGTACGGCAGCTTCCAGATGATCGCGCAGGCATGCAGCATGCTGCTCGGCGCCATCGTCTCGATCGGTATCACGCAGGCACTGACCCCCGAACAGATCGACGCCTTCGGCTGGCGTATCCCGTTCGTGATCGGTCTGCTGATCGTGCCCGTCGGCCTCTACGTGCGCTCGCGTCTGGACGAGTCGCCCGTCTTCAAGGACGCCCGCAAGCACCAGCACGTCGAGAAGCGCTCGCCGTTCCTCGAATCGATCACCGTTCACTGGCGTCAGGTCGTGGCTGGCTTCGGTCTCACCGTGTACGGCACCATCGGCACGTACATCTTCTACTACTACATGCCGAGCTACGCCACGAAGTCGCTGGGCATTCCGTTCAAGAGCAGCGTCATCGCCTCGCTGTGCGCGGCCGTCGCCTATATCGTGGGGACGTTCGCGTCGGGCCGCATCTCCGACGCCATCGGCCGCAAGAAGCCGATGACCGCCTCGGCTCTCATCAGCCTCATCATCGCGTATCCGCTGTTCCTCGCTGTGAGTCACGTGCCGACGCTGCCGATGCTGATCTTCGTGCAGTGCTGCCTGATGCTCTCGCTCGGTCTGTTCCAGGGCTCCTACTGCGCGTTCGTGTGCGAACTGTTCCCCTCGCGGGTGCGCGCCACGTCGATGGCCATCGGCTACAACTTCGCCGTGATGATCTTCGGCGGATTCGCCGGCGCCATCGCCACGCTGCTCATCGGCTGGACGGGCGACAAGCTCGCCGTCGTGTACTACGGCATCTTCGGTGCTGCCGTGGGGCTCGTCACGATCCTGCTGCTCAAGGACCGCTCGCGCCAGCCGCTGCTCTGACAACCGCCGCGAACACCACCAACGAACGATCTGCACTACCGCACGACATTACGGCGCCCGGCGATAGATCTCGCCGGTGCGCCCGTCACATGCCTCCCAAACCTGCCCCTGTCCAATGGCCCGACCGGCCGACACAACCGACGCTGTCGACACTATCGACGCCTTCGACATCATCGGTTCGACCGGCACGCGTCGCGCCATCCGGGGCATTCATCAAGAGACGACTCACATGTCCATCATTCCCGAAATCGCCGAACGCTCGGCCGAACTGCAAGCCATCCGACGTGATATCCACGCGCACCCCGAGCTGCGCTACGAAGAAGCGCGCACGTCCGACATCGTGGCGAAGCTGCTCGAATCGTGGGGTATCGAGGTCACACGCGGGCTCGGCAAGACGGGCGTCGTCGGCGTGCTGCGCAACGGCACCGGCAAGAAGGTCATCGGCCTGCGCGCCGACATGGACGCGCTGCCGATCCAGGAACTGAACACGTTCGAGCACGCGTCGAAACACGCGGGCAAGATGCACGCCTGCGGTCATGACGGTCACACGGCCATGCTGCTCGGCGCGGCGCAACATCTCGCCGCACACCGCACGTTCGACGGCACCATCGTCTTCATCTTCCAGCCGGCGGAGGAGGGCGGTGGTGGCGCGAAGGCCATGCTCGAAGACGGTCTCTTTGAAAAATTTCCCGTCGATGCCGTGTTCGCGCTGCACAACTGGCCGGGACTCGCCGCCGGCAGCTTCGGTGCGCGTGTGGGGGCGACGCAGGCGTCGAGCAACGAATTCCGCATCGTCGTCAAGGGCACGGGCGCACACGCCGCCATGCCGCACGACGGTATCGATCCCGTGCTCACAGCCATGCAGATCGGCACGGGGCTGCAAAGCATCATGACGCGCAACAAGCGCCCCATCGACGCCGCCGTGCTTTCCATCACGCAGATGCAAGCGGGCGAGGCGATCAACGTCATTCCGAACACCGCCACGCTGGCGGGCACCGTGCGCACCTTCTCGCTCGAAGTGCTCGACCTCGTGGAGACGCGCATGCGTGAGTTCTGCGAATCCACGGCCGCTGCCTATGGCTGTACCGTTGAGTTCTCGTTCCTCCGCAATTACCCGCCGACGGTGAACACCGCCGCCGAGACGCAGTTTTCGCTCAACGTGATGAAGGAGATCGTGGGACGCGATCACGTCGTCGATCCCATCGATCCGACGATGGGGGCCGAAGACTTCTCGTTCTTCCTGCTGGAGCGCCCCGGTTGCTATGCGTACATCGGCAATGGCACGGGGGATCACCGCGCCCACGGTCACGGTCTCGGCCCGTGCATGCTGCACAACACGAGCTACGACTTCAATGACGACGTGCTGACGCTCGGCTCGACTTATTGGGTACGTCTGGCAGAAGCTTTCCTGGTGGGTTGAGACGAGATGGCCACGAGTCCGTTTTCTGAAAGCTACCGACAGGCGCGCAAGCGCTTTATAGGCGCCGCGCGTCAGGCGGGCGTCGAGGTGACGAGCCATGTGATTCCCGATCTCGTCGGGCGCGAAGGTGAGTCCCTGTCGACCGATGTCGTGCGGCTCGGGCCGTCCGACGCCCGGCGGTTGCTCATCCTGACGTCGGGCACCCACGGTGTCGAGGGCTTCTGCGGCAGTGCGGCGCAAATCGCCCTGCTCGGCGATGCGGGATTGCAGGGACGTCTGATGGCCGCCAACGTGGCGATTCTCGTCGTGCACGCGATCAACCCCTACGGCTTCTCGTGGCTTTCCCGTACGAACGAAGACAACGTCGACCTGAACCGGAACAGCATCGACTTCACGCAGGCGCTGCCCGTCAACGAGGCGTATGACGAATTGCATGAATTGCTCGTGCCGCCGACCTGGCCACCATCGAGCGACAACGTACGCGCGATTGCGGATTACATCGAAGTGCACGGTGCAGTGGCCTATCAACGTGCGCTGACGATCGGCCAGTATGCGTTCGCCGACGGCTTGTTCTACGGCGGACGCCAGCCGGTCTGGAGCACGCGGCTGATGCGCACGCTGATCGAGACGCATGCGGCAGATTGCAACGCCATCGGGTGGATCGATTTTCACACCGGGCTTGGACCGCCGGGGCATGGTGAGAAGATCTGTGTGGGCGGACTCGACGCCGATGAGCTTGCCCGCGCGCGGGCGTGGTGGGGCGCGGACCTCGCGAGTCCGGTCGATGGGACGACGGTGGCATCCAACGTCGGCGGGCCGTTGCTCGACACGCTGCGCACCGCACGACCGGATGCGCAAGTGACGGCGATGGCTATCGAATACGGCACCGTGCCGCTCATCGACATGCTGCACATGCTGCGCGCCGATTCGTGGCTCAGACGGCATCCCGATGCGCCGGACGCGCAGGCCTCGGCCATCCGCCAAGCCGTGCACTCCGCGTTCTGCTTCGACGACCCTGTGTGGCAAGGACAGATTCTCGGTCAGGCCCGCGTGGCGATCCTGCAAGCGGTGACGGGGCTGAGCCGTAGTCGTATCGGGTGACAGAGATGAGGCGACGCTGCCGGGCCATCGGGCAGCGTCGTCGACATCTCACTCCACGTCACCCCACGTGCTTCACCCCATGTAAACCTGCAACTGGCAGTACGCCGCACGCGTCATCGGGGCGTCGAGCCCGTGCTTGTCCGCACGGGTGACCAGATCGCCCACGATGGCATCGGCTTCCAGCCGCTTCGCGCCCGACGCGATATCGCGAGCCATCGACGATGCCCACGCCGACTTCGGCGCCAGCAGCAATGCTTCCATCTGCTTTATCGCCGCTTCCGGCAGCGCATACCCCTCGGCCTGTGCGATGGCGCGACCTTCCGACATGGTTCGACGCATCAACGCTTCGCCGTCGCGGGTCGCCATGATCTGACCGACATTGCCGCGCATCAGGCACGTCATGATGCCCGCGCACGATACGGCGATCCACTTGTTCCACAGCGCTTGCTCGATGGTCTCGCTGAGGGCGCGTGTGCCCTTCGACTTCGCGAAGAGAGCGTAGACGTCCTGCGCCAGCGTGCGCATCGTCTCCGTACGCGCGCCGACGATCACGTTGTCCCCCGGCCCTTGATGCAGGATCTCGCCCGAGGGCAATAGGGTGGTCGCAATGTACGACACGCCGCCCATCACGCGATGCTTGCCGAACGTCGCATCGAGACGCTCATACACCGACATGCCGTTGAGGAACGGCAGGATGACGGTGCGGTCGCCCATCGCGGGGGCGATCGACTCGATGGCGTTGTCGAGGTCGTAGGTCCTGCACGCGAGCAGCACCAGATCGTATTCGGGCTTCACGTCTCGGCTCGTCACCGTGGCGACCGCCTGCTGCACGTCGCCCAGTTCGCTCTTGATCGTCAACCCTCGTTGCGCGAGGACTTCCGCTCGCTTTTCCCGAACGAGGTAGGTGACCTGCGCACCCGCCTGCGCCAGACGCGCACCGTAATAGCCCCCGATGGCACCGGCACCCAAGACAAGAATTTTCACGTTGAAGCTCCTTCGACGGTTGTTGAAGACTGTGGGCGACGACAACGTTTCCTGACGGTTCGCTCAGCACACAGCCGGGCCGCAACGGTCGATTGGGCCGCTGCGTTTTATGATATGATGATCATCATACTATGAATTTCCTGAGTGTGTTCGAGACGCCTGATGTCCCGACATCGAGTGTCGGTCTCACAGGGGGCATACTCGGGCACACTCGGGCGAACGGAGGATCGCAGCCATGCGCTACGGCACGGATCACAAGCAGAAGTCTTACGCACGCATTCTCGACGAGGCGTCGCAGGCGATTCGTCTGGACGGACCCCACAAGGTGGGGGTGGCGGCCGTGATGAGTCAGGCGGGCCTCACGCACGGCGCCTTCTACGCGCACTTCTCATCGAAGGACGCGCTGATCGAGGCGGCCATTGCACACATGTTCGAAGGGAGCCTGTCGCGCTGGCAACAAGTGACGCATGGCGTCACGCCGCAGCAAGGGTTGAGCCGGTTCATCGATCACTATCTGTCGGTGGAGCGCATGGATCAGCGTCCGCTGGGCTGTCCGATGGCGGCGCTCGCGGCGGATGTGCCGCGCATGTCGCCGGCCGTGCAGGCGGTCTTCAGCTCCGGCGTGCGCACGTTGACGCAGGCGATGGCGGAAAAGCTCGCCGCCATGAACGTTCCCGATCCGGACACCACGGCGCGGTCGATGATGAACGAGCTTGTGGGCGCGATCTCGCTCGCGCGGTGCGAGCCCGACCGCGCGCGTTCGCTGTCGATGCTCGACGCCACGCGCACGAAAGTGAAAGCGCAGATTGGCATCGGCGCGTCATCGGGTGACAATAGCTCGCCCTAACCACGCAAACGCTCATGGCATCTCACGTGAAGAAGTCCTTCGTCGGCCGGATTCGGGACCAACTGGATCAGCTCTCGCCCTCAGAGCGACGTCTGGCGGAGTTCGCGCTCGATTTGCCGGGCGATCTGGCAGGGTACTCGGCCTCGGAACTGGCGGCGCTCGCACAGGTCTCCAACGCGACCGTCACGCGCTTCGTGAGACGTCTGGGTTACGAGTCGTTCGACGACGCGCGCAAACACGTGCGCGCCGAGCAGCGCGCAGGCTCTCCGCTGGCGATGGCCGCGACGGCGCCCGTCACCGAAGCGGCAACCGACGATCTCGTCGGCGCGCAACGCCTGCAAAGCCTCGCCAACATCGAGGCGACCTACCGCCGGCTCTCGTCCGCCGAAATCGAACAGATCGCAGCTGCGATTCTCGCGGCACGCAAGGTGTGGATCGTCGGGTTTCGGTCGAGTCATCCGCTGGCGATGTATCTGCGCTGGCAGTTGCTGCAAATCGTGCCGAGCGCGCAGGCGATTCCGGGCGCGGGTGAGACGCTGGGCGAGCATCTCGCGGGCATCACAGCAGACGATGTCGTGATCGTCTTCGCGCTGCGCCGCAGGGTACGTCAGATGCCGACGGTCGTTGCGCAACTCGCGAAGGCGTGTCCGAATCTCGTCTACATCTCTGAGCGCACCGAGCGTGCCGCTGCCGCAAAGACGCCCGCGAAGTGGTCACTGCAATGCGACGTGCAAGGACCCGGCGTTCTCGATAATCACACCGCTGTGATCGGCCTGTGCCACCTGATCGTCACGCAGGTGATGACGCAGGCGGGTAACCCGGGCCGTCGTCATCTCGGCCTCGTGGAAGCGTTCCACGACTCGCTCGACGAAATCTGACGCAACCTCCGGCGCGGGGATATCTGGCGACGTGTAGCTCGCCGGCTCCCCGGGCGCCCGGCCTGCTTTTCCCTTCGCAGGCCTCTCCCGCCTTTCTCGCATCTCCCCCGATTTCCTGCTCGTCCGTTGGCACGTCTGGCCAAGGACGTTGCTCGCCCTGACGGTCGCAAAAGCGTCGGGTGAAACCCTGATATGAAAAATAATTTTCAAAAACAAATAATTTGAAAAAATATTAACAAAACAGGATTCACCGAGGGCGAGGCAAATCGGTCGCAAAGGCGCCAGTCACGGCGCAGGGAGTTTTACGATGGGCGCAGAAGTGGTCGTATCCTCGTCGGAACCCAGGTTGCAGCAGCTCGAACGGGCGCTCGACGACATCGGGGTGACGCCGTCACACAAGAAAATCCTCGCGCTGATCCTGTTCGGGGTGTTGTTCGACGTCTTCGAGCAAAACGCCGTCGGCCTCGTGGGGCCGTTGTTGCGCGAGTACTGGGGCATCTCGGCCACGCAGATCGGTTTTCTCAACACACTGACCTTCGGTGCGGCGGCCATCGGGCGGCTCGGTTCGGGCTACATCGCCGACCGCTACGGGCGTCGCACGATGCTGAGCATCAACCTGATGCTCTTCACGCTGGGCGCGCTGATCTGCGCGCTTGCCACGAACTACTCGATGCTCGCTGCCGGACGCTTCATCGTCGGCTTCGGGCTCGGCGGCGAGATCTCGATTGCCGTCACGATGCTCGCCGAGTTCTGCTCGTCGCGCTTCCGTGGTGTGGCCGTAGGCGCGATCAACGTCGCCGGGGGCGGGTTGGGCAATATGCTCGCGCCCGCGTTCGGGCTGGCTGTCTTCGCGTTTTTCCCGGGGCCGGATAGCTGGCGCTGGCTGTTCGGCTGTCTGGTGCTGCCGGCATTCTTCGTGCTGCTGTATCGCCGCTTCATTCCGGAGACGCCACGCTTTCTGCTCTCCAAAGGTCGTGTGGAAGAAGCTAACCGCGTGCTCAACGTCCTGGCGTCGGGCAAGCTCGGCAAGTCCGCAGGCAAGGACGCCAGGCGTTACCTGAGCGAAGCCGTGGCGGGGGCGCATCGTGCCGAAAAAGTCCGTCTGAGAGAGGTGTTCGTCGGACCGCTGGCGCGCCGCACGGTGGCGGTCGGTATCGCAGTGTGCATGACATACGGTGCACAGATTTCGGTGCTCACGCTCATGCCGACGATTCTCATGGCGCAGGGCTACACGCTGAGCAAGAGCTTCGTGTTCACCATCGTGATGCAGTCGGGCAGCTTGCTCGGTGCGATCACCGCCTCTTACTTCGGCTTCCGTTTTCCCCGCAAGCGCGTACTGACGCTCGGTGCCATCGCCGCGTGCGTGATCGGCCTGTGCTTCGGCTTTCTGTCGAAGTCGCAACCGCTGATCCTGGCGTTCGGTGCAGCGTTCCAGTTCTGCGTGCTGTTGCTCAACACGTCCATCTGGATTTACGCACCGGAGCTTTACCCAACACGTGTGCGCGCCTTCGGCACGGCATTCATTCTGGCACTGGGCACGCTGGCAGGCGCCGCAATGCCGCTGGTTGCCGGACGTGTATTCGATCAGTACGGCATTGGCGGCATGTTCGGGATGATGGCCGGGATGTATGCCGTGTTCGCCATCGCGCTGACCTTCGCACCGGAGACGTTCGGCAAGCCGATCGATGTCCCGGAAGCGCCGGGCGATACCGATACGCCGACTGGCGGTCGTTCGGCGACAGACGTGTCGGCATCCGCGACTTCCTGACGTCTCCTGATATTTCCGCAGCGTTTGCTGCTCACGACTCGCCGAGAATTTCATGACACATATCCTGCTCATCAACCCCAATACGTCGACGGCGACGACGCAAATGATGGTCGACATCGCACGCGCTTATCTCGCGAGTGCGATGACGTCGCCACCGGCGGTCATCGGTGCGACGGTCGCGCGCGGCGCGCCGATGATCGTCGACGAGCGGGATCTGGCCGTGGCGGCAGACGCCGTGAACGACCCGGACATCGTGGCACTCGCAGCGCAGGCGGACGGGGTGATCGTGGGGGCCTTCGGCGATCCCGGCATCGAGGCGCTGCGGGCACAACTGGAAGTTCCGGTCGTAGGCATCGGCGCGGCGTCTGTGCGTGAGGCTGCGACCGGCGGACGACGCTTCGGCATTGCCACGACGACACCGCACCTGGCCGAGTCGATTGCATCGAACGTCAGGAAACTTGGACTGGGTGCGAACTTCACCGGCTCGCGATTCACGACGGGCGATCCCCTCGTATTGGGCGATCAGCCGTCGCAGTTGGAGCGCGGTCTCGCCGGCGCTGTCGAGGCCTGCCTGCATGAAGACGGCGCGCAGGCCGTGGTGATCGGCGGCGGACCGCTGGGCGAGGCGGCGCAGGCGTTGGGTGAGCGCTTCTCGACACCGGTGATCGGGCCCGTCCCCGCCGCCTGTCGTGCGTTGCTTCAGGCAATGCATCTGGGCGAAGCGGCCTGACGCCGCAACGCAGCGTTCTATCGTCATGAGACCTCGATCGAACCGTTAGCCGATCACATCACGACATCGACGTATCACACCGCGCGCGGCCGAAAGAATGCGCGTCGGACCATGCTGCTCCGGGGAGGAGTCGAAATGAACCCACCGTTACCTTCGCGCGCTGGCGACGCAAGCCACACGTTTGCGAATTCATCGCAGGACATGCTCGATCCGATCTACAAGAAGATCATGTGGCGGATCATCCCGTTCATCTTCGTGCTGTGGATGCTGGCGTGGATCGATCGCGTCAACGTGGGCTTCGCGAAGTTGCAGATGCAGCAGGATCTCGGCTTTAGCGAGACGGTGTACGGCATTGGCGCGGGCATCTTCTTTCTCGGCTACTTCTTTCTGGAGATTCCGAGCAACTGGCTGCTGTTGCGCATTGGTGCGCGGCGTACGCTCGCACGCATTACGCTGGGCTGGGGCACGATTTGCGTGCTCATGATGTTCACGCACTCGCCGGCCTACTTCTATGTGATGCGGTTCCTGCTGGGCGCGTTCGAAGCGGGCTTTCAGCCGGGCGTACTCCTTTATCTGACGTTCTGGTTTCCGGCGCACCGTCGCGCGAAAGCGTTTGCGTGGTTCATCTCGGCGTCGGCGGTCTCGTCGGTCGTGGGCGCACCGCTGGCCGGCGCGATTCTGAACGGCATGCATGGCGTGAACGGTTGGGCAGGGTGGCAATGGCTGTTCCTGCTCGAAGGGGTGCCGACGGTACTCGCCGGGATTCTGGCGGTGTGGTTCCTCGTCGACAAGCCCGAACAGGCAAGCTGGCTGTCCGAACAGGAAAAGCGTCTGCTTCAGGCCGATCTGGAAAAGGACCGCAAGAGCGCGGGAAAACGTGAGCACAGCTTCATGCTGGCCGTGCGCAGCCCGAAGCTGTGGCTGCTCACGGGCATCTACTTCGGGATCGTGGCGGCTAATGCGACGCTGTCGTTCTTCGCGCCGACCATCGTGCGTGCGCTGGGACCGACGAATCCGTTGCACATCGGGTTGCTCGTGGGGGTGATGTACGTGTTCGGCGCGATCTTCCAGATCGCCATCGGCTACAGCGCAGACAAGCGACGCGAAGCGCGCATGCATTGTGCGATCCCGGTGTTCGTGGGGGCGTGCGGACTGGCGGGTGTCGGGTGGTTCGCCGGGAGCAACGGTGTGGCGGCCTTCCTGTGCCTCGTGGTTGCGGTGTCGGGCACGATGGGGGCGATCCCGGTGTTCTGGCAGTTGCCGAACGCTTATCTCGCGGGCGGTGCCGCGGCGATGGGCGTGGCGTTCATCAACTCGGTAGCGAATCTGGCCGGGTTCGGTTCGCCGTATCTGCTGGGCATCGTCAAGGACACGACGGGAAGCTTCAACGGCGGCCTCTGGATCGTGGCGGCGCTCGAAGCGTTCGTCGCCGTGTTGATCTGGTGGCGGATGCGTCGGCGCGAGCCGGTTCCGGGCGCTCAGGCGATGGCCTGAAAGGTAACAAAAAAGGGCTACGTGACGTCACGTAGCCCATGTTCGTTTCAACTGCTCAGTCGCTGCCCATCAAAACGCCTGCAAGAAAATGGCTTCGATTTCCGCCTGCTCGGCACGACGCGGGTTCGTGAAGCCACAGGCGTCCTGCATGGCGTTGGCCGCCAGCGTGGGCACGTCGGCCTCCTTCGCGCCCAGTTCTGCGAGACCCGACGGAATGCCGATGTCCTTCGACAGACGGCGGATCGCGGCAATCGCGACCTTCGCGCCCTCTTCGTCGCTCAAGCCATCGACCTTCTCGCCCATCGCCTGCGCGATGTCCTTCAGACGCCCGGCGCTGGTGCTCGCGTTGAACGCTTCCACGTGCGGCAGCAATACGGCATTACACACGCCGTGCGGCAAATCGTAGAACCCGCCCAACTGGTGCGCCATCGCGTGCACATAGCCCAACGACGCATTGTTGAACGCCATGCCCGCCAGGAACTGCGCGTATGCCATGTTCTCGCGTGCGGTCATGTCATCGCCGTGCGACACCGCGCGCCGCAGGTTCTGCGAGATCAGCGTAACGGCCTTGAGCGCGCACGCATCGGTAATCGGGGTGGCTGCTGTCGATACGTAGGCTTCGGTCGCGTGGGTCAGGGCGTCCATGCCGGTCGCCGCCGTGAGGCCCTTCGGCATCGCCGCCATCAGTGCCGGATCGTTGACCGACAGCAACGGCGTGACGTTACGGTCGACGATGGCCATCTTCACATGCCGCTTTTCGTCCGTGATGATGCAAAACCGTGTCATTTCGCTCGCCGTGCCCGCTGTCGTGTTGATGGCGACGAGCGGCAATTGCGGTTTCTTCGAGCGGTCGACACCCTCGTAATCCGAGATATGGCCGCCGTTGGCCGCGCACAACGCGATGCCCTTTGCGCAGTCGTGCGGCGAGCCGCCGCCGAGCGAGATCACGAAGTCGCACTGGTTCTGTTTGAGGATCGCCAGACCGGCTTCAACGTTGGCGACGGTCGGGTTCGGCTTCGCGCCGTCGAACAACACCGACTGAATGTCTTGCCGCGTCAGCAGCTTCGCAACCTTCTCGGCTACGCCCGCTTTGGCGAGGCCGGCGTCGGTCACGATCAGGGCGCGACGGAAATGGTATTGGCGCAGGGCGGCCATCGCTTCGCCGAGGCTGCCGACGCCCATCATGTTGACGGCGGGAATGAAGAATGTCGTGCTCATCGTCATGCTCCTTGTTTGTTCTGTGAGGGGCACACCGCGTGCGCGCTAAGGCGCACAGCAGGGAGGATGCGCGGTGCCCAGAATCATCTTTCGCAGGCATCAAAGACAGCATCGCACTCGTCATGCGATGCGTCTTTGATCTGCTGCAAGGTCAAGCGGAACTAGAGGCACTACTCGGGACGTTCGACTCAGAAGAAGCCGAGCGGATTGACGTCGTAACTCACGAGCAGATTCTTCGTCTGCTGATAGTGATCGAGCATCATCTTGTGCGTTTCACGGCCGATGCCCGACTTCTTGTAACCACCGAACGCCGCGTGCGCCGGATAAAGGTGATAGCAGTTGGTCCAGACGCGTCCGGCCTGAATGCTGCGGCCCATGCGATAAGCGCGATTGATGTCGCGTGTCCACACGCCTGCGCCGAGTCCGAACTCCGTATCGTTCGCGATGGCGAGCGCTTCGGCTTCGTCCTTGAATGTCGTTACACCGACGACCGGACCGAAGATTTCTTCCTGGAACACACGCATGCGGTTATCGCCCTTGAGCAGCGTCGGCTGGATGTAGAAGCCGGTGGCGAGCGGTCCGTCCAGCGTCTCGATCCCTCCGCCCGTGAGCACCTGTGCGCCTTCCTTGCGCGCGATGTCGAGGTACGTGAGGATCTTGTCGAATTGCTGCTGCGAGGCCTGTGCGCCGACGGCTGTGTCGGTGTCGAGCGGATCGCCGCGCTTGATGCGCTCGACACGCTTCATCACCACTTCCATGAACGGCTCGTAGATCGATTCCTGCACCAGCGCGCGCGACGGGCAGGTGCACACCTCACCCTGATTGAGGAAGCCCAGCACGAGACCTTCTGCGGCCTTTTCCACGAACTCGGGCTCGCCGCGCATGATGTCGTCGAAGAAGATGTTCGGCGACTTGCCGCCCAGCTCGACCGTACTCGGAATCAGGTTGGCGGCGGCACGCGTGAGGATGTGGTTCCCGACCGGTGTCGATCCGGTGAACGCGATCTTGGCGATGCGCTTGCTCGTCGCCAGCGCCTCGCCGGCCTCCTTGCCGAAACCCTGCACGATGTTGAGCACGCCGGGCGGCAGCAGGTCGCCGACCAGTTCGGCGAACAGCGTGATCGTGAGCGGCGTTTGCTCGGCGGGCTTGAGCACCACGCAGTTTCCGGCGGCGAGCGCCGGTGCGAGCTTCCACGCGGCCATCAGTAGCGGGAAATTCCACGGAATGATCTGACCGACGACACCCAGCGGCTCATGGAAGTGATACGCGGCCGTATGCTCGTCGATCTCGGCGGCGGTGCCTTCCTGTGCGCGGATGCACCCGGCGAAATAGCGGAAGTGGTCGACGGCGAGCGGCAGGTCGGCAGCGAGCGTTTCGCGCACCGGTTTGCCGTTATCCCACGTCTCCGCCACGGCGAAGCGCTCCAGTTGCGATTCGAGACGATCGGCAATCTGCAACAGAATGCGCGAGCGCGCCTGAACGGACGTCTTCCCCCATTTGGCGGCCGCGGCGTGTGCCGCATCGAGCGCCAGTTCGATATCGGCGCCATTGGAGCGCGGGAATTCGCCGATGACTGCGCCGGTCACGGGCGAGGTGTTGACGAAGTAACGACCCTCCACCGGGGGCACGAATTTGCCGCCGATGAAGTTCTCGTAACGCGGTTGCAGGGTCAGCAGGGCACCGGGTGTGCCGGGAGGCGTGTATCGCATGTTGTGTCTCCGGATATCGTTGTGTTGGCAGCCGGTCGTTCGCCGGCCACGCCAGAGGCACCAAGCAAGTCGCGGGCCACCCGGGCCGGATCTCGCGTTGACGCCGGTCCGCCCGCTTTTTCGGCGCGTGTTGCGGTGCAACGTGTGCCGAATCCGTGACACGTTTGTCCCGTCCCGTGACACCCTCTGTATCGCGGGCGTGACAGCCTGCCCGAGGCCCTCAATCGGCTGGCGCCTTCCGATTGACATCGCGCATTGCAAACGCCCCCGGCATGGGAGATGCTTCGGGAACGACGACAAGATCATCAGATCACCCGGCACGGGGGAGACGACCAATGCCACCAACTACCGAGTCCGCACACGCGCGTCGTGTGCTGAGTGTCGCGCAGGGCCAGCCGCCGGCGGGCGGCCCTGCGACCGATCCGAACATCGCCAGCTCGTGGCGACGCTGTCTCGACACGCACGCACTCGATCCGGGCGCGCGCATGGCGCCGCGCGTGCTCGAATCGTCGCAACTTCGTGAGCGGCGTAGCGCGATGGAGCGCCTGCGTCATGTCTCCATGCCCGTGCTGGAACGGTTGCAGCGTCAGTTGATGAATCCGCGTCAGGCGGTGCTGTTGACGGCGCCGGATGGCGTGATCGTGGATTCCCGCCTGCACGACGGCACGCGTGACGCCTTTCACCGCGCCGGTCTGTGGCCCGGGGCGGACTGGAGCGAGTCGTGCGAGGGCACGAACGGTATCGGGACGTGTGCCGTCGAGCGAGCGCCCGTCATCATCTGCCAGCAGGATCACTTCCGCGCGCTGCACACGCCGCTCACCTGCACGGCGAGTCCGGTATTCGCGCCGCAGGGCGATCTGCTAGCGGTGATCGATGTGTCGTCCACGACGGCAGACGTCACGCGGCAGAGTCAGTTCCATACGCTGGCCCTCGTCAATCTTTCGGCCAAGGTCGTGGAGAGCGAGTATTTCTTTCAGCACTATCGCGACGAATGGCTGCTGCAATTGCAGGAGCAGGCCGATCATCTCGGTGGATTCGCGCAAGCCCTGCTCGCGTTCGACGATGCGGGCCGCGTGCTCGCCGCGAATCAGAGTGCGCTGAACTGTCTTGGGGCGACGCGAGAGGAGATCGTCGGCACACGGATCGACCGATGGTTTGCGCAGACGCTTGACGCGCTGGTCGCGCAGGCGCATCCGTCGCCGAGTGCCTGCTGGCCGATTCGCACGAGTGCAGGGGAAGCGCTGCTGGCGATGTTGCGTGCGCCCGCGCGTGCCAATCGTGGCTTGCCGGGGACATCGGCCACGTCGGCAACGTCGCATGTTGTATCGAAGCCCGCTGCGCGGGAGACGATCGCACCGTTCACCGATCCCGCGTTGTCACGCGCTTTTTCTCGCGCGTGCCGCGTGTTCGCGCACGACGTGCCGGTGCTGATTCGCGGCGAAACAGGCAGCGGCAAGGAAGTGTTCGCGCGCGCTGTCCACGAGAGCAGTGCCCGCTCGGCGGGACCGTTCGTCGCGTTGAATTGCGCGGCGATTCCGGAGTCGCTGATCGAGAGCGAGTTGTTTGGTTACGTGGGCGGCAGCTTCACGGGAGCGCGCAAGGAGGGGATGAACGGCAAGCTGTGGCAAGCGAACGGCGGCACACTGTTCCTCGACGAGATCGGCGACATGCCGTTCGCGATGCAGACACGTCTGCTGCGCGTGCTGGAGGAGCGCACCGTGTCGCCGCTCGGTGGCGGCGATCCGGTGCCGCTGGACATTCGCGTGCTCAGCGCCACGCACCGCGATCTGGCCGACCGTATTGCCGAGCGGCAATTCCGCGAGGATCTGTTCTATCGGCTAAGTGGACTCGAAGTGACGGTGCCGCCGCTGCGTGAACGCGAAGACAAGATCGACCTGATCCAACGTCTGCTGGCGCAGGCCGGGGCGCACGGTCAGCATGGCGCGATTGAACTGACGCAGGACGCGCAGGCGTGCCTGTGCGGCTACGGCTGGCCGGGGAACGTGCGTCAGATGCGCAGCGTGATCCGGACCTTGGTGGCGCTCAGTGAAAGCGGCATCGTCACGCTCGACGATTTGCCGGACGAGTTGCGTGAAGCGCAGGCGTTGGGTGACGCCCGGATGTCGGCCAAAGCGTCCCCGGACGAACCGTTGGAAGCGCCGTTGGAGGCGGCAGAGCGTCAGGCGTTGCGTGCTGCGCTCGACGCGTGTCAGGGGCAGGTGAGTGCCGCAGCGCGACGGCTCGGGGTGAGCCGTAACACGCTGTACCGCAAGCTCAGGCGTTTCGGGTTGCTGCGTGGTTGACGACGGCTGTGCAGTGGCCGCGCGGGCGCCGTCGGCTCACTTCATCGGGATCGCTGTGGCACGATCGACAGGGACAGCGGTCACGCTGTTCTGCGGCGAGCCGTCGATGAGCTTGTCGGAGTAGGTGAGGTAGACGAGCGTATTACGTGTCTTGTCGACCATGCGCACGATGCGCAGTTTCTTGAACAGGGGCGACAAGCCCTCGGAGAAAACTTCCTCCTCCTTGGGCAGTGGTCCCGAGAACGAAATCGGGCCGACGGGGCGACAGGCGATCGAGGCCTCCGCCTTGTCTTCGGCCAGACCGACCATGCCCTTGAGGCCGCCGGTCTTCGCGCGTGAGACGTAACACGTCACACCGTGCACTTTCGGATCGTCGTAGGCGTCAACGACGATCTTGTGATCCGGTCCGAGAAACTTGAATGCGGTGCTGACGTCGCCGATTTTCTCGGCATGCGCCCAGCCTGCCGTGAGCGTTAGCGTCAGCGCCAGCGCGACTGCTGTTTTCATGAGAGGGTCCCGTCAAATGGCATGAGCGTGCACAAACGTGCATAAGCGGCGACGATCGCCGGCCATGCCGCGTTGCGGATTCTACTCGCCCCGCGTGACGGCGGTCGTCACGGAACCTCTCGCGACTTGCAGTCGCGCGCCGTCACCCCGGAACGAGGCGACGGCTGTCGCGAATTACCACTTGTCGTCTTGCGCGGGCGCTGCCTGTGCACCAGCCGCCGACGAGGTCTTCTTCGTGGCTTGTGCGACCTTGGCCCCCACCGCAGCGCCCGGCGAGGCTTGCGCACCGGACGGTGCGTTGGCCTGCTGCGTCGGGCGTCCCGCTACCTCGCCACGCACCTGAAGTCCGGCGATGGGCAGCGTGTCGAGGTTCAGGCCCGGGCGCACGTTATCGAGATGCCCGTAAGACAGGTTCTGCGTTACGCGCTCCACGACGAGTTCGCAGCACGGGTTCTCGGTACGGCCGAGGCTTTGCCCCGTCTGCGGATCCTTGAACTCGTTGCCCATCGCCACCACGGCGTAACGATTCCCTTCACGCAGTGCCTGTCCCCCCTGACTGACGACGACATTGGTGCCATCGCGCGCAAGGACCGTGATCGGGAACGTCGATTGCAGGATCGCGCTCACGATGGCCTTGCTTGCCTGATCCGTCATTTCGGTGAGAATGCGCTGGCTGTCGACGCCGGTGCCGAGCGTGGTCGGCGCCGTCGACGGCATCGCATTGCTCAGCGAACCGGCCGCCGTAACCTGACGCGTCGCCACGTTGACCATCTTCTGCGAGAGCGCCCAGCCTCCCGAATAACTCACCAATTGGCGGTCGCTCGTACGCAACTGGCGCGCAAGGCGCGTGTAGTTGAAGGCACTCACGCGCGCGCTCCACACCAGATCGGCGCTGGCGGCTTGCGAGAGCTTCGTGAGTTCCGCGCTCGGCGCCTGACCGGACGCAATGATGTCCAGCTCATGTTCGATCTCGGGGCTCATCTCGCGATCCAGCACCGCGAAGCGACCCGTTTGCACCAGCGCGTCGCTGACTCGCTGGCGGAGCACGGCGGCGACTTCGCTCGATGGCACCGTCACGTCGCCCATCGGCAGACGGTCCTGCGGGAAGACGACCGGCCCGATCACGACCTTGAGCTTTTGCATGTCGGCGGACGGCTTGAACTTGGCGATGTCGGCTTCGATGGTCGCCTTGAAGCGTTTATCGATGACGCCCGGTTCGTCGAGGCTCAGTACGCGCAAATGCTGAATGACACCGCCCGAGCGTTGCTGGACGATGTCCGCGAAAGCGTTCGCGCGCAGCGACGCCGAATCCTGATTCAGGCTGACGTCGAGACCGTACTTCGCCACGACGGATTGCGCCTGCACGACGGCGCCGTTGACTTGCAGCAAGGCGAGCTTCATCGCTTCGAGCGTGGCTTCGCCGGCCGTACCGCCGAAGCCGACGGCCGTCACCTTTTCGGTTTCGACCTTGCCGACGTCAGGCACGGGCGCTGCGGCAGATGCCGACGCGGCGGCAGGTGCGGCTGATGTCTGGGGAGCATCGGCTGCCTTCTCGGAGCAGCCGGCAATAAAAAAGAGGGCCGCAAGGGCCCCCGTGAGCGAGTTACGCATCATGTCGTTGTTGTGTGGTGTGTCGGCTTTCCGTGCTTACAGGGCGGCCAGTGCCTTCGTGGCGTCCGACGGCACTTCGATACCGTTGCTGCGGGCGAAGTCGATGGCGTTCTTGAGCGCCTTGCCGGCTTCCGTCACCGAACCCGGGAAGTTCGACACCACATAGGCGGCGCCGCCCAGCGACGTCAACGCCATCGGCGATGCGCTCTTCATGTTGTTGCCCATCGACGTGACGTCGTTGCGCATGCCGGCGTAGTGCACCATGCCGAGCGCCAGATGGCCGAGACCTTGCGCGAAGGTCTTCTTCGAGGCGTCGTCGAGCACCGGCTTTTCCTTGAGCTTCGCAGCGATCGCGCCGCTCGTGTCACCCACGGCGTTCACGGCCTTCGATGCCGAATCCTTGTCCTGCGTCGAGCCCGACGACAACTGCGAGACGACGGCAGCAGCCTGCTCGGCTTGCGTCTTCAGACCCAGGGCTTCACCCATCTTGGCGTTGGCGTTGAGCACGTCGACGTTGGCGGCGACGTAGTTCTTCACCAGGGCGGCTTGCTGCCCGCTCAGATCGACCGAGCTGTCCGACTTGCTACCGCCGCCGACCAGGCTGGTCAAACCGCCGAGTTGGGCGTACGAGGCACCCGAGGCGCCAACGAGAGCTGCGGCAACGGCGCAAGCGATGATCTTCTTCATGAACTTCTTCTCCGCGTAGGGGATGGTTGAGTACGGCATTTAGCGCAAGCTCAGATTGGTGATCTGGCTGGTGAGCTCGCGTGAGGCGTTGTTCGCTGCCAGACGCAGCGCATTGGTACGGGCTTCTTCTTCGGTCGGGCCCGTGCCGGCGTACTGCACCGGGCCGACGGAGGCGACGGTGTCGGGGATGGTCTGGCCGATGTCGAGGAGCTTTGCGTTGACGGTGACTGCCACGCGCATCAGACCCGAGTTCGGATCGCGATCGGCCAGGCCGACGTCCAACGTGCCCAACGCGATGTAAGCCATCTTTGCCACGCGCATGCCCGACACCATCGACGCGAGTGTCGCGGGCTTCAGATCCATGCCGCTCTTGTAGTCGTTCTCCACGTTGGCGACCTTGAACTGACCGCCGGTGTAGGGCTCGACAAGCGCAGCTTCGTTGACTTTGAAGCCGGCCTTGGCGAACGTCGAGGTAAAGACTTGCGACAGGTTGGCGCTGGGAATCAGCCGGAAGGTCGTGTCGGTCGCGCGGCGGGTGGTGCTGCCACCGGTTTCGACGGACGCGGTACTGTGCACGGAAGCGCCCATTCTGGCGTTCGTCGACGCGTTGGTGCCGATCTGATTGCCACGAATGCTCTCGCCTTCCACGCCTTGTTCGGAAGCGCTGACTTGCGCGTTCACATCGACCTTGCGATCGACGCGCTTGTACACGCGATCGTCATAGGCGCGCGAGGTGCCGACTTCGCGCGACACGAAGATGAAGGCGAGCGGCGAGCGCGCTGCCGGGCCGCCCTTGACGACGGCCGAGTTCGATTTCACCGCGTTGCGCAGATTCGCCACGTTCAGCGAGACGCGCACGGCCACGGTGTATTGCTTCTTGTCCGAGTTCTCGTCTTCGGCAAGGATCGTCGAGTCGAGAATGTAGCGATCAGGCTCGGCGAGAATCTTCTGGCGAATCGCGTCGAAGTTCTCCGACTCGGCCTCGCCGGCCTCGGCGTAGTAGAACTCCACGGCCTTCATTTGCGCGGCGGACAAGGCGCGCGCCTTGTCGTCACGCGAAATCGACCAGCCTTCATAGGTCACGGTCGCCTTGCCTCGCGCTTGCTGCACTTGCGACATGGCGCTCGATGCGAACAGCGCCGCAGCGAACAGCAGAATCAGTTTCTTCATCACTTGCATAGCTTCATCAGTCCCATCGTCTTGTCGATTTGCGACGAAATGTCCGACGCCGAAGCGGCGGACTTCACCCATGACGTGTCCGTGCCTGCCACCGATTCGGCAAGTTTCACGAACAGGCCGTTGACGGAGTCGTAGTACGCGGGGAAGTCGTCCACCCACGTTTGTGACGCCGGTACCGGTTTCACCTCGCCGTTCTTGAGCGACGTATTGAGATAGGTCGCACCGGTCAACGGCTCGCGAATGGCGACATCGGCATAGCTGCCATAGATGTATGCGGTGCCGACGGCGTTCTCGCTGTACTTGATCTTCCGGAAGTTCTTCAGCGTGACGTCGATCTCGTAATCGGGCTGAGGCAGCTTCAGGTTGTAGACCGTGCCGTCCATGATCTGCATCGACATCACGTTGCCGATGGCGTAGCCCTTCGAATACGGCACGACCGGCACGCCGATGCGCGTGGAGATGGCTTCGCTGACCATGTCTGCCACCCATGTCTGTGCGGCGGCAGGTGTTGCCTTCAGGTAATCGGGCAGCACGGCGGCGGCTTCCGGCGTGACGTCGACGTGCGTGACTTGCAGATAGCGCGGCGCCTGATCGGGTAGTTGCGCCTGTGCGACGGCCGAGGCGAAGCGTGCGTACAGACCGGGTTTGCCGTTGGCGCCGTCGTAGACCATGCGCACGCGCTCGAGCACCTCGGCGCGCGTGGGTTCATGGTCGAGGTTGTCGACGTAGCCGAAGCTGACCGGGTACGAGCGCAGCACCGTCATCGACTTGAAGTCGAAGAACAGTACCTGCCCGCGCAGCAGAACGAAGAGCTTGCGAATGGCGCCGAACCGTTCGACGGAGACCGTCTCAGTATTGATGACGAGCGAGACCACGAGCGCTTGATCGCGCCCCTTGAGTTGGTCGATCGGACCGGTGGTCAGCTTGAAGTGTTGTGCGGGATTCTGATTCACCGCAGCAAGCAGGCGCTTGTACGGCGAATCGCCGGCCGCTTTCAGGCCGGCTTCGTAAGCACGTGAATAAGGAAATCGTTTGTCGATGCTGGCGGCGTCGCCGCCGTAAGCGGCCCCCGCGAAGGTCACGAGCTTGTCGGTGACCTGAGCCTGCGCATGCCCCGCAAACGTCATCGAAAATGCCATCGAAATCGCGACGGCAAGACGGAAGAAATACCCGCCGGCTTTCATATTGTTATGCTCCCCACCGTTCCCCGTGTTGCGCCCGCAATGGCGAGCGCGAGTTCGCGGAATACTGGATTACTAACGATTTGCCGTCAATCTATTGCGTAGTCATGCTATCTAATTTGATAGGTGCTCGACTGTCTTCATGTAGGTGTGAAGTAGGGATATCGAAGGAGGATTAGCGCGAGGCGAAGAATGTTGTGATCGTGTGGTTTTCGTGTCGTCAGGCAAGCGGCCTCGTCGGGAGCGGATGGGCCTCCGGTGGGGGATGCAGGTTCAGGTGTTGCGGGTTTTGTTGAAATGCGCTATAGTCACGCCTCTTCGCGCGGGGGTATAGCTCAGCTGGGAGAGCGCTTGCATGGCATGCAAGAGGTCAGCGGTTCGATCCCGCTTACCTCCACCAAACGAATGACGATTTTTGTCCCCTTCGTCTAGAGGCCTAGGACATCACCCTTTCACGGTGAGTACAGGGGTTCGAATCCCCTAGGGGACGCCATCCAACGGTAGCGGTGTGACAATCGACACATCGAAGCCGACCGGCGTCAGATTCGCTAACGCGATATGAACGCGGTAACGCGGTACAAACGCAGTACAAAGTCAAAAAAGCCGGGTGTCTTCACGACATCCGGCTTTTTGCTATGGATCTCCGATGAGCAAACCTGCCCTGACCCTCAAGTTCAAGTGCACCAAGTGCGCGAAACCCGTCACGCTGTATTTGCAGAAGACGACCGCCTGCTCGCATATCACGCCCTATCAGGGCTGGTGCAAGTGCGGCCAGTTGATGCGCCACGCCACGGGCGACAAGGATGCCGTCGCGTCGTTCGTCGATTCGATGGATCCGCTCTGGTCGCATCACCACCATCATCATCATTGAGCCCTGCGGGCGCGCACGGCGTCAGCCTGCCGCGCGCCTTGTTCACCCGACGCCGGATCGACCGCCCGGCCGTCGTCAGCGCGCCTTCTCGGGAGCGCCGATCCAGGCCAGACGTCGCCGAAGGAACGTCTGCGCCGGTGCTTCCCACACCCGGAAGACGACTCGGGCGAGCGCGAAAACGACGATCAGATACGCCGCCAGGAACCACGGGCTCATCGCCGCCGTCGCGCTGGACATCCCCAGCCGTTGCAGCACGATCACGGTCGTGAGTTGCAGCGGGAAGTGAATCAGATAGCTGGAATAGGTCGTATTGCCGAGATTGGCGATGGGCGCCGCCAGCCGCTCCGGTATCCACGGCTCGATGGCATGCAGCAGCACGATCGAGACCGGCGCGATGACTGTCGCCGCCAGATACTTCGTGCCGCCGAAGAGCGCGCACACGACAATCAACCCCACGTACGCCGCACAGCACAGCAACACCGTCGCCGGACGGTGCGCTTCGATCACGTCGCGCAACCGCTCGTAGAGCAGATGCACTGCGCCGCCCATGAAGAAATAGAAGGCGCAGAACACGATGTTCGCTTCGCTGCCCTTGACGTGCTGATGGATCAGCAGACCACCTGCGGCGGCCGAAAGGCACATGATCGCCAGCGTCCACGCCAGTCCGATGCGGAAAAAACGCGCCAGCAGGAAGAACGCGACGTAAATCACGATTTCCGTCGACACACTCCATACCGGCCCGTTGAACGAGTCGGTGTAAGGCGTGAGCCATCCGGACGCGAAGATGACGTTGACGAAAAAGTCGTACGGCGTGTTGTACGGATAGATGAAGAACGCCGCATTGTGCTGCACGTAATACGCCTGCAATAGCGCCACGGCGACGAGCGTCACGATGTGCAGCGGATAGAGCCGCGAGAAGCGATTCAGGAAGAACAGACCACCGGAGACCTTGCCTGCCGCGATCTTCGTCAGATAGCGATTGAAGAAGATGAAGCCGGAGATCGTCCAGAAGACATTGACCCCGAGCCATCCGAAATCGTAGAACGGATGCAGCAGCCCGTAGAGCGGCTGGGCGCTGCGAACCACCTCGATGGATGCCGTTTGCGGCTGAAAGAAGAAATGCTGGTAATGCCAGATGAGCACCGCGAACGCGCTGAAAAATCGCAGAATCTCGATGCCGACCATCCGGCCTTTGGCGCTGCCCGTACTGCTCATCGAATCGGGTCCTGTTGATCTTTGGGACGGTTGGCGTTATTTGATGCCCGCGCCGTTGCCCAACACCTTCTTGAGCATCTTGAGTCCCTTGCGTACGACTGCCGAGTACAACTCCGCGCCCTTGAGTGCCGGATCCACGTGCCGCTCGTACGGCTGAATCTGGATCGGGAAGTACGGAGACAGCTTCGCCACGACCTGATCGAGCGGGATCTTCGTGTTGCTCTGAACCACGGCGAACAGCCCGTCGCTCTCCGGCGCGAAGTAATGCGCGGCGTCCCACTCCTGCATCTTGTCGGCAAACCACACGCTTTCGTCGGCGTGCAGCGTGCGCTGCGGCGGCACCGCTTGCGTGTGGTACTTGTCGAGCAGTCCGGCGCGCTCGGCGTTGAGCCAGTACAGCGTGTATTCCGTCCAGTCGATGGCGTAGTTCGCGAGCAGCACGCGCTTCCAGTCGGTGCCGTTCACGGCTTCGAGCCGCTCCTGCAACGACAGGCACAGCGAGCGCGAGAGCGTCGCGGGCGTCCACCAGACCCCTTCACGGTCCAGATGCGGTTCGACGTCGAGCAGCTTGGCCGACGCCTCCCAGTAATACGGCTCGACGCTGCGCCCCTTGAGGTGCGTGATCGCCCGTCCGTCGGAGATCAGCGAGTCGTAGTCGAACGCGTGCGTGGCGAAGCAATCCGGATCGAAGATCAGGAAGTACTCGGTCTCGATCCATTCCGGCGCGTTGATCTTGATGATCTGCTGCCGATGCCAGTTGCGAATCTGGTGCCGCTGCGAGAACTCGTTGAACGCGCCCATGTACAGCGATTCGTCGATTACCTCGATGGGGAAGTCGGACCACGCCTTGGCGTAGCCGCGCACTTCCTCGACTTCGTCGTGCGGCACGATGATCACGAAGCGATGGAACAGGTCCGGCGTCGTGAAGTGGCGCAGCGACGAGAAGAGGATGTCACAACGGCCGATGTTGTCGGCGTAATGCCTTCCTCGGGTCTTGATCGGCAGGATCGCGCTGATTTGTTGCATGATGGTCTGAACCGACGGCTAGAAGAACCGGTAGATGAAGCTCGGAATATATCCGCGACGATGCGTGAGCGCCACACCGATGAGTCGTCCGCCTGCGTCTTCCACCTGCGCCTTGAGACCGGCGATGACCGGTTTGCGCGTGGCTTCGGCGCGCACCACGAGCACCGTGGCGTCGGCCAGCGACGCGTTCTCGATGCCGGTGAACGACTGGCTCGACGGCGGAGCATGCACGACGATGTAGTCGTGCGAGTCGCGCAGCGCGTCGAACAGGCGGGTGACTTGCTGCCACGACGACGGAATCGCGCCGCTGCGCGGCTGCGCCACGACGATGTTGTGACCCTCGACGCGCGTGAAGACGATGTCCGCAAGCATGCCATTGGATTCGTCGGCGGCGACCGGCGCCGTGGCATCGGTGCTTGCCGTGCCGCTGCCGCCATTCGACGGCCATGCCAGCAGCCCTTGTGCGTTCGGCTTGCCATACATCGGCGCGTCCGGCGTCGAGGCGATGTCCAGAATCAGGATCGGCTTGCCCGAGCGGTGTTCCAGTTCGCTTGTCAGACCCTGAATGACGGACGAGAGGCCATCGTTTTTGCCCGTCGACAAGGCCATGACGACCTTGGCATGCGCGCTGGTGCTGCTGTTGATCGCAGCGATCATGCGGCCGTAAGCCAGGTGAGCGGGACGTGAGTAGGCGGGTTCCGCGTTCGCGACGCCAGCCGCCATCCCCCCAGCGGCACCTGCCACACCCGCTGCCGCACCACGCCGTTCACCACCGAGCAGGACCGGCGCATTCACCACCGGCAACAGCAGGGCACGCTCGACTTGTTCGGGGCTCAGGAAGGTCTCACGCAGGCTCGACAGGATCAGCACTGTCAGTGCGGAGAGCAGCAAACCGGCGGCAATCGAGGCGGCGATCAGCAGACTGGCCGACACGCTGCGTTGCGACGGCGGGAACGGCGCCTGAATCACGCGCACGTTGGTGCCGTTGATCTGGCTGACCTGACCCTGCTGCACCCGCGCGAGTTCGACCTGACGCGAGCGGTCCTTGAAGCTGTCTGCCAGAATGTCGCGACGCGCCTGCAACTGGCTCAACTGGCTCGACACGTCGCTCATGCCTTGCAGCTTGTCGCGCGTTTCCTTGATCTGCGCATCGAGCGCAGCCTGTTGCGCGAGACCTCCGGCAATGCTCGCGTTGAGCACCGCCAGACGTTCCTGCACTACGTCGTAGTAGTTGTTATGACCGAGACGTGTCGCGGTCATCATCTCCTGACGCTGCTTCGCGATGTTCGCGCGCATGTCGGCGATCTGCTTGTCGAGCTGCACGACGAACGGGGACGTCGCCATGTAGCGCGACGCGTAGTCCGCACGCTTGTTCTCGAGTTCGCTCAGCGAGCCTTGCAGGATGTTGATCGCGCGGCTGGTCTCGGAATCGTCCGTGTAGATCGGAATCGTCGAGCGCACTTCCTTCGTGGACGTTTGCAGCGACTTCAGTTCACTGCGGTCCTGTGCGAGTTTGGCATCCGTCTCCAGCTTGCGCTGCACGAGCTGAGATTCGAGCAGCACGGCGCGCGAGGTCTGGTCGTCGATCTTCACGATGCCGTGTTTCTTCTGGAACGCGAGCAGATCCGCGTCGGCCTTGTCGAGTTGCTTGCCGACATCGTCACGCTGGCTGACCAGCAGATTGACGCGGCCCGAGGTGAAGATCGAGGCGCGCTGGCGGAAGTACTTGTCCAGCAGACGGGCGAGCGCATCGGCTGCCGCCTTCGGATCGGTGTCCGAGTACGTCAGCGTGATGGTGTTCGCGAGATCGTTCTGCTCGATATGCAGGCGTTTCTCGAAATTCTGCAATTCGCGGTCGATGTCGCTTGCCGTCGCGCCGGGGCCGAGTTTCGACAGAATGACGTCGCGATGCAGTTCCGGGCTCGACAGAATCTGCGCTTCCACGCCGTTGAGCTGTCCCGGCGGGGGTTGCAGCGACACGCCGCCGTTCGGATTGTTCGTCTGGTCGTAGTAGCCCGCATTGAGGACGAGCAGTGTGGCCTGTGCGCGATACGGAATCGGCACGAAGAGCGCCACGAGCACGCCGAGCGCCACGATGGCGAGGAACACCGTCGTCGCGATCTTGCGGTAGTAAAAAAGGGTGTTGAGATAATCCCGGATCGTCACGTCGACGACCGCGGCGTGCCGGTCAGGCCTTGTTCGAGTCGTAATTGCCATAGGGATGCAAGAAGCGGAAAGGTTGCCCGGCCATTGTTGATGGTTTCAAGGCGCATATCTTACGCAAGAAAGTCCCCGGAAAGTCCCCCTAAATCCGGCATTATCCTAAATCCGACGCTGATTTATCGTGCTTGGCGAGACGACAGAAGTGCACTAGAGTACGGTCCAAACTGTGCAACCACCCCGGCCTCGTGCCATCTGTCCCATGAACATGCTCCGCCCGGCCTGCGTACTGGCGCTGATGACGCTGACGGCCTGCACCCATACCTGGGTCGACACCAAATACCAGCAAACCGACCGCTTTGCGACGTGGGTCGACTCGACGACACCTTCGCCGTACCGACTGTTGGCTGGCGACGACATTTCCGTCGTGCTGCCGTTCAACATCGAGCTCAACTACAAGGGCCGCGTCGCACCTGACGGCACCGTGGCCATGCCGTTTGCCGGCAATCTTCCGGCAGCCGGCCAGACGCTCGCGCAGTTCGGCGATACGGTCAACCGCGCGCTCGCGGCCAATCACATGACCGCGAACGCGATGGCCATGGTCGCCGTGACGCAGACCGCCGCACACGTGTTCGTCGGCGGTGAAGTCGGCAAGCCCGGCGAACTCGCACTCACGCCCGGCATGAGCGTGATGCAGGCGATCATCACCGCCCAGGGCCTGCTCGATACCGCACGGACCGGCGAAATCGTGCTGATTCGCCGCAGCCCGGACGGCCGTCCGATGTTGCGCACGATCGACGTCAAGGCGCTCACGCAGCAGGGCGATCCGGCGCAGGACATCGTTCTGCAATCGAACGACACGATCTTCGTGCCGAAGTCGGCGATCGCGGAAGTGGACCTGTGGGTCGACCAGTACATCAACAAGGGGCTGCCGTTCAACAAGAACGTCAACTACGACATCAACGGCGCTCGCAGCTTCTGATCGTCCGGTGCCGGGCGTCGCGAGCGATTCGCGACACCCGGCGTCATCTCGGTCGATCCCGGCGATTTCGCCGTCGGCCAGGCAAATCGTGCAAGTCTAACCACCGAATTCAACCGCTTCGTGACAGCCGCGCAGCCACCTCTCGACATGGATACCCGCCCCGGTAACCCGACCGATGCGACGCACGGGACGCCAGTCCCGGACGACCTGCCGGCCGTGTTCGCGGGCGGCCTGCCGCGCACCTTCGTCGTCGGGTGCCTGGTGGTGCTTCTGCCGCTCTTCGGGCAGACGTTCCACTACATCGCGACGCTGTACCCGTTGTGGGCGCTCTCGAAGGCGTTCCCGATACTGACGCTGCCACTGGTGCTGCGTCTGGGCAGCCAGCCGCGCTTCCCGCTGACGCGACAGGTGCTGCTGAGCTTTGCATGGCTGGTGCTGGTGCCGAGCTTCGCCGCCGTCATCTACTTCAACGAGAGTTTTTTCACCAGTGTGACAGCGCAGGTGAAACTGCTGCCGATTCTGTATTTCTTTTCCTTTCTGGCACTGCTCCTGATGCTCAAGCCCACGTTGCAGGAGCTGGGGCGCAGTTTCGTGATTCTCGGCGCGGTCATCGTGGGCGCGTTGATTCTCATGTGGCTGCTGGTGCCCGCCGACTGGTACAAGGAAACCTACGTCTTCGGACAGGCGCCGTTCTTCACCAGCGACAGTCGCGGACACCGTATCCGCATGTCGATGTACTTCCCGTTCATCCTGCTGTTCTTCTGCTACCGCCGCGCGTTCTTCGAGCGTAACGTCGGTTATCTCATCAGCGTACTGATCGGGCTGGCGGTCGCGTTGCTGATCGTGAAGTCGCGTGCGCTGGCGATCGGCATCATGGGCGTTCTGGTCATCAATACGTTCGTCTGGGCGCGTCCGCGTGCGCGCATCGGCCTCATGCTCGTGGCGCCCATCGTGCTGGTCGGGGTGTTTTCGATGGGGTATCTGGCGACCATCTTCAGCGCGAATTCCGAAACCGGCTTCGACACGCGCCGTATCTCGGCGCTGCTCGCGACGCGCTTTCTCGGCAATGACTCACTGCGCTGGCTGTTCGGCGTGGGCACGATCAGTCCCGCGAGCGGCGACACGCTGACCACCTATTTCCACCACTTCTTCTTCCTTGCCGACATTACGTGGCTGGGGATCGTGTTCGAGTACGGCCTGCTCGGTGCGCTCGTCATTCTGTGTTTTCAGTTGCGCGGCCTGTTTTTCTACCGGCGCCTGCGCGCGGAAGTCGAAGACGATTTCCTCGGCGCGCTGTACGACTATCTGGTCTTCGTGCTGCTGGTCTCGTTCTTCTATCCGCCAACGCTTGCGCCAGGCGAAACGGCGGTCATTCTGGCGATCTTCGTCTACATCTGGCGAGAAGGCGGATTCGATCATCGTGCTGTCCCCCGGAGTCTTCATGCGCGTGTTGCCGCGCCGTAGTGCGCGTATTGGGCGAATCGGATTTGCCCGACTGATTCAATTCGTGGGTGCGGCTGTGCTGCTGTCGTCTGCGGCCTGTACCAAGGCCACGCCGGGCGGGCCGTTGCCGGTCTCGATCGCGGTGGATGCGGCGGCGAACCGCCATCCGATCAATCCGTTGATCTACGGCGTCAATTTCGGCACGACGGCGATGTTGCAGGATCTGCGTGCGCCGCTGAACCGTTCGGGCGGCAACAGCGCATCGGCCTACAACTGGCGGCTCGACGCGCGTAACGCCGGTCGCGACTGGTATTACGAGAGTCTTCCGGTGAATCCGACGGACATCAACGACCAGTTCGGCGACCGTTTCGTCGCATTGACGCAGGCCGCCGGCGCGCAGCCGATCATCACCATCTCCATGCTCGGCCGCGTGGCTACGCTCTCGCGTTCGCGCGACCGGCTCGCGAGCTATTCCATCATCAAGTACGGTCCGCAGCAGAACCACGACGTGGACGGCATGACCGACGCCGGTAACGGCATTCTGCGCGACGGCACGCCCGTGGTGAACGATCCGGACGACGCCACCGTGCCCGACGATCCCGCGAGCCAGCAGGCGCGTGTGAGCGCGCTGGTGCAGCAGTTCGGTCCGGCCAACGCGGGCGGCGTGAAGTACTACGCGATGGATAACGAGCCGAGTCTGTGGCAGTTGATCCACAACAACTCGCACCCCACGGGGGCGCACGCCAGCGAGATCGCCGCCAAGGTGATCGCCTATTCGCGTGCGGTGAAGGCGGCTGATCCGCATGCCAAGGTGCTCGCGCCTGAAGAGTGGGGCTGGAACGGCTATCTGTACAGCGGCTTCGATCAGCAGTATTCGGTCACGCATGGTTACGCGCAGGCGCCCGACCGGCTGAAAGAAACCGGCGGCATGTCGTACATTCCCTGGCTGCTCACGCAGTGGAAGAAGGCCGGTCGTCCGGTCGACATCTTCAGCCTGCACTTTTATCCGCAGAGCAAAGAGTACGAAGAACCGGCGGACGGCAACTCGACGGCCATTGCGCTGATGCGCAACCGCTCGACACGCAATCTGTGGGACCCGAATTACAAGGATCCGACGTGGATCAACAGCGTGGTCGCGTTGATTCCGATGATGCGTCAGTGGGTCGACACGTATTACTACCCCGGCACGCCCATCGCGCTCACCGAATACAACTGGGGCGCGGACACGCGCATGAACGGCGCGACGGCGCAGGCCGACATTCTCGGCATCTTCGGCCGCGAGCGGCTGGACATGGCCACGCGCTGGGGCACGCTCGATCCGTCGATGCCGGTCTACAAGGCGATCAAGCTGTATCGCAATTACGACGATAAAGGCGGCGAATTCGGCTCGACGAGCGTGTCGGCTACGGTGCCCGATCCGGATACCGTGTCGGCCTTCGCGGCGCTGCGCGCGAAGGATGGCGCGATGACCATCGTCGTCGTCAACAAGCAACTCGATCGCGCGGCGCAGGCCACGGTCTCGGTCGCCAACTTTGCGGCGGCAGGCACGAGCGAGGTCTGGCAACTGGTGGACAACAAGCTCGCGCGTGCGCCGGATGCCGAGGTTTCCGGCGGCGAATTGCACGCCGATCTGCCGCCGCAGAGCATCATGCTCTTCGTGCTGCGAAAGGCGGTGAATTGAGATGAACCGGACGTCGTCGCCATCGCCGTCACCGACACCTGCGTCGGGCAAGTCCGGCGCTTCGATGATTCGCGGCAGCGTGATCAGTCTCGGGGTCCGCCTGCTGGATCTGCCGAGTCGCTACGGTTTTCACCTGCTGATCGCGGCGGCGCTGGGCGTCGTCGAGACCGGGAATTTCTACATCGTCTTCAGCACGATGGTGGCGCTCGCCGGGTTCGGACGCCTCGGCATCGATCAGGCGCTGACGCGTCAGTTGGCGATGGATGTCGCCGCCGGTGACGCCGCCGCCGTCAGGCCGACGATTCGCCGGGCGCTGGGGCATGTCTTTCTGGCGTCGGCCGCGGTGTCGATTCTGCTCGCAGGCGGGGCGGCGCTCTTTGCCAACGACATCCTCAAGAAGCCCGAACTGGTGGTGCCGCTCATGCTCGGTGCGCTGTCGTTCGTCCCGCAAAACATGGGGGCGGCCATTGCCGGTGCGCTCGCCGGATTGCAGCGCGTGGGCTTCAGCCAGATGATCTACTCGTGGCTGTGGCCCGCGATTTTCTGTGTGGCGGCGATTCCGCTGGTGACGACGGGCAAATTGACGGTGGCCAACACGCTGGTCCTCACGGCGGCGAGCTTTACCGTCGCGGCGATCGTGGGGGCGGTGTTGCTGCGGCGATTCCTGCGCGAGGTGCCGGCCGGCGAGCCGCACGGGGCGGTCCCCGGCTTGCTCAAGCCCGGCCTCTCGCTGTTCACGCTCGAACTCACCAAGCTGCTGATTACGTCGGCGCCGGCGATTGTGCTGGGCATCGTCGCGTCGTCGCGCGAGACAGGCCTGTTCGCGCTGGCATGGCGTCTGGCGCTCGTCGTCAACATTCTGATCAGCGGTGTGACGGGCATGGCCGCGCCGCGATTCGCCAGCCTTTATGCGCGTCAGGATCTGCCGGGGCTGGAGCGCAGTGCGGCGCAAGCCATCGGGCTGGTGCTGTGCCTGGCGTTGCCCGTGACGCTGGGCATGCTGCTCGTGCCGCACTTCCTGCTGAGCCTGTTCGGTCACGGATTCGACGACGGCGCGAGCGCCTTACGCGTGCTGGCGCTCGGGCAGATCGCGGCGGCCTGTTTCACGGCGATGCCGGAACTGCTCGGCATGACGGCGCACACGCGTGCGCTCATGCGCATCAACGTGGTGTCGGTCGTGGTGCTGCTGCTGGGGCTCGCGGTGCTCACGCCGATGGGCGGCAGTGTGGGCGCGTCGGTGGCGGCGTCGCTGGCGATTGCCGTGAACGGTGCGGCCGCCGCGTGGGCAGCTCGCCGCTTGCTCGGCGTGTCGCCGTTCGCCACGCTGTGGCACTGGACGGTGGGGCGGCTGACGCGGCGTTAAGTCGCGGATGCGCTGATTGATGAGTTGATTGATGCGCTGAGACGCTGAGGCGTACCGTCAGCGGCATCACCGTGGGGGCAGGCGGGTCGGCATCGCACCCCGCCCGTCGCCATCGGTCAGGCGCGTGCGGCCTCCGCTTTGACGGCTTCGCGCCACGGTGTCCATGTCACACCGAAGGCCTGTTCGGCGCGGCGCGCATCGAGACAGATGTCCTGCTGCCACAGGCGCGCGAGCGACGGCGGCAACGGCGGCGGCAATCCCTTCACACCGACCTTGCGTCCCAGAATCTCGGCAATCTTGAGCGCGGGCGCCACGAGTTTCGTCTCGATCTTCAGACGTCGTCCACCGATGCGCTTCACCGGCGTTGCCCCCAGCGCCATGGCATACGCCACGAAGTAATCGTTCCAGCGCGGGGCGTCGGTCATGGCGAGGTTGTAGGCCTGCCCGCCCGCTTCGGGGCGGCGCAACGCACTCATGACGACCTTCACGACATCGTCCACATGCACGAGGTTGCTGTGCGCGTCACCCGCTGCGCCGAGGTCGCCGAGACGCCCTGCGCGCAGCAGTTCGGCAATGCGTTCCGACCATTGCGGGCTGCCACCGCCGTAGACGCATCCGGGGCGCAGCAGCGAGACCGTCCGCAGTCCGGCGAGCAATGTCTCGGCTTCCACCTTCGCCATGCCGTAAGGGCTTGCGCCTTCGAGTGCGGCGGATTCGTCGATGTGGCCTTCGGCCGTGCCGTACACGGCCATCGAGCTGAAGTAGACGACGGGCATGGGCTTGCCGACGGCGTCGAGCGCCTCGCGCAGTGCGCGGGCATTGGCGACGATGGTCTCGGGCGAGCCCGCGACGCAGTTCACCAGCGCGTCGACGTCGGCCAGTGCGGCGCCTAGCGAGGTGGCGGAGAGCGCATCGACGGCGCGCATGCCGGCGTCGGCACGACGCGAAGCCGCGACGGGTTCGGCCCATGCGCTGGCGGCAAGGGCGTTGACGACATGGCGGCCGATGAAGCCGGTCGCGCCGGTGACAAGAATGCGAGCTTTCATAAGGCGGACGGGGTCACGTAGGAGTCGAAGAAGTCTGGAGGGCGGATGTGGCCGATGTCGCGGGCGAGGGCAGTGCACTCACGTTCGCCCGCCCCTGCAAATGGTCGGCAAGGCGCAGCGCCAGCGCGACGAGGCTCAATGTGGGGTTCGCCTGGCCCGACGTCGGAAAGACCGCAGCGCCTGCAACGAACACGTTGTCGGTCTCATGCAGGCGTCCATCCGCGTTGACCACGCTGGTGCGCGGATCGTCACCCATGCGCGCCGTGCCGATATGATGGCCGCCATAGGCGCCGTAGCGTGTCATTTCGGCTTCCACTTCGGCAGGGTCGTACGAGAAGCGGCCGACGCCGGTGCGCTCGATTTCCTGCGCCAGCGCGGCCAGGGCGCGCGTCACGGTGGCGACGTCCTGCGACGTGTAGCGCCAGTCGATGTGGATGCGTCGCATGCCGAGTGCATCGCGCTCGTCGCCCAACGTTACGCGACTGTTTTCGTAGGGCACCTGCTCGGCGTGAAAGTCCAGACTGAAGCGCAGGTTGGCCGGGCGCACGATGACCGATGGAAACTTGCGTGTGGCGAGCGTGCGATGCATCGCCCAGTGCGTGAGGAAGCGCACGGTGTTGGGCACGTCCGTGATCACGTTGCGGGCGTGCGCGAGCCAGTTGCCGATGCCGCCGGGCGCGTCGCCATACAGCCGTTTGGCGTATTCGTACGGCACGATCGGACGCGCGAGATACAGCGCCGAGAGAATGCCGTTGCCGTGACCGGCATCCGGAATGCGCGGGTGATGCAGGCGCGCGATGAAGTTGCCGGCATGCAACGCGTGCTGTGCCGGCGCACGCAACGCCAGTCGTCGACGGCAGTAGATCCCTTCGTCCGAGATATCGTAGCCATGCCAGACGGACGTCGCACCCGACAGATCCATCGTGCCGATGGTCCCCGCCAGATGGCTCATGTAGTAGCGGCCCACGACGTCATGCGCATTGCCCAGCCCGCGACCGCTCGCGCCGGGGCTGTTGAGCAGCAGGCGCGGCACTTCGAGGCCGCCGGTCGCGAGCACGTAAGCGCGTGCGGCGACGGTGAACGGCTTGCCGTCGAGCGTCTTGACCTGCGCGGGGCCGACGAGTCGTGTCTGGCCGTCCTGCATCGGCAGATGGCAGAGGTTCGCATGCTGAATGACCCGGACCCGGCCTTTGGCGAGACGGGCGCGATAACGACTGCCGAAATCCGTCGGACAACTAAACCTCTCCAGCGTGTTCGTCGAGAATACATCGCTGTCGAAGCCGCCGATCATCGGGCGCGACGGGTTCGACGCACGCGGGAACGCCTGGTCGGCGGTGTAAGCGAATTCACCCGCTTCGCACAAGGCATTGGCCTGCCCGTACCACGGCATCAGATCGTCGAGTCCGATGGGCCAGCCGCTGTGCGGCACGTAGTCGCGGGCTTCGAAGTCGATGGCGTCGAGCGGCATGCAGCGCCCGCCCCACAAGGTGGTCGATCCTCCGAAGCGGCGCACGCGGTAGCTGTCGGCAGGGGGATGCAGGCGCGCGTCTTCGACGGTGCCGGTGTAGAGCTGCTGCACGGCAGGCTCGGGCGTGTCGGCGCCACTTTCGAGCAGCACCACGTCGAGCCCGCTGGCTTCGAGTGAGAGCGCCAGCGTGATGCCGGCCGCACCCGCACCCGCAATGCACAGATCCGCTTGCAGTTGCGAGCCGGAAGGAATGTCGTGAGCGTCGAGGATCATTGGTCGCGATATTTTTCTTCGGGTTGTCGTCGTGAAATACGCGACATCTCATCAAAAGTGTCACTGACGCAGCGCAGACGCGCTGCTACTATCGTGCCTGCCATTGAACGTCGCCGGTACTGCTGGACGATGGGCGCATGCGGGAAACGCTGGATTCGCCGGATAAGGGGAACACGATAGGTCATGAGCCGTGACACTGAATTGAAAACTGCGCCACACGCTAATGCTCGCGAAATCTTCGAGCCCAATGTCGCGCTGTTTGGCCTGAACATCGCCGCCGTGCCGTTCGAGCAGGCGGTGGACGTGCTCACGCATGCCGCTGCGCTTCGCGACGGACGCTCGCGCATCGTGGTGACGCCCAACGTCGACCACATCGTGCGGCTCGACGTACTGCCCGAATTCAAGCAGGAGTACCGCAAGGCCGATTTCCTCTTCGCTGACGGCATGCCCATCATCTGGGCGAGTCGGCTTTTCGGCAGACCGTTGCCGGGGCGCGTGACCGGCGCTGACCTGTTGCCCGCGTTGTGCGACCGGGCGCGCGCGTCGGGACGTCGTGCAGTCTTCGTGGGCGGCCGCCCCGGGCAGGAAGCGCAATTGACGGCCGGGCTGTCGCAGCGTTTCCCGGGGCTCGATTTCACGCTGATGATTCCGTCGATGACGTTCGATCCGACCGGTCCCGAGGGGCAGGACATCGCGCAACGCGTTCGCGACGCGGCGCCCGATCTCATCTTCGTGTGTCTGGGCATGCCCAAGCAGGAACGCTGGGCCATGGCGTATGCGCCGACCATGCCCGGCGGCGTGATGCTCTGCGTGGGCGCGGCCATCGAGTTCGCCGCGGGCATGCAAAAGCGTGCACCCAAGTGGATGCAGCGCACGGGGTGCGAGTGGATGTACCGCATCTTGCAGGACCCGGGTCGCATGTGGCGTCGTTACCTCGTCGAAGACCGGCGATTTATCGGCATCTGCTGGCGGCAGTGGCGCGCGCTTGGTCGCGAATGAGCGCCGTTGCACGTTGCTGGTAATCGCTTGCAATCGCTTGCAATTGCCGTCGCAGTTGTCGTGTCAGCGAATCTGATGCATTGAGAGACGCGCCGCGCCGTCGGTTCAGACGGCGTTGCGTCCCGTCACCATGACGGGAATCGTCTTGAGCAGAATCTTGATGTCGAGCCACAACGACCAGTGCGTAATGTAGTAACGGTCGTATTCCACGCGTCGCTGCATCTTGTCCGGCGTGTCGGTCTCCCCGCGCAGACCGTTGATCTGCGCCCATCCCGTAATCCCCGGCTTCACGCTGTGACGCAGCATGTAACCGGGAATCATGCGACGGTACATCTCATTGTGTTCTTCGGCGTGCGGGCGCGGACCGACGAGACTCATCGAACCTGCCAGCACATCGAACAATTGCGGCAGTTCGTCAAGCGACGTGCGGCGCAGGTGCTTGCCGATCGGCGTGATGCGGCTGTCGCCCGCGTGCGCCTGACGCAGGCCGCCCGTGGCCGCGGCGGCCGCGTCTTCCGGTTGAATCACGCGCATCGAACGAAACTTGTGGATGACGATCGGCTCGCCGCGCTCGCCATAGCGGCGCTGACGGAACAGGACCGGCCCCGGGGAGTCGAGACGCACCGCAACGGCGACCGCGATCATCACGGGGCTCAGCAACACGAGAATCGCCGCGGCACCGACGACATCGATACTGCGTTTGATCATGCGCAGCAGCCCCTGCACCGTGATGTCGTGCAGTGCGAGCAACGGCACGCCGGCGAGGTCGGTGCTCGTCATCGGCAGATCGCCGGGGAAGCGGAATTCGGGCAGCAGATAGATGGCGGCCGTCGAATCGTACAGACGTTGCACGATCTCGCCGGTGAGTTCCTTGTTGTCTTGTTGACCGATGGCGATGAAGACGATTTCGTATTCGTTCGCCTGAATGTGCGCCGCAGCGGCGTCGTAGCGGCCGAGATACGGGGGCAGCACTTCGCCGTCTTCAGGCGCGATGGGCGCGTCGTTGTAGTAGCCCGCGACTTGAATGCCGAGAATGGGCGAGCGTTGCAGACGCAGATTGAGCTTGCGTGCCTCGGGCCCGAGCCCGAAGAATGCCGCGCGACGTTGATTGCCGGGCGCATTGTTGATGCTATGGGCCATGCCGCGCAGCACCGCGAGTCCGATCATTTGCAGCGGCAGCGCCAGCAACACCCACTGGCCGACCATCATGCGCACGTCTTCCGTGCTTTCGTACGTCAGGAACAGCAGGACGATGGCGGTGACAAGCAGACGGCACCAGCGCATGGCGCCGCGTCCGAGCATCCAGCCAAGGTTCCGGGCGCTGGCGAGCAGATGAAAACGTGCGAAGACGATGAACGCCGTCGCCGCCAGTGCGCAGACGAGCGTCAGGCCGTATGGGGTATAGGGGTTGTGACCGTTGAGCCGCAGAACGGTAAAGAAGGCGCCCGCGTTGAGCACTGCGCTGAAGCCGCCGACCATCGCCATGAAGAGCCGATGGTGGTAAGTCGTCTGAGTCGACATGACGAGATTCGAAGGGTAGCGGTTACTGACGGACTCGGCAAAGTTCCGGAACGGCGGGGGCCCTCCGATGGTCGCACGATGTTTGTGCCGATTGTTACGCCGATTTTCGCGCGTATCTTAGCAGGTCAAATTCGCTTTGCGTATGACCGTGCATTGGCCGTCAATTATGGTTTGCCGCCGTCCCCCGGGCGTCCCCCCGGACATAATTCGTCGCGCGTGTTGTATCGGCAACAATAGAAAACGCCCGCCGGGAAATCCCGGCGGGCGTTCGATTTTGCCGACGAGCGGGATCGAGGTCCTGTTCGCCCTGGCTGATCCTGCCTTCGCTGACTCGCTCAGTACGGGTACACCGTATCGTTCGAGACCGCTGCACGCTGGCCTTGCTGCACGCGCAGCGGCGGCGCTTGCGTGACCGTGGCGACACGACCGTCGTCCAGACGCACCGTGATGCGGTAAAGCACGTTCGGCTCGCCCATGTTGTTCTCGATGCGATTGCCCGCAATACCGCCGATGGCCGCACCGGCGATGGTGGTGGCCGTGCGCCCGCGTCCGCCGCCCATCGTGTTGCCGAGCAGGCCGCCGGCGGCTGCGCCGAGCACCGTACCCAGAATGTTCGGGCTGTTATTCGGGCCGTTCAGTTGCTCGATCGACTGGACCGTGCCGTACAGCGCACCCTGCTGTTGCGGTGGTTGATAGCCTTGTTGATAGCCGGGCTGTTGATATCCCTGCTGGTAACCCTGCTGTTGGTATCCGTATTGCGGGCCGGGCGCCACGCAGCCGGCCAACATGACAGCGGCCAATGCCGCGCTGATTCCCGTAAGCGCTTTGATCTTCATTTTGGATCTTCCTCGTGAGCGTGAGGTGTTGATTCTTGGTGGTGTGCGCGGGTCGCCATCCGGCTTCGCTTGCGCACCATGTGGCACATCTATTGCGACCACGATGCGGAATGTAGGGTTCCGCAGAACTTCCTGCTGTAAGAAAAGGTAAGCGTCTGTTAAAGACTGTGCACGTCTGCTGATCCCCTCCGCGCGCGGCTTTGCCGGACCACGCATCGGATTTGAGGGATAACTCGATCATATTCCCGTCCGGTGAGACATGGGGTCATACTCTGCGATTGCTTAATCAGTGAGTGGGATTCGCTACAAATTTGGGAGTAATGCGAGAGATATTGGTGCTAGATCCCAAAAAATTGGCGTGCAGCGCGGGTTTCGTCTAAGCATATAACCAGAAAGCTCTTGGGTGGCGGCGGTACCAAGCGGTAACATCGCGACCTTTGGCGTTCGCTTTTTTCCTGCTTTCTCCCGTTTCCTAGCTTAGTCCCATGTCAGTCGACGTTTCCCTGTCTTCCGCGGTACCGGCCCAGACGAGTGCCGCGGCAACGCCCGCCGCGCGCACCGGTGGTCCCGCCGTCATTCGTTCCGCCGCCGATGTGGCGCAACTCGTCAACGAAGGCGGCGCGCGCGTATCGAACGCCCGCTGGATCGTGGCCATCGCCCTGGGCGGTGTGTTCCTCGATGCTTACGACCTCGGCGCACTCGCGTTCGGCCTCAAGGACGTCACCCGAGAGTTTCAACTGACGCCGGCAGGCACGGGCATGGTGGCGTCGGCCATCACGTTCGGCGCCATCGTCGGCGCGTTCCTCGGCGGATATTTCACCGATCGCATCGGCCGTTACCGCGTGTTCATGGCCGACATGCTGTGCTTCGTCATCGCGGCCATCGCTTGCGCACTGGCGCCGAACGAATACGTGCTCGCCGGTGCGCGCTTCGTGATGGGGCTGGGCGTCGGGATCGACCTGCCTGTGGCGATGGCCTTCCTCGCCGAGTTCTCGAAACTCAAGGGACGTGGCAACAAAGCGGCGCGGGTCGCGATGTGGTGCCCTACCTGGTACGCGGCGATATGCGGGTCCTATTTGCTCGTGTTGCTTTGCTATTCGCTGCTGCCGGCGTCGCATAGTGCGCTGCTCTGGCGCATCATCCTCGGCTTCGGCGCGATCCCCGCGCTGGCGATCATCGCCGTTCGTAGCCGTTATATGAGCGAATCGCCCGTGTGGGCCGCCAATCAGGGCGACCTCGACGCCGCCGCGAAGATTCTCAAGCGTTCCTACGGGATCGATGCCGTCGTGGCCAAGGACGCCCAGCGCGTGGTGGCCAAGCGTCCGGCGGCGTGGAGCAACTACGGCAAGCTGCTCAAGGGCGTGTATCTGCGTCGTACCACGCTCGCGACCATCATCGCCGTGGCCTCATCGTTCGCCTACAACGCGGTGGCGTTCGGCTTGCCGGTGATCATCGCCAGCTTCCTCGCGCAGTCGATGCTCACCACGATTCTGATGTCGCTCGCCCTCAATCTGCTGTTCGCCTTTACCGGCGGCCTGCTGGGGGTGCGTCTCGTGCCGAAGGTCGGGGCCTGGAAGCTGACGGTCGTGGGCTACGCGTTCCAACTGACGGCGCTCGTCGGTCTGGCGCTCGTGGGCAAACCGGACGGCGCGGTGCAGGTGGCATGGGCGCTCGGCTTCCTCGCGTTGTTCCTGCTGGGGCAGGGCTTCGGCCCGGGCGCGCACTCGATGACGTTCGCGTCGCTGAGCTACCCGACGTCGCTGCGCGGCGTGGGCGTCGGCTTCAACCAGACACTTATGCGCGCCAGCTCGACCGTTTCACTGTTCCTGTTCCCGGTGCTGGCCGCAGCACTGTCGACGAAGGTGTTCTGGGTGATCGCTGCCGCGCCCGCCATCGGTCTGCTCGCGCTGCTGGCGATCCGTTGGGAGCCGTCGAACTACGACGTCGACGCGGAAGATTTCTGACCGATGCCGTGATCGGCGGACGATTTAATCGTCCAATAGAACGCCACGACAGTACGAACGCTGTCGTGGCGTTTTTCTTTGCGCAGACGGGTGAGACGAACGCTCCCCGGGCGACGCAGTGGCAGGTTTGCGCAAGGGGCAGTCGATCAGCTGGGCCGCGAGGGTGTGCTTCCCACGAGCGCGGCCGAGCCTCCCATGATGTACGTCTCGAGTTGGTCGATGGTGAACTGTTGGTCCGAGATGATCGCCTTGACCAGATCGCCGATGGACAGCAGGCCGACGAGCTGGTCGTCCTTCATGACCGGCAAGTGACGAATGCGGTGCTCGGTCATCAGCGACATGCACTCTTCCAGGGTCTGCTCGGGGTGGACGTAGCGTACGGCGGAGGTCATCACGTCGCGAATCGGCGTGTTGACGGACGTGCGGCCCATCAGCGCGACCTTTCGCGCGTAATCGCGCTCGGTGAAGATGCCGACGATGGCGCGGTCGTCGTCGCTGACGAGCACCGCGCCGATGCGCGCTTCGGCCATCAGGGTCAGGGCATCGAGTACCGAATCGGACGGGCGCACTTTGTACACCGTGTCGACCGATTTGGACTTCAGGATCTGAGCGACTGTTTTCATGGTCATTCCTCCTGCGGGCTACGGGTACTTACAGCATAGATGAGTGCGCGTTGCGCGTCACATCGGCGTTCACCCCGAGTCAAACGCGTGTCTGGGCGTCGGCACAGGCCCCGCTGCGGCTCATTGATGCATTGCGCAACAAATAGACGACAAAAGCGTGCAAATGGGTCGGTGTGAGCCATTTTTTCTACACGGGCGACACAGAAAGGCGTATCCTTGCGGGATCGGCGAAAATTCGCCGATCATCGCCTGACGATCGCGAAATGCTTTATCGGCGCCGCTGACACCCTGTCCTGCGAGCCGGATCACTCGCTGTGCCGATGACGCAGACCGAACCGGTCTTCGCCCTCCCGACACGCACTGCTCGTCGTTGCGGCACTGCCGCAATGTGCCTTGCTCCTTCGAACCATCGCCGCTTTTCGGTGCACCGCACGCCTTCATGGCCGGTCCACCGGGTAGGCTCCTTTTGGCGTTCGATGTGCACCCCCGTCAGATTCCGGGTGCGGGGGCGGTATTGGCGAACGAACTTACAGTAACACCGGTGCTGCGCCCCTCGCGAGCGGCACCCTCAAGAGGACACGATATTGGCCAAGGAAGAACTGATCGAATTCAGCGGACACGTCTCGGATGTGCTGCCGGACAATCGCTTTCGCGTCACGCTCGAGAACGGCGTGGAAGTGGTGGCATATGCGAGCGGCCGCATGCAGAAGAACCGCATTCGCATTCTCGCGGGTGACCGCGTGACGCTGGAAATGTCGCCCTACGACCTGAGCAAGGGCCGCATCAACTACCGTCACAAGAATTAAGTCAGCGCTGGCGTTCGTCTGAACGTCATCAGATCTGGCATTTGCGCGCGAGCCGCTGCCCGTCCCGGGCATAGCCGTGGCGCGCATAGAAGCGATGTGCGGCGACCCGATGGTCGCTGCTCGTCACTTCGAACTTCTCACATCCCCGCTGGTTGAACCATGCGTGAGCGGCCGCCATCAGTGCGTGCCCGACGCCCGAACCCCGCACGTTCTCCTCGACCACCAGCGCAGTAATGCGTCCCAGCCGCCCCGCCCGATGGAACATGGTGAGCGCGTGCAATCCCATACATCCCACAATGTTTTCACTTTCGTCGAGCGCGACGAATGCGGCGTCATCGCCCTCTGCCGTCGACAGCGTGATATTGCGACGAACGATGTCGAGCGGCGTTTCGTAACCCAACTGGGCGAGCAGCGCGACGATGCGCGGTGCGTCGTCGAGCGTGGCGAGGCGTGGCGAGGCGTGTGCTGGGCTTGGTCGATGTCATGGAGTCAGCCGCCTGGGCGTTCGCGTCAGAGTTGTTCGAACCGGTCGAAGCGACGGCCGATGTACGCCACTTCGCTTTCGAAATCCGTTACGCGCGCACCCGGCGGGCCGTGGCGCATCCATTCCAGCATCTTGTCGACCTGATCAGGCGTGCCTTGCACCATCGCGAGGATGTCGCCCTCCGGCAGCGCCTGCACCCAGCCGCGAACACCGATGAGGTGCCCCTCGCGCACGGCCGCCTGACGGTAGCCCACGCCTTGAATCTTGCCGCGCAGACGCACGGACACGGTGTCCCGCGTTGGGCGGGTCGAGAGTGACTTCATCGCGTCATGCCTGCCCCGGCGTGCCCGGCACGAGCCGGATACGCGTGATTTCCGACGGCGCGCCGAAAAGATGCGGCGGGGCCCAGTCACCCGGGCCCCGGCGCACAGAGTTGGCCGGAGGGGCCCCCCGGTGGAGGCCGGGGACAACCGGCAGTTGCAGCGGGACGAAGTACAGCCACGGCCAGAATTGTCCGCCATGCGTGTGTCCGGACAATTGCAGGTCGAAGCCCGCCGCCTGTGCAGCCGGCGCG
>NZ_PTPY01000011.1:0-1374 GCF_022696215.1 Pandoraea sp. LA3 | reverse complement strand
TATAGGTCAACTCGCCTTTTTCTACTTGCTCGACCACTGACAGCTTAAAAGCCAGGCTGTAGTCTCGCTGTGTCCGCTTAATCCCTTGCTCCATTTGCCACCTCCTCGTTTCAACGAAAAAGTGTCAACCTATTTCAGGACGGGACAGCATCAAGAAAAAAGCCGGCAAATCATAATTACCGGCTTTTTCGTTTTAGAAGACGTATGACCTTATTTGGCGGCGGTTGTCGTTGGAATACCGTCAGTATCGAGGTGAATGTCGCCGTACCAGGCAGTGAACCTGGATTGTGTATTATCCCCATCGCTCATGATGGCGATACCGATCAAACGTCCCGGTGGCTCGCCGAACGCCTTCTCATAGTCCTTTGCAACATCTCTGGAATACGTTTGCCACGTTCCGAGATTACCGTCGCCTCGTTCGACGACGATGGAGCGAATCCTGCCTGTATATGGATTTGGAATCACCTCGTTGGCAGCGAGCGCATCACCGCCCCATGTGTACATCAAGGTTGCAAAGGGTAATTCGCGTCCGCTCACCATACGCGCCAACTCACGGTGCATGTGATCCTGCATGGTGAGTTTGCCTGGGTCACCATCGAACGCGAGAGCGATGCGTACAGGGGCATCGTCAAAACGTTTCGTCCGAATGTCTGCGTTGACCGGCATTGCATCTGCACGCCAGCGCCAGCTCAGCTTCGCTCCCGGATATACGGGAATATCCAGCTTCTGAGCAATACCGGATGCTGACGCGTCTACCGTCGCCCGGATCACTGCGATGCCATTGCTATCGGTGGTTTGCTCGTAGTGAGTCAGCCGCTTATTTCGCGTGACGAGATAGGTTTCCCAATGCGGCGGAAGTCCGTCCGAATTCACTTCGGCTGAAAGCGGAGCGATTTCCTCGCGATGCGCCGGCACCAACGCCGTTGACTCGCCAGTGGTAGGTGCCCGCTGCGAAGCGCATCCAGCAACAACCAAGCTGATAACGACGGCACTCATGCATGCCATCCCGACACGCCAGCTCACCTGACGCTTCACCCGATACTGAATCCCCACCCGTTTTGCTCCTCGAACTGCCACTAACCCCGTGGTCGAATCCTAAGCGAGAAGTCGGTGTCCATCCACCCGGAATCTCACTCCGTGATGAGATTGCAACAACGTAGCGATATGGACGATGCTCAATGCCGTGCAATGAGCCCTAAGCTTCGTGAAACAAAAAACAGGAGGGGAATTGAAGAAATCGGCCTGCAGCGAACGCAGTTTGCCTAATCGGGCACAAATCGCATGACAACAAAATGCGTAGTCCGCTTTCGAAAGCTGTGCGGACCCCCATCCTGAGTCGGCGAGCAACCAGTTCGTGACAGTCGCTGAAATCAC
>NZ_PTPY01000010.1:0-44794 GCF_022696215.1 Pandoraea sp. LA3 | reverse complement strand
CGGGCCAACAGGATGTGCTCACGCGTTTGCGGCATCGGGCCGTCAGCGGCCGAGCAAACCAGGATAGCGCCGTCCATCTGGGCAGCACCGGTAATCATGTTCTTGACGTAGTCGGCGTGGCCCGGGCAGTCAACGTGTGCGTAGTGGCGCGTAGCCGTTTCGTACTCGATGTGTGCCGTGTTGATCGTAATGCCGCGTGCCTTTTCTTCCGGCGCTGCGTCGATTTCGTCGTACTTCTTCGCTTCGCCGCCGAACTTGGCCGACAGAACCGTAGCGATAGCAGCCGTCAGGGTGGTCTTGCCGTGGTCAACGTGGCCGATGGTACCAACGTTCACGTGCGGCTTGGTCCGCTCGAATTTTTCCTTTGCCATTTCCGAATCCTCAGATACTGAATAGACGATTTAACAGTGTGATGAGCGTCGCACCTCATGGTGCGAACGCCCCTCAATTCAATTACTTGCTCTTGGCGCTGATGATGGCTTCGCTCACGTTCTTCGGAGCTTCAGCGTAGTGCTTGAACTCCATCGTGTACGTGGCGCGACCTTGCGTGGCCGAACGCAGTGCGGTCGAATAACCAAACATTTCCGACAGCGGGACTTCAGCGCGCACGATCTTGCCGCCGCCAACCATGTCGTCCATGCCCTGGATAATCCCGCGACGGCTCGACAAGTCGCCCATCACGTTACCCATGTAGTCTTCCGGCGTTTCGACTTCCACGGCCATCATCGGCTCGAGGATGACCGGCTTGGCGCGGCGCATGGCTTCCTTGAAAGCCATCGAACCGGCCATGCGGAACGCGTTTTCGTTCGAGTCCACATCGTGGTACGAACCGAACGTCAGGTGAACCGTGACGTCGACCACCGGGAAGCCGGCGAGAACACCGCTCTTGAGGGTGTCTTGAATACCCTTATCAACGGCCGGGATGTATTCACGCGGAATCACACCACCCTTGATCTCGTCGAGGAACTTGTAACCAGCGCCTTGCTCGCTCGGCTCAAGCGTAATGACAGCGTGACCGAACTGACCACGACCACCCGACTGCTTGACGAACTTGCCTTCCACGTCGGCAGCCGTTGCGCGAATGGTTTCGCGGTAGGCAACCTGCGGAGCGCCGATGTTGGCTTCCACGCCGAATTCGCGCTTCATGCGGTCCACCAGAATTTCGAGGTGGAGCTCGCCCATACCCGAAATGATGGTCTGACCCGATTCTTCATCGGTCTGCACGCGGAACGACGGGTCTTCCTGCGCCAGGCGGTTCAGGGCGAGGCCCATCTTTTCCTGGTCGACCTTGGTCTTCGGCTCGACAGCCTGCGAAATCACCGGCTCCGGGAACACCATGCGCTCGAGCACGATCGGTGCCGACGGGTCGCACAGCGTGTCACCGGTCGTTGCGTCCTTCAGGCCGACAGCAGCGGCGATGTCGCCAGCGCGCACTTCGTCGATTTCTTCACGCTGGTTCGCGTGCATCTGCACGATACGGCCCAGGCGTTCCTTCTTGCCCTTGACCGAGTTCAGCAGCGTGTCGCCCTTGTTCACGACGCCCGAGTAGACGCGGAAGAAGATCAGTTGACCGACGAACGGGTCCGTCATGATCTTGAACGCCAGCGACGAGAACTTCTCTTCGTCCGAAGCGCGACGCTCAGCCGGCTGTTCCTTGTCGTCCGTGCCCTTGACCGGCGGAATATCCACAGGCGACGGCAGGAAGTCGATCACGGCGTCCAGCATACGCTGCACACCCTTGTTCTTGAACGCGGTACCGCACAGCATCGGCTGGATTTCGCATGCGATGGTACGCAGACGAATGCCTTCGATGATGTCAGCCTCGGAGAGGTCGCCCTCTTCCAGGTACTTGTTCATCATCTCTTCGCTCGACTCGGCAGCCGCTTCGACCATGCCTTCGCGCCACTTCTTCGCGTCGGCAGCCAGCTCGGCCGGAATGTCCGTGTAGTCGAACTTCATGCCCTGGGACGCTTCGTCCCAAATGATCGCCTTCATCTTGATGAGGTCGACCACGCCCTTGAAGCCTTCTTCAGCGCCGATCGGCACCACCACCGGCACCGGGTTTGCCTTCAGGCGAGTCTTCAGCTGGTCATAGACCTTGAAGAAGTTCGCGCCGGTACGGTCCATCTTGTTGACGAATGCCAGACGCGGCACGCCGTACTTGTTGGCCTGACGCCAAACCGTTTCCGACTGGGGCTGCACGCCACCCACGGCGCAATACACCATGCAGGCGCCATCGAGAACACGCATCGAGCGCTCGACTTCAATCGTGAAGTCGACGTGACCCGGGGTGTCGATGATGTTGATGCGGTGCTTTTGATAGTTGTTGGCCATGCCGGACCAGAAGCAGGTCGTGGCAGCCGACGTAATCGTAATGCCACGCTCTTGTTCCTGCTCCATCCAGTCCATCGTCGCCGCGCCATCGTGCACTTCACCGATCTTGTGGTTCACACCGGTGTAGAACAAAATGCGCTCGGTCGTCGTGGTCTTACCTGCGTCGATGTGAGCGCTAATACCGATGTTGCGGTAGCGCTCGATAGGGGTTGTACGAGCCACTTTAAGCCTCTTTCAATGTAGCCGCCATTTTTGAGGGGGCTACTAACACAAACGGGCGAGGCGCAATTTCTCATGCGCACCCGCCCCGGTTTCTGCTCTAGGTACTGCTTGCCAGCGTCAGAAGCGGAAGTGCGAGAATGCCTTGTTGGCTTCGGCCATGCGGTGAACTTCGTCACGCTTCTTCATGGCGCCGCCACGGCCTTCCGAGGCTTCGATCAGCTCACCTGCGAGGCGCAGGGCCATCGACTTCTCGCTACGCTTTTTCGCGGCCTCACGCAACCAACGCATCGCCAATGCCATACGACGCGACGGACGCACTTCGACCGGAACCTGATAGTTTGCACCGCCAACGCGGCGGCTCTTGACTTCAACCACCGGCTTCACGTTACCGAGAGCGGTGTTGAAGATTTCCAGCGGATCCTTGCCCGCCTTGGTTTGGATCTGCTCGAAAGCACCATAAACGATGCGCTCTGCAACCGACTTCTTGCCGGCAAGCATGAGCACGTTCATGAATTTAGCGACATCAACGTTGCCGAACTTCGGATCGGGCAACACTTCGCGCTTGGGGACTTCGCGACGACGCGGCATGATTTCTTCCTTAATAAATTCAGTCGGAGCCTGGCTCCAGGCCACCTACTAGCCGTTTTTCGGCCGAGTGACCACTTACTCAGTGACGATGTACCACCATCACCGAACGTATATCCGCTAAGCCGCTTAGGCCTTCGGACGCTTCGCGCCGTACTTCGAACGGGCTTGCTTACGGTCCTTGACGCCTTGCGTGTCGAGGCTACCGCGCACCATGTGGTAACGCACACCCGGCAAGTCCTTCACACGACCGCCGCGAATCAGCACGACCGAGTGTTCCTGCAGGTTGTGGCCTTCACCGCCGATGTACGAAATGACTTCGAAACCGTTCGTCAGGCGCACCTTGGCAACCTTACGCAGAGCGGAGTTCGGCTTCTTCGGCGTCGTGGTGTACACACGGGTGCACACGCCGCGACGCTGCGGGCAGTCCTGCAGTGCCGGGCTCTTGCTCTTGATTTGAGCAGAGGTGCGCGGCTTGCGGACCAATTGGTTAATCGTTGGCATTGTGATTTCCTAAACGTGTCAAAAGCATGAAAGCCAAGGCGGGCCGTCATGCGACTTTACTGCGTACTCCCCGGCGACTCTTGCGGATTGTCCGCATCTAAACGCTTGATGCATAAGCACTTTGCATTAGGCACGGGCATACCGCCGGAAAAACCGGAGCCTGCGAGTATACCTGCGACCTACGCAAGTGTCAACGCACTCTCGCGCAAATCTTCCACGTAAGTCGTTGATTGTTAACGTTCAAACGTGGGGCCAGGCACCCGCCCAAGATGCGGCGCCCCCTCTCGAATTCAACACTTGCGATGCCCATGTATGCAAACTACACTGCATACACCGTGTTTTCATACACATAAATCCATACATAATACTGACATTGCGATGGAAACCTCCCACGACACGCTGCGGGCCACGTTCTGGAAACCCGCGTTGACCGCAGGCAAAGGCCCACGCTATCTGCGTCTTGCCAGCTTTATCGAGCAGTCCGTTGCCGACGGACGTCTGCGCCCCGGCGATCGCTTGCCAGCGCAGCGCGAGCTGGCGTCGTGGCTGGGTATCGATTTCACGACGGTCACCCGTGCCTACAATCGGGCGCGCGACCGCAGTGCCATCGAGGGTCGTGGTCCGCTGGGCACGTTCGTGAGTACGCCTCGCGTGGCGCTCGATCAGGTGCTGGATCTGGGGATGAATATCCCGCCTGCGCCGGCGGGCCTGTTTCTGGGGGAACTGCTGCAAAAGGGCGTCGACGAAGTGCTGCGGCACACCGACGCCTCGATGCTCATGGCCTACCAACTGGGTGACGGCGGTGTCGCCGACCGGCAGGCGGGCGCACTCTGGCTCACGCCGATGCTCGGTCAACTCGATCCGGCCGACGTGCTCGTTTGCCCGGGCGCGCAGGCCACGCTCGCCGCGCTGCTACTCATGGATACGGCGCGCGACGAAACCGTGCTGTGCGAGCCGATCGTCTATCCGGGCCTGCGCAGTGCGGCGCGCTCGCTCGGCCGCCAGTTGGAGAGCGTGGAAAGCGACGACGAGGGCATGCTGCCCGACGCCCTCGCCACCACCGCGCAGCGACATCGCGCGCGCCTCGTCTATCTGAATCCCACGCTCCAGAACCCGACCACCCGCACGCTGTCCGAGCGCCGCCGCCGTGAACTGATCGCCGTCGCCGACCGGCTCGATCTGACGCTGATCGAAGACGATCCGTACTGGCGACTCACCCCGGACGCTCCGCCGCCGCTGGCGCGTCTCGCGCCGCACCGCGTGCACTACATCTCCACGCTCTCCAAATGCCTCACGCCCGGCTTGCGCACCGCCTACGTCCGGCTCGCGAGCGGACGTCAGCGTGACATCTTCCTGAGTACGTTGCACTCGTTCGCGCTGATGGCGCCGCCCTTGATGGCGGGGCTTGCCACGCAATGGATTCACGACGGCACAGCCGATCGCATCATGGATGGCGTCAAGGAAGCCGCCGCTCAACGTCAGGCCATCGCCGCCGAAACTCTGGGTGACGGGCAGGCCCGACCGATGCCGGGCATCCACTTGTGGCACGCGTTGCCCGCACCGTGGACGGCCCGCGAGTTGACGATCGCCGCGCGCGCCGAAGGGCTGGCCGTCACACCGGCGGACGCCTTCTGTCTGAGCGCCGATGCGCCCAACGCCATCCGGATTTCGCTCGGTGGGGTACGCGATCCGGAGCGTCTTGCCAGCGCGCTCAAGCGTCTGAGATCGTTGCTGCGCGAAGCGCCGCCGAGCCTGCGCGCGGCCATCGTCTGACGACAAGGGCGAGATCAGGAGGTCGGGATTGCGAACGCAGGCGTCCCGACGCGACAGCCCGAATTCGCGCAGCGGCAATACTCCGGCCACCACGGGAAAAGGCCCGTGACCTCAACCGGAGTTACAACGATGCCCCATGCTTTCGGCGGATGGTTGGCGGGCGCCATGGCGTTGCCCCAGGTGTCCCAGATATGGAACGGCGCGCCCGCCCCACAGGCGCATGTCCACGAACTCTCGACGACGCTCGCGCAGGTCAGCGCCGCCCCCATCGCCCTCAGTACGACGCCCGCAAGCCTGCCGAGCCAACAACCGGCAGCGGCCTCGACGGCCAAACGTCACGACTGGTCACGCCCACCCATCACCCGCGCGCAGGTCTTCGCGGAACGGCTGACCGACGTGCGGCCCGTGTGCGTCGTGGGAAGTCACGACGACCGAGAGAATTGCCTGCTCGACCTGCCACCCGGCGTGCATCTGGATGTCAGCGCGGCGCACCTCCTGCTGGCTGGCTGCGAGGCGTCGCTCCCGGTCGATGTGCGTGCATCGCTGGCAGATGAGGGACGAAACACCCACAAGCTGGACCGCGCGTTCCTCAAGGCGCACGTCGCCGAATCTCATGGCCGTTACGCCATTCCGACGCTGGAACGTCGCCTGATCAAGCGCTTCAACCAGATATCGCCGGGGATGCTTCGGCTGCTGAACAGCACGGGGGCGTACATTGAAATACCGCAACTCTCGTTTCAGCACACCCTGACGAGCCAACAGGAAGCCCATCGGCATGGCATTCACGTCCCGTTCACCGACCGCGATTTGCACATCCCGACGGGTGAGTCGAGGGTGCATGACGCGATGCTGGGGGCCTACATCCGCATTCCGACCGATGGCCAGACGCACACCTTGCTCGTGTCGCTCATGTCTGCGCTGACAGTCGAGCTGATCCGGCAAGACCCGCGGGCGCATGTCCACGCGCAGCGCGACCGGATGTTCGGCAACGTGCCCGCCCACTTTCAGTCGACGAACCTCAAGATGCGCCGGCTGGCACACGACGGCAATATCGCGCGCGCACTCGCCACGCATCTGCATGACGGGCATCGGCGCTACGGCGAGTTCGCGTATGGGGCGTCGCGCGAGGTGCTTGCACCTACGTCGCATGCGGATGTCCGGCAGCGCACCTGTGCGCCGCCTTCACCGCCTTCACCGCCCTCACCGCCCTCACCGCCCTCACCGCCCTCACCGCCCTCACCGCAAGTGTTCACCACGCCCCACAATTCCGCCCCGTCGACGCCCGCCAGGCAAGACACCCCGCCTGCCACGCGCAGCCGTCGCCTGTCGCGTCAAAACAAGCTTTCCGTCGAGGAACTCGCACAGGCGATTGCGGAAATCGAAAGGCTGGACAAGCAATACAAATCACAAGCCCGCCCGCGTTACGGTCGATAATGGCGACATCGCACAAACCGCAAGGCAGCGCGATCAGACGGGACGGATGACGGCACTCTGGCGCGAATGGCGGCTGGCGGTCGCTGACGCCAACTGAGTTCATCGATTGACGGCGGCGGCCCGCGCGGCAAACGCACCCGCGCCACGCGGGCCAGGCGTCAAGCTATCGAAACTCGCAGTCGTTTCTGTCGCATCGGACGTAGCCGCTGTCACTCGCCACGTTTTACTTGCCGCGACGAATTCGTACACTCCCACATTTCAGCGGCCGCATTCGCGCCGCACGCGCTGACACGAGTCCTTTATCCGCCATGCAGGCAAGTTTCGAGAAAGACAGCATTCTGGTGCTCGATGTCGACGGCACACTGACCGATTCGGTTCGCATCCATCAGCGCGCCCTGCTCGGCGCCATGGAGTCGCTGGCGTTCGAGGCACTGAACACGGACTGGGGCAGCTATCCCCATCACACCGATACCGGCATCCTGATTCACGCGCACGCAGAGAACGGCCGCGCGCTGCCGCAACCGCACGACCTCGCCCGCTTCGAGCACGAGATCGACGAACGCTTCACCGCCCTGCTCAACGCCCACGGACTGGCTGAGATTCCGGGCGCACGAGCCTTCGTCGAGGCGGCCCACCGCTCGCGCTGGGGCGTGGTGTTCGCGACGGGCGGCATCCGTCAGGTGAGCCACCGCAAATTGCGTTCGGTCGCTATCGATTACACAGACGCCATGCTCATCACGGCGTCCGAGTACAGTTCGCGCGAGCAACTCGTCTCGGAAGCGATCAAGCGCGCGCAGGCCGGTTACGGCATCTCGCGCCCGCGCGCCGTGGTCTCGATCGGCGACGGCATGTGGGATCTGAAAGTGGCGCGCCAGCTCGGCATCGATTTCGTCGGCATCGGCTCGAAGCGCCAGCGCTCACCGTTGCTCGACGAAGGCGTACCCGTCTACGACGACATGTGGGACGCCATGCACTGGCTCAATCCGAGCCGCGGGCGCGCGTCAGGTACTCGCTTGGCGTCACGCCCATAAAGCGGCGGAACATGGTGGAAAACGCGCTCGGGGTGTCGTAACCGACTTCGAGCGCCACTTGCGTAATGGGCCGCCCGGCCCCGAGCAGCGGCAACGCCCCCAGCAGCCGCATTTGCTGACGCCACTCCCTGAACGGCAATCCGAACTCCGTCATGAAGCGCCGCTCCAGCGTGCGACTCGACGCCCCCACCTCAACCGCCCAGTCCTGAAGGCTTCGCGCGTCGGCGGGCATTGTCAGATAGGTATCGAATATCTTGCGCAGACGCACGTCGCGGGGCACCTGCAAGTGCAGCGGCGAGTCGCTCTTCCACTCGACTTCTTCGAGCAGCAGCGCGATGACCAGCGCGTCCTTGCCGTGCGGCGACCAGTCGGGAGGAAGTGTCATCGCGCGCAGAATCAGCTCGCGCAGCAACGCGGAGACGCGAATGACGACGGGCGAGTCGGGCGCCGTCATGCCACATCGCTCGACGTCGACATAGATCGTGCGCAACTCCACTTTGCCGCGCATCCGCACTTCATGCGTGACGTCCGCCGGAATCCATAAGGCGCGTTGCGGCGGAATGACCCAGAACGACGTGTCCGTGCGGACTTCGAGAATCCCCGTGCTCGCATACATCAATTGCGCGCGCCGATGGCTGTGAGCGCGCACCGCGTGGCCATCCGGATAGTCTTTCGCCAACACACCGACGGGACGGTCGTGAGCCTGAAACTCCAGGGGAATCGCACTGGTGATCGGCATTGGGACCAAGCCTCAATAAGGCAAAACGGCGAAAATTGGGACGAATTGGGACATAAAGGGCGATATCGCCAGCGTAACACCGCCCACTCGCGCCAACCAAGCCGAATCCCTTACCGCGTCATTGCAAGCCGCGCACCGCTCAGAACGGTTTGACGATGACCAGCACGACGATCAGCGCCACCGAAATCAGCGTGACGGGCAGTGCGCGTCGGAACAGGGCCGGCGGTTGCTGACTGCCGTCGCGCTCCAGTCGCCACAAGGTGGCCGACAGGCGTCCGTGCAACGCCGAGACGACGAGCACGAAAACCAGCTTTGCCATGAGCCACGGGGCGTGCCACCAGTTCGCCATGAACGCCAGCACCGGCCCCGTGATCCACACCACGATCAATGCGGGTGACGCCAGTCCGTAATCCGCGCGGCGCGCGGCCCGACGCCACTCGGGCTGGGCCAGTCGCCCACCCAGCGCCATCGTGACCAGCCCGGCGACGAACGCCATCACCGCCATCAGGTGAACAGCCTTGATCCACAGATAGAGCATCGACGGTCTCCTTGGGGATTCGAATGATTATTTCTATCTAAGCAAGAGTTGCTTGTAATAAGTCGCCTTTATCGCAAAGAGTCGCGTTAATACACTTCAACTGTCGACGATGAATTGAACATCGCCCCCTTCAAAAGACAGGAGAATCATCATGAAGCGCACACTTATTACCTCGGCTCTGGTTTCCGCAATGCTTGCTGTGTCGGCCGGTTCGGCCTTCGCCAGCGACGCCTTCGACGGTCCGTCGGAATTTTCGTGGGTCCCGCAAACCAGCGTGCTGACCCGCGCCCAGGTTCGTGAAGAACTGGTTCAGGCACAACAAGCCGGTCTCGTGGTGCAACACGACGCCGTGTACCCGAAGGCAGCCCCGAGCGCTCAACCGGCAACGGCCAACGCCCCGGTCACGATCGGTTCGGTTGGCGGCCAGCAACGCGCCGGCACGACCTACTTCGGTTCGTAATGTAACTCGCCGCGCCGCGCACCTCTCCTTTGACGAGAGGCCGCGGCGCGGCGCGCGTTCTGCGCATAACGACGCACCGGTCAGCCGGTGCACAGTGTGATCTCCGGTCTTCCCCGACCCAAGACTCCTGTCGCTGTGCGTAGCGGTTCCACGCACAGGACTTTGCCCGTCGCTCCGGCGACGGGCTTTTTTAGCCGGGAAGCCCGCGAACCCCGTCGTTCACCGACGCTCACCCCGACGATCCACGCGAAAACGAAGAAGCCCGCCGAAGCGGGCTTCTTTGCCATGTGCCACACGCTTCGCCGTCACGAATGACGACCGAGGCAGCGAATGGCGCGCAGCGACCAGCGACAGACGAAACGCCCGATTACTTCGCGAACGACTTCGCGAGGAATTCGAGCGCACGGCCGTGCGCCAATGCGGCCGACGGCTGATGATACGACCCGCGCGACCAGCAGTTGAAGCCGTGATCAGCGCTCGGGTACACGAACACTTCGGTGTTCGGGCGCGATTTCACCGCGTCGCTCACCTGCGTGACGATATCCGGCGTGATGTGGGCATCGAGCGCGCCATAGTGGAACTGCGTCGGCACATTCAGATTGGCCGCTTCGCCCAGATAGTTGTGGATGCCGCCGCCGTAGTACGGCACTGCGGCATCGACCAGCCCGCGCGCCGCGCTCAGATACGACAGCAGACCGCCGAAGCAGTAACCGATGGCGGCGACCTTGGCGCCAGCGTCGAGCTTGCTGCGCAGCGCTTTCACCGTGGCTTCGATATCCTTCACGGCCTTCTCGACATCGACCGATTTGCGCAGCTCCAGGGCGCGCGCCATGTCGTCACCCGCATAGCCGAGTTCGATACGGGGTGCGGCGCGCCAGAAGATGTCCGGCGCGAGCACGACATAGCCGTCCATCGCGTACTGGTCGGCCACGCCACGAATGTGTTCGTTCACGCCGAAGATTTCCTGCACCAGCACAACGCCCTGGGCGTTCGTCGTCTTACCCGTCGGCGGCAATGCGAGGTAGGCGTCGAAGGTGCCATCTACGGTTTCGACTTTGATCCATTGACTGTTCGACACGGAAGTTGCTCCATCAAAAAGGGGGGAAATGCCTGCGCCCTGACATCGTGCAAACGCCCTTGGGGATCGGACGTGGCCGTTTGTGGCGGCCGGACGCAGTGAGGCCGGATCAGTATAGGGATTTTTCACTTCACGCACAGCGGATGAAGATGCCCGCCGGACAAGGCCTGACGGCCCCCTTCCCGACAGACAGCGGGCACGCCGTGCACAAAGGCATGCGGGTTCGGGCAATGCGCCCCATACACCGTTTCGACGACCGAACCCACATGCGTCCGGATGTACCCCGTCGGCGGAAAATCGGCCAAGCGCGACTTCATGACCCCCAAGCCCTTCATGCCCCTCGCGTCATCAGGGCAATGGCCAGTCATGCGGCAAGCGCGGCTTCCAGCAGTTTCACCACGCCGCCGAAACCGGCGACCTGCGCCGAATCCACGCCATAAAGCGCGCTCAGCGACGGGCCGGGGTTCAGGTAGTCCACCCGCACATCATCGGCCGACGCCGCCCACACCATCACCTTCAGCGGCAGTTCCAGCCCGGCGTGCGGATTTGCCGCCATGACCGGCGTGCCGCCCTTCGGATTGCCGAAGAGCACCAGCCGCGTCGGACGCAACGATGTCCCCGCCGAAGCGGCCGCCGCGCTCTGATCGATATCCGCAAAGATCGTCATGCCGTGCTGCTTGAGCGCGTCGATCACGCGCGTGAGCGTGGCGTAGAAATCCACCGGGCTGCGCAGCGATGTCACGGTGGCGGGATGCGGGAATCCGGAATCCTGGGATCGCTGGCGCGATTGACTTGCATCGGTTGTCATGAAGGCTCCTTGAACGCTGAGGCAACATCGACAGGAAGCGCCCCGAGGCCGCTCGTGCCTCACTTGAACCGCTGCACCGGGATCGCCTGCGTGTCGCGACCACGCCAGTGTACCGCCGCGTGCCATGGCCCACCGGGAATGACATGACTGACAGCATTCCGGTCGCGCGCCCCGCTCCCCCGCCTCTTACGCGGCAACTCGCTACCCCACGCCTTGCCTGCTCCCTTGTGCACCTTACACGTCGTTACCGTCCCCCTGTCGGCGATTCGTTGCGCGTTACGCTTGGCCCCGTCGTTCGATACTTCTGCGAACGCATTCAATACGGAGTCCATATGATTAAATTTTCGATGCGTCATACCGTGGGCGCGCTTTCCCTGATGCTCGCACTGACGGCCCTCGGCACCGCGAGCGTGAGTGCGACCGCCGCCACCACCGACACGCTTCCCCCGGCACGTGCGCAAAGCGCCATGCAGACCGCCGATCTGCGCAACACCGGTGAGATGCCGCCCCCGCCGCCGGGCATGGGCCCGCATGGTCCCGGACCGATGGGTCCCATGGGCCCGATGGCGCCGGGGGGGCCGCGCGGCCCGGGCTTCGCCGCCATGCGCACGATCGACGAAATTGCGCATCTCTACCGTGTCGGGGGACATCCGGAGAACGTCCTGCCGTTCTATCGCGAGACGCTGACGCAAACACGTGACCCGATGCTGCGCCACCATCTGCGCGAGGCCATTGCACGCGAGGAACTCAAACCTGCCGACACGGCGGCGGCCATCACGACGCTTCGGGCACAACTGAGCGAGGATCTCGCCACCCTGCCCGCACCCGATGCCAAACGTCGCTAATCGTCACTAGACGCGGCGCCGCATCCGCCGTCAACCGTCACGGGAGACGCGCCTGCACGCCATGGATTGACGGGCGCGGCGCTCACAAAGGCCGCCGCCCGCGTCAGAACAGATACTTCGCACCAACGTTCACAAGCACGCCGCGCATACCGGCGGTGCCGAAGCTCTTCTGGTACGACACCCTGCCGTACAACGAGAAGCTGTTGCCCTGCACGCTGTTCACCCCCAGCGAGAACAGCATCGAATCGCCGTACTTGCCGGTCTGAAACATCGTCTCGCCGACTTGTACGCCCGTACCGGCGACAAACGCATGGATGACGTCGACACCGAAATACGGCGTTACCCGACCTGTCCCGACGTCGAACGCGCGCGTAAGACGAACGCCGAAGCGCCCGGTGACCTGATTCTGCGAGCCGATGTTCACGGCAAGCCCGTCGCCGTCGACAATGTTGTCGAACGCGAGATGCTGGCCGATGAACTGCATTTGCGGCTCGAGGCTCATGCCATACGGCAACGCCAGCGGATATCCGCCCTCGATGGACGCCGCATAGCTGTTGCCGCGCATCGGTGCGACGTCGCCGCGCGCGTCGGTCGTCGTGCGGCCGTTGAACCAGCCGAGCGACACGATGCCGTCGACATACCAGCCCTTCTGACTCTGGTACGTGCCATAGCCATAGAGACGATAAGTGCTGGCGCGCGTGGAACTCGGCCCGTCGATGGCATTCGGCTCGTAGTGCAGCCAGCCCATCGATCCGGCGGCGCCGAAGCGCCAGGTGCCGTTCTCGGTGAAGTGTTTGAGCAGATTGCCGCCGACCTGAATCGCGCCGTAGTCGACGTTCATGTCGTAACCGAAGGTCTGGAAGCTCTGATTCGATCGGTACTTGAAACCGCCGCCATAGCCGCGCATGAACATCTCGCCGGGGCCGCGATCGCGCCCGAGTTCACGGTCGTCGCGCACCTCGCCCAAACGCCGGTGCAGTGAATCCAGATCCGCCCATCCGGCTTGCAGGAACGCCGCCGGCGCGCTCAGATAAGACGCCACCTGCGGCGCCACTTCCCGGCGCGCATCGGGCGGCACCGGCGCCTCGACCTCACCACCGGGCGTGCCCGGCTCCTCCGGATCGACGGGCCCTTCGGGCGACACGTAAGCGCTTTGCAAACGGTAATCCCAATACCCGCCCCCCGTGCTCACGAGATTCTGCGCCGCGTCGGCCGTGCCGTGCACCGAGCCGGGACCATAGGCATACAGACGGTACTCATACGGCGAGTTCTGCGCTACGGCATACCCGCCCGACAGACGGAAGGCGCCGACCGTCGACGCCCCTGCGACCTGCACGACGGAAATGCCTTCGTCATTGGTAATCACACCGCTGGGCGATGTCAGCTTGCCGGGACTGCCCGACGTCGGCTTGATTTGCAGCACCGTGCTGCCGCTCGCCGCTCCCTGAATCAGCAGACGGTCGCTGTATTGATTCGACAGCGCCCCGCCTTCGTTCAGATAGGTGTTGAGGGCGACCGTACCGCCATTGCCCGCGTAGTTGTTGCCGATGCTCACGTTGCGATACGACCCCTGACTCGTCGGCGCGGAGGTCAGTAACGACGTCACCGGAAAGTCGATCAGACTGTTCGTGTTGTTCAGCTCCGTGACGTTGGACGACTGCGTGACATGCCAGACGCTGTTGTTACTCAGATTGACGACGGACGTGCTCGTGGCGTCCGTGTAGATGCGTCCGGTCAGCGTGGCATGGCTCGCGTCGAGATTCAGCGTGGCGCCGAGTCCCGAGCGTGTCGTGGCGTTGATGGCGCCGCCGCCCCCACTGAGCGTGGCATTCACCAGATTGACGTTCGCGATCCCGCCGTACACCCACAAGGCAACGCCGCTGTCGGACGTCACCGTAGTGTCCTGCAACGTCATGTTGTAACCGCCCGCGCGCGCCGGGGCTGCGCGCGGACCCGGCAGCGATCCGGCGAGGGGCGCCACGATGTCGCTGCCCAGGTCGGTCGGCGCGGCGGGCACCGGGGTGACGATGGCCAGCGGGGGCGGCGGATCGCTCGACGGCACCAGCGGCGTGGTGGCGGGCAGTGTCGGCAGGCCGGGCGTCGGCGCCGACACCGTCACGCCGGTAATGGTCTGCGGTGCATCGAACACGATGGCCGCCGTTCCGGCCCCCGTCGCCCGAATCGATGCGCCCGTCGCGTTGAAAAGCCCACCGTTCTGGATGCGCACCGCGTAAGCATTGGTACCCGCCGTCGTAATCGAGGTTCCTGCGCCGGTCGCGCTACTGCGCAGCAGATTGACCGTCCCCGCGTTGGCATAGATGCCGTAGGTGCTCGCCTGATCCGTGGTGATCGATCCGCCCGCGAAGTTCGTCGTGCTCCCCGTCCACCCATAAATGCCGTAGGCCTGTGTGCCATGCGTCGCAATGGCGAAGTCGGACACGTTCACCGTCGCCGCCCCGCTGCCGGCGAGCAGGCCGTACGCCGTCTGTCCTTGGGTGGTGATGGAGCCGCCGTTCAGCGTGGCCGTCGTGCTGCCGGAGATCCACATGCCGTAAGCCGACGTCCCGAGCGTGTTCACGGCGATCTGCGAACCGGTGACCGTCGACGTGCCGTTCACCAGCAAGCCGTACGTGGCGTTCTGTGTAGTCGACAGACTCAGCCGGTTGAGATTGCCCGATGCCGTACCGATACGCACGGCATGACTGCCCGCCCCGGTCGTGCTGACAGTGACCGTGCCTGCCGTGCCCGGATCGGTGTTCGTGTTGAGCGTGCCGCCGGACTCGGCATTCAATCCGAGGTTGCCATCCACGCCGGTGGAGATCGTCGAATTGCCATTGAGGGTGGCGATCGAGCCGTTATAGACCTGCACGCCCCCTCCGCCTGCGACCTTCGCGCCGTTCGCCGTCACCGTTGAATTCGTGAGCGTGATGTTGCTGCCGCCCCAGGAACGCACGCCCCAGCTGTCCTGACCGTTGACGGTAATCGACGTGTTGCTGAGATTGATGGTGGACGTGGCGCCGTAAGGCCGCATGCCGTCCGCCGTCTGCCCGTTGGTGACGATGGTCACGTTGGACCCGGTGAGCAGCGAATTACCGGAAGACGATTCCGGCATGTAGACACCATGCACCGACGTGCCGTTACCCGTGAGCAACACGCCCGTCGAACTGGCCACGATGTTCACGGTGCCATGCGCAATATAGAGCGCATCGTTCGGCGCGCCCGACCGGAAGTCCGACGTCACCGACACCTGCCCCGGCGTGCCGAGATTCGGATTGATCGTGACGGTGGCGCCACGGAACACCGAGATCCCCGCTCCGCCGAGTTGTGCCGGGTACGGCGGCACCGGGTGAATCGTCACGCTGCCCTGGATCACGCCCACCGGAACGACATTGCCGTCGTAATACTGCTCGTAGGTCAGCGTGGTGCCCGACGTGATCTCCGGCAGTGGGTAGGTCTGCGCGCGGGCAGTACCGATGGAGAGAAACACCAGAGAGACAGCCATCGCCAGCGGTCGGCGGCGAGGCAAGCATTCGCACGTTGCGTGAGTCACTTTAACTCCTTGGGGAAGGGAGACAAGCGGACACATCGGAAGTAGTACGAAGCAGTACACACGGAATCGCGTGGAATCGCGCGGCATTGAACGTGGCTTCGTGGGTAAACACTAAACCACTTGCCTGGAAAACTACAGCGCGACGGCACATCGAAATGCCACAAGCGCCAATCGCGCCGCGAATCAGTGATTTATATTTTTCATTTCGGCATGATTATCGTAATTTTAATTACCGAAATGTGGCGTTCTCGCCTCGGCGTTGAGTCGAATCATTGAGAGGCCGCACGACGCCGATTCGCTATTCGCGCGGCGTTTTCATGATCGTTGCGTTCCACTGCGGCAGCCACGCCAGCAGGAACTCGGCGAAGCCTTCCGCTGCCGGTGACGCGGCCCGGGACAACGGACGATACACGCACACCTGACGAATCGTCTCCGGCGCGATCACGCGGCGCATCACCAGCCCGAACGATGGCGCGAGCGCCGCCACGTAACCGGGCGTAAGCGTCGCGGCGAGCCCCTGCGAGGCCACGCCGAGCGCCGTTGTCACGTTATCGACGACATCGATGGATGTGATGCGCGCATCGGGCGGCGCCGACAGCCGCATCTGCGCGACGCTGCGCTCGTGATCGCGTCCGGCAGCCACGAGCGGCGTATCGCGCAGGTCCGTCCATCGCACACGCTTGCGTTGCGCGAGCGGATGCGACGGCGCACACCACAGCACCCAGGGACTGTCGAATGCGGGCGCGCCGGCCACGTGCGCCCCCGTCGCCCGATTGGGTCCGATGGCGATATCGAGATCGCCGTTGGCAACGTGATCGATGAGCGCATCGACCGGCGTATCGACGACCCGCACCACCACTTTCGGACGCGACGCCGTGTACTCGCGAATGGCCACCGGCAACGCCATGCTCGCGAGCACCAGCGGCGCGCCCACACGCACGATACCGGCGGCGCGATTGCGCAGGTCGTCGGCCGTCTTCTCCGCCGCCTGCACATGCCGCAGCACCGACTCGGCCGATGCCAGAAAATCCCGTCCCGCGCTCGAGAGCGCCACCCGTCGCGTGGTGCGGTCGAAGATCCGAAAGCCGATCACCGATTCCAGCTCGGCGACCAACTGACTCACGGCAGACGACGTGAGGCCGAGGCGATTGCCCGCCTCGGCAAAACTATGCAATTCGGCAATGGCGACCAGGGCTTCGAACTGGCGCAGCGTCACACGGGTCAGGGGCATGGCGTTTCGATTATCAAGTTTCACTTACGAATGGACCAGAATCGATTGATTGTTCCGCAAAGGGGCGTCGCCCACAATCGATTTTCAAAATTCCTCACGGCGTTTTCCGACAGACCCTACCTGCTGAGCCAACCCAGCATCGAGACGGAGCGAGACCCCATGTTTTCCCACGTCGACGCCTATCCCGGCGATCCCATCCTCAGCCTGAACGAAGCGTTCGGCCATGATCCCCGCCAGCACAAGGTCAACCTGTCGATCGGTATCTATTTCGACGACGACGGCCGTCTGCCGGTAATGCAGGCGGTACGCGAAGCCGAGTCGGCGGTGCTCTCGGACATCGGGCCCCGCCCCTACCTGCCGATGGCAGGCACGCCGGCCTATCGCCACGCAGTGCAGGCGCTCGTCTTCGGTGAAGACAGCGCCGCGCGTCGCGAGCAGCGCATCGCCACGTTGCAGACGCTGGGCGGCGGCGGGGCCTTGCGTGTGGGCGCGGACTTCCTCAAGCGTTACTTCCCGCAGAGCACCGTCTGGATCAGCGATCCGAGCTGGGACAACCACCGCGTGGTGTTCGAGAGCGCGGGCTTTCCCGTGCAGCCGTATCCGTATTACGACGAAGCGACGGGCGGTCTGCGCTTTGACGCCATGATGGACACGCTGCGCACGTTGCCCCCGCACAGCATCGTGCTGCTGCACGCGTGCTGCCACAACCCGACCGGCGTCGACCTGTCGTCTGCGCAGTGGCAGGCGCTGGTGCCGGTGCTGCGCGAGCGCGGACTGATTGCGTTCGTCGACATGGCTTATCAGGGCTTCGGTGAAGGGCTCGACGCCGATGCCTTCGCCGTGCGCGCCTTGACGAACGCGGGCGTGCCGACCGTCGTCGCCAACTCTTTTTCGAAGAACTTCTCGTTGTACGGCGAGCGCTGCGGCGCGCTGTCCGTGGTTTGCGCGACGGCGGACGAAGCGTCGCGCGTGTTCGGTCAGTTGATGGGCACCGTTCGGGCGAACTACAGCAATCCGCCCACGCACGGCGCGCGGCTCGTCGCCCAGGTGCTCACGACACCCTCGCTGCGACGCGCGTGGGAGACCGAGCTCGACGGCATGCGCACGCGCATCGCCACGATGCGCTCGCAGATTCACGCGCGTCTCGCCCCGCATGTGAGCGGCGAGAAGCTCTCGCGTTATGTCTCGCAGCGCGGGATGTTCACCTACACGGGGCTGTCGGCGGACCAGGCGGACACGTTGCGTGAGACGCATGGCGTCTACCTGCTTCGCTCGGGGCGCATGTGCGTGGCCGGGCTCAACACGCGCAACGTCGACACCGTGGCGCAGGCCATCGCGCATGTGCTGACGCGGTGACGCCACTGCCGGACCTGACGCGGCCATCGGGCAACACACGGCGCGCATGCCCGCCACCACAGTGCATGCAGACCCCACGCGGGTGACCGCGACATAAAACAAGACTGCAAGATTGGAGACGACATGAATACTGCTTCGGCTACGGGCGCTGGCATTGATCGAGATGCCACGTCCGCCACTTCCTCCACCTCGCACACCTGGCGTGCGGTGATATCGGCGTCCATCGGCAATGCGCTGGAATGGTTCGATCTCGTGGTGTACGGCTTTTTCGCCGTCACGATCGCCAGACTCTTCTTTCCTGCGCACGACGATACGACATCGCTGCTACTGACGCTCGGCACCTTCGGCGTGTCGTTCTTCATGCGTCCGCTGGGCGCCATCGTGATTGGTGTCTATGCCGATCGTCGGGGGCGTCGCGAAGCGCTGACGCTCACCATCCTGTTGATGATGGCCGGCACGGCGATCATCGCGTTCATGCCCACTTACGAGACCATCGGCGTACTCGCCCCGATGGGCATCGTGCTGGCACGCATGATTCAGGGCTTCTCGGCGGGTGGCGAGTTCGGCAGCGCGACGGCGTTTCTTGCCGAGCACGCGCCGCAACGGCGCGGCTTCTTCGCGAGCTTCCAGGTCGCGAGTCAGGGGCTGACGACACTGTTGGCCGCCGGCTTCGGTGCGGTGCTCACGAGCACGTTATCGCCGGAGCAGATGCAGAGTTGGGGCTGGCGCGTGCCGTTCCTGTTCGGTCTGATGATTGGCCCGGTGGCCTATTACATCCGCCGCCATGTGAGCGAGACGCCGGAGTTTCTGGAGTCGGAACCGACGCAGACGCCGCTGCGCGACACGCTGGGGCATCAGAAGATGCGTCTGCTGCTGGCCGTGGGCGCAGTCGTCGTGGCGACGGTGTCGACGTATCTGGTGCTGTACATGCCGACGTATGCGATCAAGCAGTTGGGATTGCCGGCGTCGGTGGCATTTGCGGCGACGCTCGCCACGGGCATCGTGCAGATGGTCCTGTCACCGATCGTGGGTGCGTGGTCGGACCGTGTGGGACGTGCGAAACCGATGATGATCGCTGCGGCCTTGCTGCTGGTGTCGATCTGGCCGATGTTCTGGCTGCTCACCACGCACCCGAGCTTCGGCATGATGCTCGCGTTGCAAACGCTGCTGGGCGTGTTGATGACGATCTACTTCGCACCGTTGCCGGCGTTGGCCTCGGAGATTTTCCCGGTGAAGACACGCACGACGGGCCTGTCGCTGTCGTACAACCTGTCGGTGACGTGCTTCGGCGGCTTCGCCCCGTTCATCCTGACGTGGCTCATCACCGCGACGGGCAGCAAGCTGGCCCCGAGCTTCTACATGATGGCCGCCGCCGCCGCGGGCCTGATCGCACTGAGCCAGGTGTACCGGCATACGGGCGTGCGTTAAATGGCTAAGGCAACAGAGAGGGCGTAAGAAATGAAGAAGGGCACCGCAACGGTGCCCTTAGAGCGCTTTGAGATGCTGGAGAAGATCTGGCAATGCGATCTGAATAGTGTCCCACACCACATCGAGGTTGATGTCGAAATACCCATGAGCGATGCGGTTACGCATGCCGCGCATCGCACGCCAGGGAATGTCGGGATGGGATTGGGCGAACTCGCTGTGCTGGTCCATGACCTTGGTCGCCGCTTCGCCGATGATAATCAGACTCATCACAACAGCTTGCTGCGTCCGCTTGTCATGGAGGAAGTCTTCCTTCGACAGACCATCAACGAAATCACATGCGTCGGCAGCCGCCTGACGCATGTGATCGAGATAATCCGGCAAACGCGTCTGACTCATACCGGCCGTGCCTCTGCCAACACAGAGTCCCTGAATTTGACGGGCAAATCCAGCGGGGTCAACACGTCGACGTGGATGCCGAGCATGGACTCCAGTTCGTCCTGCAAGCCGCCCAGATCGAAGAGTGTCGTCCCCGGCAAGGCATCGACCAGAATGTCGAGATCGCTATCGTCGCGATCCGTGCCATGCAGAACGGACCCAAAGACCCTGGGATTGGACGTGCGATAACGGCGTGCCGCTTCGCGGACGGCAACGCAATGGCGTTTCAACAGAACTGACGGTCGCATAGCTCACCTCACTTGCGTGGCTGACTCACCTTACCGGCGATAACCGTCAATATAACCCATGCATCCGTCCGAAGAGGCGGGTGAGGCCGAGCAGGGCGTCGATGTTCGGGGTCGGCACCGACACGCGCTGGCCGATCTCGCGCACGACGCCGACCAGCGCGTCGAGCTCGATCGGGCGGTTGGCTTCCACATCCTGCAACATCGATGTCTTGAACGCGCCCAGCTTCGCCGTCACCTGATGACGGTCCTCCGGCGACTGGTCGATCGCGCAACCGATCTTCGCCCCGATCACCGCCGCCTCGCGCATCGCCGCCGAACAGAACTCGCGCACCAGCGGGTCGTCCAGCAGACGGTCGATGGTCGCGCCCGTGATCGCCGACACCGGGTTCATCGTCAGATTGCCCCACAGCTTGTACCAGATGTCCAGCCGCACATTCTCCGACGCCTTCGCCTCGAACCCCGCCCGCGTCAGCAAGCCCGCGAGCCGCTGCACGCGCTCGCTGCCGCCACCGCCCGGCTCGCCGATGATGAGCCCCTGGCCCATCTTGTGATCGACCAGCCCCGGCTCCGGCGTCGAGGCGCTCGCGTGCACCACGCAACCGATCACGTGCGCCAGCGGTATGGCCGCGCCGATCGCGCCGTCCGGATCCACGCTCGTCAACGGTGCGTCGCCAAACGGCGCCACCCCCTTGCAGAACCACCACGGCACCCCGTTCATCGCCGGCAGCACCAACGTCTGCGAGCCAAGCAACGGCACCACCGACGCGGCGACCTGCGCCAGTGCCGGTCCCTTCACCGCAATCACCACCAGATCCTGCTCGCCCAGCTTCGCTGCATCCTCCAGCGGGTGCGCCGCCGCCACGGGCGCCGTGGCGAGCGACTCGCCCTGCCGCACGCGCCAGCCGCGCTCGCGCAGCGCCGCCAACGTCGCGCCGCGCGCGAGTGCGCTCACCTGCGCCTCTCCCGTCGCGGCAAGCTTCTGCCCGATCAGGCCACCGATGGCGCCTGCGCCAATGATCGTCACCTTCATCCGTTCACTCCGGTTGTTGTGCCGCGAGACGATAGTTCTCCTTGAATCGCTCCGGCACACGTTCGTCGAAACCCAGCGCCACCCGGCGCACTTCCGGACTGTCGCCCGGCGGATGCCCCACCCCGAGCGCCGCCGCCCGGGGCGCATCGATCTGCACCACCCGCCCCGAGAGACGCCCCAGCCCGGTGATCTCGCACTCCACCAGATCACCCGCATCCACCGAGCGGGAGTGGCACGGCGTGCCCATCAGGATCACGTCGCCCGGCACCAGCGTGATGTGCCGCGCAATGTCCGCGATCACGTAATGCGGGCCCCAGATCGTCTCATCGCCGATGTTCGCTTCCTGCACTACGCGTCCGTTGCGATACGTGCGCAACGTCTGCTCGAACAGGTTCACCCCGCGTACGATACCCGGCCCGATGGGCAGCAACGTGTCCGCGCCCTTCACCCGCAGCATCGAGCCCTGATCGGTGTCGCGAAAGTCCTGCAAGCCCATGTCTAGCGCCGGGCAGAAACCGTCGATGTAATCCCACGCCTCATCGGGCAACACGTTACGGCACGTCCGCCCGATCACCACGGCGTACTCGCTTTCGTAGTTCAGATACCGGCAATCCGCCGGCTTCAGAATCTGACCGCCGTGACCGTTCAGCGATGTGGGCGGTTTGGTGAAGTATGTCGGCGTGTCCGTGGGCTTGGGCTTGTTACGCGTCTCCATGCTACGCGAGCGATACGAGATATGCACCGCGATAATTTTCGACGGATCCACGGGCGGCAGATGTGTCACCGTTTGCGGATCAACAAGACGACCGTCGTCGAGCCGCAGCATGCCCTGCCGGTCGCCTCGTGCGTCATCAGCCTCGACGATCGTGCCCCAGAACGCGCTGCCGCCGAGCAGAATGCGTCGACGCTCGACACGCGGGCCGCGCATCACCTCGGGGAGTGCCTGTAACGGAAATTCGAAGTCCATCGTCGCGCCTCGTCAAACGGTGTCGAACCAGATGTGCACGTTGCCCGTGCCACGCGCGTTCTCGTAATCGGACAGCACCGTGCCCGCACTGCGGCAATCGGCGCCGCCAAGCGCACCGACCATCTGCAAGTAATGCGCGCCGTGCGCTTCCCACGGACGCTTCCGGTAATCCGTATCCCAGTCGGCCAGAATCCGGTCATGACGCCCCTCGCGAAACGCTTCAATAGCCCGTTTGTCGCTCTCGATGTTCTCCGGACGCGACACATTGCTCTCATGGAAGATGCGCGGGTGATTGGGCTTCCAGTCGAGACCGTTGAACTTGTGACTCAACGCGCCCGACGCCAGCATCACCACACGCAGATCGCTGCGACGAATCGCTTCCCCGATCACCTCGCCCGATTGCAGGAAGTGATGCGTCTCGCAGTTCTGGCACGAACTCACCGTCACGATGGGCCAGGCATCGAGCCGCATCTGCTTGATGACGTTGATCGTCGGATAGTGACGCGGCAAATCCGGATGCTGCACCGCTCGCGCCCGCACGCTGCGCTCTCGCGCCACGCCGTCGATGGCGAGTGCCAGCTCCGGGTGGCCGCGATAGTCGTACGGCACGCCGTGCAGATACCACGGCATCTCGTCCGAGACGTACATGCCCGAGTACCGCGGCCCGCCGTCGATCAGGTGATAGCCGGTCGTGAACCAGTGCGAATCGAAGATCACGATGACGTCCGGGCGCACCGCCGCGATGCGCTCCCGCACGCGCGCGTAGCCGGGGATCAGATCGGAATCCGCTCCCGCCCCCTGCAACACACGAAACTCCTCACACTGCATCAGGCCGGGGTGATGCGACACCAGCGCCGCGCCGACGATCTGTCCCATAGTGCTCTCCTCTCATCCTGTTGTTTTGCGGGCCGTCGCACACGTGTGACTGCGGCCCGATAGAAGCCCGATGACCACGCAGATCAGCGATGGCTGAAGCTGGCCTTGAACGGCTGTTTCGGTACGACGACATCCTTCACGTCGCAGAAGAATTCGAAGCTCCAGTCGCCACCTTCGCGCCCGACACCGGAGCGTTTGATGCCGCCGAACGGCGCGGCCAGATCGCGAATACCGAAGCTGTTGATCCAGATGAAGCCGGTGCGAACACGCCCGGCAATCGCGATGGCATGCGCCTCGTCCCCATAGCAGACGCCGCCCAGCCCGTAGTCGGTGCCGTTGGCGAGATCCACGACTTCCTCGTCGCTCGTGAATGTCTGCAACGTGAGCACCGGGCCGAAGACCTCCTGCTGCACGATCTCGTCGTCCTGACGCAGATCGGTGAGCAACGTCGGCGCGAAGTACTGCGCACCGAAGGAATGCGGCGCACCGCCCCACAACACGCGTGCCCCGCCGGCCACTGCGCGCTCGACGAATCCCTGCACCCGTTCGAGCTGGCGCATGTGGATGATCGGGCCGACCTCGGTCGCCGCATCGCGCGGATCGCCCACGACGAGGTTCGCCACCACGTCGCGCAGCTTCGCAGTGAACGCCGCGGCGACGTCCGCATGCACCAGCAACCGCGTGCCCGCGAGGCACACCTGACCGGCATTGCGATACATCAGCGCGGCGGTGGCGGCGGCGGCGTCGAGATCTGCGTCGGCCAGTACGATGAACGCCGACTTGCCGCCGAGTTCCAGACTGCACGGCACGAGATTCGCAGCGGCCGTCTTCGCGATCCATTTCGCGGTCGCGACCGACCCCGTGAACGAGATGCGCGCGAGACGCGCGTCGCTCACCAGCGCCGCCCCCGTCGTCGCCCCCGCACCCTGCAACAGGTTGAAGACGCCCGGCGGCAGCCCGGCTTCCTGTGCGCAATCGGCGAGTAACGACGACGTCAGCGGCGCCCACTCCGGCGCTTTGAGCACCGCCGTATTGCCGGATGCGAGCGCCGGGCCGATCTTCCACGTCGCGAGCATCAACGGCGAATTCCACGGCGTGATCACGGCGACCACGCCCGCCGGGTCATGACGCACGAGATGGCGCGCCTGTGGCGTCTCGATGACACGGTCCTGCAACGTGAGCGCGTGCTCGGCGAACCACGTGATGTTCTGCATGGCACGCGGCACCACGCCGTGCGCCATGCGTGAACGCAGCACCCCGGCGTCGGCGCTCTCCAGCGTGGCGAAGGCGTCTGCACGGCGGCCGATGGCCTCGGCGAAGCGCTGGAGATACGGTTGACGTTGCGCCGCACCGAGCGCCGCCCACGCGGGAAACGCTGCGGCCGCCGACGTCACTGCCGCGTCGACATGCGCCTGATTGCCGCTCGCGATCTCGCCGAGGAGTGTCTGGTCGATGGGCGAGACACACGCGAATGTCTCGTCGGACGCCACGCGACGGCCGTCGATATAGTGATCCGGCGATACCGGTACGCCGACGATCTCGATAGGGGGAGTGCTCATGCCATGTCTCGTTAAAAGGGCTTGGGAGTCGGATGGCGCTTGCTGTCCTGCACCACCATCCGCCTGTCGCTCACGCGCTTGCGTCGCGGGCGCCGTCGGTGAACTTGCTGGCCAGCGCGCGGCTCGCGCTCGCCAGCAACGTCGTGTCGATGCCCACGGCGATGAACGTCACGCCGAGGTCGAGGTAGTGACGCGCCAGCGTCTCGTCGACACACAGGATTCCCGCCGCTTTGCCCGCGCGACGGATGCGGGCGATACCGTCCTCGATGGTCTTGCGCACTTCCGGGTGCGTCGCCTGACCGAGATAGCCCATCGACGCCGCCAGATCCGCCGGGCCGATGAAGACGCCGTGCACGCCGTCGACGGCGGCGATCTCGTCGACCTGCGCGAGAGCGTCGGCGGTCTCCACCTGCACCAGCAGGCATGTCGTGTCGTTCGCGGCGTGCAGATAGTCCTCGTAACGATTCCAGCGCGACGAGCGCGCCAGCCCGCTGCCCACACCGCGCGTGCCCTGCGGTGGATACCGTGTGGCGCTGGCCAGATCGCGCGCCATCGCGGCGGACTCGACCATCGGCACGAGCAACGTCGTCGCGCCGATTTCCAGCACCTGCTTGATGAGCGCGGCGTCGCCATGCGGCAGACGCACCACCGGGTGCGTCGGATAGGGGGCGACGGCCTGCAACGTCGCGAGCGTCGTGCGCAGGTCGTTGGGCGCGTGCTCGCCGTCGATCACCAGCCAGTCGAAACCGCTGCCGGCACACAGCTCGGCGGCGTAAGGCGTCGCCAGTCCCATCCACAGGCCGATCTGTCGCTGGCCCTGCGCCAATGCCTGCTTGAATGCGTTCGGGGGTGTTTTCATGAGGTTGGCTCCATGGCACTCGATGGGATCGGTGTGCCCGATAGCGTCAAAATGGCCGTCCCCGACGAGGGGCCCTGGCCGGAATCCGTCGTCAGACGAAGCGCACGCCGATGGCACCGAGCGGGCCGTAGTCGGCGTGGAAGACGTCCCCCGCCGCGCATGCCACCGGGCGCGTGAACGATCCGGCGAGTACGATCTCTCCCGCCTGCAATCCTTCGTCGAAGGCGCCGAGTTTGTTGGCGAGCCACGCGATACCGTTCCCCGGATGGTTCAGCACCGCCGCACTCAGGCCGGACTCTTCGATCACCCCGTTGCGGTAGAGCAGCGCGCCCGCCCAGCGCAGGTCGATGGCGTCGGGTCTGACCGGACGCCCGCCGAGCACGATGGCGGCGTTCGCCGCGTTGTCGGCAATCGTGTCGAAGACCTTGCGCGGCGCTTTCGTCTCGCGGTCGAACAGTTCGATGCGTCCGTCGATGAGTTCGAGCGCCGGCGTGACCCACGCGGTGGCGTCGAGCACATCGAACAACGTAACGCCCGGCCCCTTGAGCGGCTTGGCGAGAATGAACGCCAGTTCCACTTCGAGACGCGGCACGATGAAGCGGGCCGCTTCCAGCGTGGCACCGTCGGCAACGAGCATGTCGTCGAGCAGCGTGCCGTGATCGGGTTCGGTGATCTGCGCGGCCACTTGCATCGCGCGCGACGTCAGGCCGATCTTGTGCCCGATCACGCGACGCCCCTCGGCGAACTTCAACGCCAGCCACGCCTGCGAAATCGCGTAGCTGTCGGCAATCGTCATCTCGGGATAGCGACGCGAGAACTGCATCACCGGCGTGCGGGTGCGCTCGGCCTCGTGCAACTCGCGGGCAAGGGACTGATGAATCGCAGGGTCGAGCCTGGGCATCGCGCTGTCTCCGGTTGTCTTGGTTTTTCGTCCGACGTTTTTGTCCGACCTTATCGTCCGACTTTCACGTCTGAACAGTCCCCTATTCTTGCGGCCCGCTGCGCCACCCACAATCAATCGATTCTGGGCGATTGATAAGCAAAACTGGATAATCGGATGCCCTCCAGTGGTGTCCGGATCGCCCCTCGATACCCCCACTGTCGCAACGCCGCCACACCCTAATCTGTTCGTTGAATCAGGTTCGATAAAACCGATCACCCCCATTTCGTCCGACTTCTCGCGGTCTTTGAAGCCCTTTCAACGATAACGTCGTGCTTTCTCGACGACACCTGCCCCCTCACCCATGACTCGCGACTAATAGCTACCTGCATTCGCCCATACCCATTAAAAATGAGAGTGATTTGCATTTATAATCCGCGACGCTTTATTACAACGCATTACGTCACGACGTATAACGATCCGACTGCCGCGGCACCACGTCTTAGCGCGTCTTTGCCAGCGGCCCGCTCGCCACACACTTGCAGTCACGAAGGTCAGCCAAGATGAAGATGTCCGTAAGTCGCCGTGCTCCTGCGGCCGCCGATACCCCTCATATCGCCCGCGTCCAGGGGATTCATCGTTTTACCGCCCACACCCGTCTGCCCCGCGCGACTGCCTGCGCTGCGGCTTTGCTCATGGCAACGCTCGGCACCGCCCATGCACAGCAGGCGACGACCGCCGCCGAAGCGAAGGCCGATGTCGAACTCGGCGCCGTCAATGTCTCGGGCGACTGGCTCGGCACGGGGCTGGACAACAGCGCGAAGACGTTCCCCGGCGCGCGCACGGTCGTGAAGAAGGAACAGATCGAAGAATCGGGCGCCACGAGCATCGGCGACGTGATGCGTCGCATCCCGGGCGTGCAGTCGACGGACAACTCGGGCACCGCCGGCAGCGCGATTTCGCTGAACATCGGCGTGCGTGGTCTCACCGGCCGCTACACGCCGCGCTCGACCGTGCTGCTCGACGGCATTCCGATGGCGGTCGCGCCGTATGGCCAGCCGCAGTTGTCGTTCGCGCCGGTCAGCCTGTTCAACATCGAGAGCATCGACGTCGTGCGCAGTGGCGGTGCCGTTCGCTACGGTCCGCAAAACGTGGGCGGCGTGATCAACTTCAAGACCCGCTCGATCCCGAATACGCCGGGCCTGACGGCAGACGCCACGGTGCGCGAGAACATCTACACCGCCGGTGGCGGCGCCAATACGCAATACAGCGCGTTCCTCGGCACGCAAATGGACAACGGTCTGGGCCTGGCGCTGCTGTACTCGGGCATGACCGGCCGCGACTGGCGCAAGGGCAGCGACGAGCGCGTGAACGACGTGGCATTGAAATGGCGCTACGACATCACGCCGAGCCAGCAGGTGTACGGCAAGCTCTCGTACTACGACGTGAAGTCGAAGACGCCCGGCGGCCTGACCGTCGCACAATTCAACGCCGATCCGTTCCAGAACACGCGTCCGAACGACTACTGGAGCGGCAACCGCACCGGCGTCGACTTCGGTTATCTGAATACGATCTCCGAGACGCAGGAATTCGAAGTCCGCACGTTCTTCAACTCGAGCTATCGCCAGAGCACGCTGGTCAACTCGACGTTCACGTCGACGACGCACCAGCCGCGTAACTACGAAACGTTCGGTTTCGAGCCGCGCTTCACGCAGCGTCTATTCTTCGGCCCGACGGCGCACGACGTGACCGTGGGCTATCGCTACATCCATGAGCGCGGCGACGACAACAACTGGACCACCACGCTCGCCACCGGCAAGAACTCGGCCACGCAGACGTTCAACAACTACACCAGCGCGAACGCGTTCTATATCGACGATCGCATGGCGTGGGGCAACTGGCGTCTGACGCCGGGCGTGCGTTACGAAATCATCAACTCGCAACGCGTGGACAACGCCAGCAACGCCACCTTCCGCTCGGATAACAACAAGGCGTTGCCGTCGGTGAACCTGTCGTATCTGGTGAACAGCGCGTGGACGGTCTTCGCGGACTACAGCACCTCGTTCGGTCCGGTGCAGAACACGCAGCTGAACTCGATGTCGGCGACGAACCCGCTGGAGCCGGAACTAGCCCGCACGTATGAAATCGGTACGCGCTGGACGGATAGCCGCTGGAAGGCCGAGCTCACCGCGTTCAAGATGAAGTTCGACAACCAGATTCTGCAAGTGCCGGGCATCGTCCCCGCGACCTTCCAGAACATCGGCGCGACGAACCACGACGGTATCGAAACCGCCATCGATTACACCTTCGATCGCGACAGCGTGCTGCGCGGCCTGAACGTGTACGCGAACTTCACCTACACGCGTGCGATCCAGAAGTCGGGCGCGACCGCCGGTCTGGATGTGCCGTTCTACTCGCGCTTCACCGACACGCTCGGCGCGCGCTACACGATCGGCCAGTGGACGTTCAACGTCTCGACCACGCACCAGAGCTCGCAGTACTCGGACCTCGCCAACACCGAAGCCGAATCGGCCGACGGCAGCAACGGGAAGGTGCCGGGCTTCCGCCTGTGGAACCTGCAAGCGAACTACAAGATCCCGTTCTACAAGAACGCCGATGTCACCGTGGGCCTGAACAACGTCTTCGACAAGCGCTACTACACGCGTAACGTCGACGGCAACGCAGGCCGCATGGTCGGTGCGCCGCGCATGGTCTACGTGCAAGGGCACTTCGGGTTCTGATCGGGAGGTATCCAGAGGTATCGGCGGGCGGGCGTGATGCCGATTGACTCACAACCGCTCACGCTCCCTCACGGACAAACGGCTCACATTGCGTGAGCCGTTTTGCTTTTGTCCGCTGCCGGGAATGACTTCGCGATGACGCGCAATGACTGCCCGTTACTTCGTGCGGCCGTAATCATCCTGGAAGCGCACGATGTCGTCTTCGCCGAGGTATGCCCCCGACTGGACTTCGATCAGCTCCAGCGGCACCTTGCCGGGGTTCTCGAGACGGTGCGTCGTGCCAACCGGGATGTACGTCGACTGATTCTCCGTGAGCAGAATCGTGTTGTCGCCATTCACCACGCGCGCCGTGCCCTTCACGACCACCCAGTGCTCCGAGCGGTGGAAGTGCATCTGCAAACTCAGTGACGCGCCCGGCTTCACCACGATCTTCTTCACCTGAAAGCGATCGCCCACACAGATGCCTTCATAGTCGCCCCACGGACGGAACACCCGTTGGTGGAAGACCGACTCCGAGCGACCGTCGGCAACGAGCTTCTCGACCACGCGTTTGACGTCCTGCACGTGGTCCTTCGAGGTGACCATCACGACGTCCGGCGTCTCGACGATCACGAGATTCTCCACGCCGATGGCCGCGACCATCCGGCTCTCGCTGCGCACGTAGCTGTTCTTCACGCCGTGCACGATGGCGTCGCCGATCAGGCTATTGCCGTTCTCGTCCTGCTCGGCAATCTCTGCGACCGCCGACCACGAACCGATGTCGTTCCATCCGAGCCCTTCGGCGTCGACCACGGCGGCGTGACGGGCTTTCTCCATCACGGCGTAATCGATCGAGTCGGACGGGCAGGCCTCCAGGCTCGCCTTGTCCAGACGGAAGAAGTCGATGTCGACCGCGCCCTTGTCCACGGCAGCCGTGACCTGCTTGAGCATTTCCGGTGCGAGACGTTCGAGCTCCGCCAGATAGGACGACGCCTTGAACATGAACATGCCGCTGTTCCAGTAGCAGTTGCCGGCGGCGATCAGCTCGGCCGCCTTGGCAGCGTCGGGCTTCTCGACGAACTGGTCGATCCGGTAACCGCTCGCGCACGCTTGCGTGGCGGCACCGCGTCGGATGTAGCCGTAACCGGTGTGCGGCGACGTCGGTGGAATGCCGAAGGTCACGAGGAAGCCATCGTCGGCAAGCGTCTTCGCAGCACGCACCGCTTCGTGGAACTTCGCTGTGTTCGCGATGGCGTGATCGGACGGCAGCACGAGCAGCGTGGCGTCGGCGTCCTGGCGCAGCGCGATCAGCGCGGCTGCGGCCACCGCCGGCGCCGTATTGCGCGCGACGGGTTCGAGCACGATGGCGCCCGGCGTCGTATCGATGGCGCGCAATTGTTCCGCGACGAGGAAGCGCTGCTCGTTGTTGGAGATGACCAGCGGTGCGGCAGCGCCGCCCAGCGTGCCGATGCGTTTGACCGTCTGCTGGAGCAATGTGTCGGAACCGGCAAGCGCGAGGTATTGCTTGGGATAGCTGGCGCGCGACAGAGGCCACAGACGGGTACCGCTACCGCCGCACAGGATGACAGGAGTGATTGCCATATTCCGGATCGTAGAAGGTCTTGGAAAACTACGTCACATCGCTTTGAGCAAGCGGAAATTATATCGTTACTTCAAGTACTTAAAATAACATTGCGACGACATCCGAATGTCGCGCACGTGTCAGTCGCGATCACTTTTACCGTCGCGCAAAAGAAAAACGGCACCCCGCAAAGGGTGCCGTTCTCTTGATGCCTTGCGCCAGTCCGGCGGTGCCCGCTTTCGCAAGCGCCGCCGTTCCGGGAACTACCGTCTGGCTTACTCTGCCGTCGGCTCTTCCACCGAAGTGGGGATCGGGGCAAACGCCTCTTCCAGAGCGATCTGGTCGTGACGCTCGCGATCCGACGTTTCGCGGGCCTTGCGGGCCTTGTGATACGCCAGACCCGTACCTGCCGGGATCAGACGGCCGACGATGACGTTTTCCTTCAGGCCACGCAGGTCGTCCTTCTTGCCCATGATGGCGGCTTCGGTCAACACGCGCGTCGTTTCCTGGAACGATGCGGCCGAGATGAACGAGTCCGTCGACAGCGATGCCTTCGTAATACCCAGCAGCACGTTGTCGTACTGCGCCGGACGCTTGTCCGCGGCATTCATGGCGTCGTTCTCGTAGAGCATGTCCGAACGCTCGACCTGTTCGCCGATGATGAAGCGCGTATCGCCGTTGTCGGTGATCTGCACACGACGCAGCATCTGGCGAACGATCACCTCGATGTGCTTGTCGTTGATCTTCACACCCTGCAAACGGTACACGTCCTGAACTTCATCGACGATGTAGCGCGACAGCGCTTCGATACCCTGCAAGCGCAGGATGTCGTGCGGGTCGGCCGGGCCGTCCACGATCATTTCGCCCTTGTTCACCACCTGACCGTCGTGCACCAGCACCTGCTTTTCCTTCGGAATCAGGAACTCGTGCTGGTTGCCGTCCAGATCGGTAATGACCAGACGCTGCTTGCCCTTCGTGTCCTTACCGAACGACGTCGTACCCGTGACTTCGGCCAGAATGCCGGCGTCCTTCGGTGCACGTGCTTCGAACAGTTCGGCCACACGCGGCAGACCCCCGGTAATGTCGCGGGTCTTCTGCGCTTCGGTCGGGATACGTGCGAGCACTTCGCCCACCGGCACCTGCTGACCGTCCTTGATGGTGATCAGTGCGCCCACCTGGAAGCCGATCGTCACTGCGTGATCGGTACCCGGGATCTTCACTTCCACACCATTCTCGTCGAGCAGCTTGACCTGCGGACGCACGTTCTTCGACGCCGGACCACGACGCTTCGGATCGATCACGACCAGCGTGGACAGACCCGTCACATCGTCGATCTGCTTGGCAACCGTGACACCTTCCTCGACGTTCTCGAACTTGGCGAAGCCGCCGTGTTCGGTAATGATCGGGCGCGTCAGCGGATCCCACGTACCCAGTTGGGCGCCGGCCTTGACCTGCGCACCATCCAGTTGCAGCAGCGTGGCGCCGTACGGCACCTTGTGACGCTCGCGCTCACGGCCATGATCGTCCGTGATCAGGATTTCACCCGAACGCGAGATCGCGATCTGCTCGCCGCGGCCGTTGGTCACGTAACGCATGGTCGCCGTGAAGCGCACCGTACCGTTCGACTTGGCTTCGATCGACGAGGCCACTGCCGCACGCGATGCCGCACCACCGATGTGGAACGTACGCATCGTGAGCTGCGTGCCCGGTTCGCCGATCGACTGCGCGGCGATCACACCGACCGCTTCGCCGACGTTCACACGCGTACCACGGCCCAGATCGCGGCCATAGCATGCGGCGCACAGACCGAAACGCGTATCGCAGGTCAACGGCGTGCGCACGCGCACTTCGTCGATACCCAGCGCTTCGATCATTTCGACGACGTCTTCGTCCAGCAGCGTGCCGGCTTCGTACACCGTTTCCTGCGTCTCCGGATTCACGACGTCGGACACGGCCACGCGACCCAGGATACGGTCACGCAGGGCTTCGACCACTTCACCGCCCTCGACCAGCGCCTTCATGACCACGCCGTTGCTCGTGCCGCAATCGTCTTCGACCACGACCAGATCCTGCGTCACGTCGACCAGACGACGCGTCAGGTAACCCGAGTTTGCCGTCTTCAGTGCCGTATCAGCCAGACCCTTACGTGCACCGTGGGTCGAGATGAAGTACTGCAACACGTTCAGGCCTTCGCGGAAGTTCGCGGTAATCGGCGTCTCGATGATCGAGCCGTCCGGCTTGGCCATCAGGCCACGCATACCGGCGAGCTGGCGAATCTGGGCGCTCGAACCGCGAGCACCGGAGTCGGCCATCATGTAAATCGAGTTGAACGACTCCTGATCCACGGTGTTGCCATCGCGGTCGGTCGTCTTTTCCTTCGAGAGCTGCTCCATCATCGCCTTACCCACGGCGTCACCGGTAGCACCCCAAATGTCCACGACGTTGTTGTAACGTTCTTGCGCCGTGACCAGACCCGACATGTACTGACGGTCGTATTCCTTGACCTTCTTCGACGCTTCGCCGATCAGCTCTTCCTTCTTCGTCGGCACGAGCATGTCGTCGACGCAGATCGAGATACCGGCGCGCGTTGCCAGGCGGAAGCCCGACTGCATCAGCTTGTCGACGAAGATCACCGTCTCGCGCAGACCGCAGCGGCGGAACGCCGTGTTGATCAGCTTCGAGATTTCCTTCTTCTTGAGCGACTTGTTCAGCACCGAGAACGGCAGGCCCGGCGGCAGAATTTCCGACAGGATCGCGCGGCCGACGGTCGTCGGGTACAGCGTGATCTTCGGCGTCTTCTCGCCCGTTTCCGGATCGACCGTGTACTCCGTGATACGCACGTTCACACGCGAAGCCAGTTCGACTTCCTTGTTGTCGTACGCACGCAGCACTTCCGAGACGTCGATGAACGACAGGCCTTCGCCGCGGCCGTTGATCTTGTCGCGGGTCGCGTAGTACAGACCCAGCACGATATCCTGCGACGGCACGATCGACGGATCGCCGTTAGCCGGGAACAACACGTTGTTCGAGGCCAGCATCAGGGTACGCGCTTCCATCTGCGCTTCGAGCGACAGCGGCACGTGAACGGCCATCTGGTCACCGTCGAAGTCGGCGTTGAACGCCGCGCAAACCAGCGGGTGAAGCTGAATTGCCTTGCCTTCGATCAGCACCGGCTCAAACGCCTGAATACCCAGGCGGTGCAGCGTCGGTGCGCGGTTCAGCATGATCGGATGTTCGCGGATCACATCTTCGAGGATGTCCCACACCACCGCCGTCTGGTTCTCGACTTCCTTCTTCGCGGCCTTGATGGTCGTGGCCACGCCCATCACTTCCAGCTTGTGGAAGATGAACGGCTTGAAGAGTTCGAGCGCCATCAGCTTCGGCAGACCGCACTGATGCAGCTTGAGCGTCGGGCCCACGGTAATCACCGAACGGCCCGAGTAGTCGACGCGCTTACCCAGCAGGTTCTGACGGAAACGACCGCTCTTACCCTTGATCATGTCGGCCAGCGACTTGAGCGGACGCTTGTTCGCACCGGTCATCGCCTTACCGCGACGGCCGTTGTCGAGCAGCGAGTCCACGGACTCTTGCAGCATGCGCTTTTCGTTGCGCACGATGATGTCCGGGGCCTTGAGCTCGAGCAGACGCTTCAGACGGTTGTTACGGTTGATGACGCGGCGATACAGATCGTTCAGGTCCGAGGTCGCGAAGCGGCCACCGTCGAGCGGCACCAGCGGGCGCAGTTCGGGCGGCAGCACCGGCAGCACTTCGAGCACCATCCACTCGGGCTTGATGCCCGAGCGCTGGAATGCCTCAAGGACCTTCAGGCGCTTGGCGTACTTCTTGATCTTGGCTTCCGAGCCCGTGGCTTGCAGCTCGGCGCGCAGATGCTCGACCTGCTGGTCGATGTCGATCGAGCGCAGCAGCTCGCGCACGCCTTCCGCGCCCATCTCGGCACGGAATTCGTCGCCGTATTCCTCGACCTTGTTGTAGTAATCCTCCTCGGTCATGATCTGGCAACGCTTGAGCGGCGTCATGCCCGGTTCGAGGACCACATACGCTTCGAAGTACAGCACGCGTTCGATGTCGCGCAGCGTCATGTCGAGCACCATGCCCAGACGCGACGGGAGCGACTTCAGGAACCAGATGTGCGCGACCGGCGAGGCCAGTTCGATGTGGCCCATGCGCTCACGACGCACCTTGGCCAGCGTCACTTCAACGCCGCACTTCTCGCAGATCACGCCACGGTGCTTCAGACGCTTGTACTTGCCGCAAAGGCATTCGTAATCCTTGATCGGACCGAAGATCTTTGCGCAGAACAGACCGTCGCGCTCGGGCTTGAAAGTCCGGTAGTTGATCGTCTCCGGCTTCTTCACTTCACCGAACGACCACGAACGGATCTTGTCCGGCGAAGCCAGACCGATCTTGATCGCGTCGAACTGTTCGTCCTGCTGGACTTGCTTGAATAGATCGAGCAAAGCTTTCATTGCTTTCTCCTATTTGCCTGAACGCGATTAACCGCGCTCCAGGTCGATATCGATACCGAGCGAACGGATTTCCTTGACCAGCACGTTGAACGATTCCGGCATGCCGGCATCGATCACGTGATCGCCCTTGACGAGGTTCTCGTACACCTTCGTACGGCCCGTCACGTCATCCGACTTCACCGTCAGCATTTCCTGCAGCACATACGATGCGCCGTAAGCTTCCAGTGCCCACACTTCCATTTCACCGAAGCGCTGACCACCGAACTGAGCCTTACCGCCCAACGGCTGTTGCGTCACCAGCGAGTACGGACCGGTCGAACGTGCGTGCATCTTGTCGTCGACCAGGTGGTGCAGCTTGAGCATGTGCATGAAGCCGCAGGTGACCGTACGCTCGAAGGCTTCGCCAGTGCGACCGTCGAACAGCGTGACCTGGTTCTTCGACTTGGTCATGCCGAGTTCCTTCGCGATGTGATCCGGGAACGCCAGATCCAGCATGCGACGGATTTCCTCTTCATGCGCGCCATCGAACACCGGCGTCGCGAACGGGACACCGTTCTGCAGGTTGCGAGCGAGCGACATGACTTCGTCGTCCGACAGGCTGTCGATATCTTCTTGCTGACCGCTCTCGTTGTAGATCTTCGTCAGGAACTTGCGAACTTCCTGGACCTTGGTGTGCGCTTGCAGCATTTCGCCGATACGCCAGCCCAGACCCTTCGCTGCCCAGCCGAGGTGCGACTCGAGAATCTGACCCACGTTCATCCGCGACGGCACGCCGAGCGGGTTGAGCACGATGTCTGCCGGACGGCCATCGGCCATGTACGGCATATCCTCGATCGGCACGATCTTCGAGACCACACCCTTGTTACCGTGACGGCCGGCCATCTTGTCGCCAGGCTGCAGACGACGCTTGACCGCCAGGTACACCTTGACCATCTTCAGCACGCCCGGCGGCAGTTCGTCGCCTTGCGTGAGCTTCTTGCGCTTTTCTTCGAAGGCGAGGTCGAACGAGTGACGCTTCTGCTCGATCGATTCCTTGATCTGCTCGAGCTGTTGCGCACCTTCATCTTCCGCCAGACGGATGTCGAACCAGTGGTAGCGATCCAGATCGGCCAGGTATTCCTTGGTGATCTTGGTGCCCTTGGCGAGCTTCTTCGGACCGCCGTTGGCCGTCTTGCCCACCAGGAAACGCTCCAGACGCTGGAATGCGTCGCCTTCCACGATACGCAGCTGGTCGTTCAGGTCCAGGCGATAGCCCTTCAGTTCATCGTCGATGATCTGCTGAGCACGCTTGTCGCGCTGAATGCCTTCACGCGTGAACACCTGCACGTCGATGACGGTACCGCTCATGCCCGACGGCACGCGCAGCGAGGTGTCCTTCACGTCCGAAGCCTTCTCGCCGAAGATCGCGCGCAGCAGCTTTTCTTCCGGCGTGAGCTGGGTTTCGCCCTTCGGCGTGACCTTGCCCACCAGCACGTCGCCAGCTTCGACTTCCGCACCGATGTACACGATGCCCGACTCGTCCAGACGGCTCAGTTGCACTTCAGCCAGGTTCGAGATGTCGCGCGTGATTTCTTCCGGTCCGAGCTTCGTGTCGCGAGCGACCACGTTCAGTTCTTCGATGTGGATCGACGTGTAACGGTCTTCCGCAACGACACGTTCCGAGATCAGGATCGAGTCTTCGAAGTTGTAGCCGTTCCACGGCATGAACGCGATCAGCATGTTCTGACCGAGCGCCAATTCACCCAGGTCGGTCGACGCGCCGTCGGCGATCACATCGCCGCGCGCCACCTTGTCGCCCACTTCCACGATCGGGCGCTGGTTGATGTTGGTGTTCTGGTTCGAACGCGTGTACTTGATCAGGTTGTAGATGTCCACGCCGACTTCACCGGCGACGGCTTCATCGTCGTTCACGCGAATCACCACACGGCCTGCGTCGACGTAATCGACCACACCGCCACGGAACGCCTGCACGGTCGTACCCGAGTCGACAGCCACCGTACGTTCGATACCCGTACCGACGACCGCCTTTTCCGGACGCAGGCAAGGCACGGCCTGGCGCTGCATGTTCGAACCCATCAATGCGCGGTTCGCGTCATCGTGCTCGAGGAACGGAATCAGCGAGGCAGCGACCGAGACGATCTGCGACGGCGCCACGTCCATGTACTGGATGCGGTCCGGCGTGACCATCAGCGTTTCACCGGCTTCACGCGACGACACCAGTTCGTCGGTGAGTTCGCCGCTGGCGCCGATCGACGCGTTCGCCTGAGCGATCACGTAACGACCTTCTTCAATGGCCGACAGGTAGTCGATCTGGTCGGTGACCTTACCGTCCACCACCTTGCGGTACGGCGTCTCGAGGAAGCCGTATTCGTTCAGGCGGGCGTACAGTGCCAGCGAGTTGATCAGACCAATGTTCGGACCTTCCGGCGTCTCGATCGGGCACACGCGGCCGTAGTGGGTCGGGTGCACGTCGCGGACTTCGAAGCCTGCACGCTCGCGCGTCAGACCGCCCGGGCCCAGTGCGGAAACACGACGCTTGTGCGTGATTTCCGACAGCGGGTTGGTCTGGTCCATAAACTGCGACAGCTGCGACGAACCGAAGAACTCGCGAATGGCCGACGAAATCGGCTTGCTGTTGATCAGGTCGTGCGGCATCAGGTTTTCCGACTCGGCCTGACCCAGACGTTCCTTCACAGCGCGCTCGACACGCACCAGACCGGCGCGGAACTGGTTCTCGGCCAGTTCGCCGACGCAACGCACACGACGGTTACCCAGGTGGTCGATGTCGTCGACTTCGCCGCGGCCGTTACGCAGATCCACCAGGATCTTGATGGTCGCGAGAATGTCGTCGTCTTCCAGCGTCATCGGTCCGAGCACTTCGTCACGGCCGACACGGCGGTTGAACTTCATACGACCCACCTTCGACAGGTCGTACGCTTCTTCGCTGTAGAACAGACGGTTGAACAGTGCCTCGACCGCATCTTCGGTCGGCGGCTCACCCGGGCGCATCATGCGATAGATCGCGATACGCGCGGCCGTCTGGTCGGCGGTTTCGTCGATACGCAGCGTGGCCGAGATGTACGAACCCTGATCCAGATCGTTCGTGTACAGCGTCTGGATGTCCGACACGCCCGACTCGCGCAGCTTGACCAGCACGCTTTCGGTGATTTCGTCGTTGGCGTTGGCGATCACTTCGCCGGTGTCGCCATCGATCACGTTCTTCGCGAGCACGCGGCCGAGGAGATAGTCTTCCGGCACCGAGATGAACTTGGTGTTGGCGTTCTCCAGATCGCGGATGTGCTTGGCGTTGACGCGCTTGTCCTTCTGGACAATGACCTTGCCTTCGCGATCCGTGATGTCGAAACGTGCGACTTCACCACGCAGACGCTCCGGCACGAACTCCATCTGCGCGCCTTCCGGCATCAGCTTGAAGTTGTCGAACACGAAGAAGTTCGCGAGGATCTGTTCCGGCGTCAGGCCGATCGCCTTGAGCAGGATCGTGACCGGCATCTTGCGACGGCGGTCAACGCGGAAGTACAGGATGTCCTTCGGATCGAATTCGAAGTCGAGCCACGAGCCGCGGTAGGGGATGATACGCGCGGAGAACAGCAGCTTGCCCGAGCTGTGCGTCTTGCCCTTGTCGTGTTCGAAGAACACGCCCGGCGAACGGTGCAGCTGCGAGACGATGACACGTTCCGTGCCATTGATGACGAAGGAACCCGTCGAGGTCATGAGCGGAATTTCGCCCATGTACACTTCCTGTTCCTTCACTTCCTTGACTACCGGCTTGTTCGGCGATTCCTTGTCGAGAATCACCAGACGAACCTTGGCGCGCAGGGCCGAGCAGAAGGTCAGGCCACGCTGTTGACATTCCTTGACATCGAACGCGGGAGTGCCCAGCAAATAGCTGACGAACTCAAGGCGTGCGAACCCGTTGTGAGAAACGATCGGGAAAATGGAGGAGAAGGCTGCTTGCAGACCCTCCGGCTTCCGCTCCGATGCAAGCGCCTCGGCTTGCAAGAACGATGTGTACGAGGCGAGCTGGGTGGCCAGCAAAAACGGCACCTTGTGCACGGTCGGACGCTTCGCAAAACTCTTGCGAATGCGTTTCTTCTCGGTGAAGGAATAGTGCATTACGATCTCCGAATCACTACGCTGACGACGACGGCAGGCATCGTCAACGGGTGTTCATCGACTGAGACCAGACGTCCCCCACGGCGGGCTTGCCGCGGAGCAACGAGCTTGGTGGTTGGCCGCTACCAACCGCTGGCTGACGGCGACGGATGCCTGTGTTGCCCGTCGCCCGACCAAACTTGCCTTCTGCAGTCGCTTCAGAAGACAAAGAGAAAACCGTTACGGGCGTTTGCACGCTTGCCGTCGCGATTTTTTCTTTGGCCTCTCGGTTGCCACTTTTCTGCGGTGAACTTGCCGCAGCCGCACATCCCGGTGACGGAACACGCGTTTGAAACATTGCCAACCATTCGATATGGGGCGAAACCACTGTTATTTCAACAACTTGGCGAAGCTTCACGCCAGCTATCGAATTTGAATTCCCGATTTTGGGATTTGCATCTCCTGAAAGCACAAAAAGGCTGACGACATTTCGTCGCCAGCCTTCCCTACGCGCAGAGCCGAATTACTTAACTTCGACCTTGGCGCCGGCTTCTTCCAGCTTCTTCTTGGCTTCTTCAGCAGCAGCCTTGTCGACGCCTTCCTTGACAGCCTTCGGAGCGCCATCAACCAGATCCTTGGCTTCCTTCAGGCCCAGGCCGGTGATTTCGCGGACGGCCTTAATGACGCCGACCTTGTTTGCACCGACTTCTGCCAGGATGACGTTGAATTCGGTTTGCTCTTCAGCAGCAGCAGCACCGCCGCCAGCACCAGCCGGGCCAGCAACTGCCAAGGCAGCAGCCGACACGCCGAACTTCTCTTCGAACGCCTTGACCAGGTCGTTCAGTTCCATAACCGACATCGCGCCTACGGCTTCGATGATTTCGTCTTTCGTGATTGCCATTTGTAAAACTCCTAGATTGTGTTCGGACCGAAGTCAGCGATCGTGTAACCGAAGAGAGAATTAAGCAGCTTCCGCTTGCTTTTTCTCTGCCACGGCAGCCAGGACGCGAGCAAAGCCGGAAACCGGCGCTTGCATGACACCCAGCAACTTCGCGAGCAGTTCGTCGCGGCTCGGGATCGAGGCCAGCGCTTGCACGCCTGCCTTGTCCATCACCTTGCCGTCGTACGAGCCGGCCTTCAAGATCAACTTGTCGTTGCCCTTCGAAAAGTCGTTCAAGACTTTCGCAGCGGCTACGGGATCCGTCGAGATACCGTAGATCAGAGGACCGGTCATCTGCTCAGCCAGGTCAGCAAACGGGGTGTTTTCCACCGCGCGGCGTGCCAGCGTGTTCTTCAGAACGCGCAGGTAGACGCCTTGCTGACGCGCATTGGCGCGAAGCTTCGTCAGATCGCCAACCGTGATTCCGCGATATTCAGCCACAACGATGGTCGAAGCACCGGCGACTTGCGCCGAAACTTCTGCCACGACGGCTTTCTTATCATCAAGATTAAGTGCCACGGTTAACCTCCAAAATTGACATCACCTCATGGTGATGCCGTTCCACTAACGGCTTACCGACATGTCTGGAGTTTCAACCCCCGCACCCGGTTTCCCTGGCACGACGGCTTGACTGCATAACTTGTTCGGGTTCGCCATCTGCGTTGGCTGGCGTATTAAGGGAGCGTCAGTGAATGCCCATTCCCGCCAACGGTCTTTGATAACCGGAAGCGATTTCCAAAGAAGCCGCTTCCGCCCAAAGTCTTTTGCTACAGGCTTTCGATCTCGAGGATCTCAGCCATCGCAGGGGACGCCATCACCCTGCGATTGCGATGATGTCGCTTAGGCCGACAGGCTGGCCTGATCCACGCGCACGCCAACGCCCATCGTGCTCGACAAGGCGATCTTGCGCAGGTAGACACCCTTGCTCGAAGCCGGCTTCGACTTCGTCAGGGCTTCCAGCAGGGCCGAAAGGTTCTGCTGCAGTGCTGCCGGTTCGAACGAAGCGCGACCGATCGTGGCGTGGATGATACCGGCCTTGTCGACGCGGAATTGCACCTGACCAGCCTTGGCGTTCTTCACAGCCGTGGCCACGTCCGGGGTCACCGTACCGACCTTCGGGTTCGGCATCAGGCCGCGCGGGCCGAGGATCTGACCCAGCGTACCGACGATACGCATCGTGTCCGGCGAAGCGATCACGATGTCGAAGTCCATGTTGCCGGCCTTGATCTGCTCGGCCAGGTCTTCCATACCGACGATTTCAGCGCCGGCAGCCTTGGCTTGCTCAGCCTTTTCGCCTTGGGCGAAAACAGCCACGCGAACCGACTTACCGGTACCTGCCGGCAGAACGACCGAACCGCGAACCACTTGGTCCGACTTCTTCGCGTCCACGCCCAGCTGGACGGCGACGTCGATCGACTCGTCGAACTTGGCGCTTGCGCATTCCTTGACCAGGGCCAGAGCGTCGCCGACCGGGTACAGCTTGTTGCGGTCGACCTTGGCGGCCAGTGCTTGTTGACGCTTAGAGATCTTAGCCATTACAGACCCTCCACCGTGATGCCCATCGAACGTGCGCTGCCAGCGATGGTGCGAACCGCGGCGTCCAGATCGGAGGCGGTAAGGTCAGGCATCTTGGTCTTCGCGATTTCTTCCGCTTGTGCGCGGGTGATCTTGCCCACCTTGTCGGTGTGCGGCTTGGCCGAACCCTTTTGCAGGTTGGCAGCCTTCTTGATCAGCACCGTTGCCGGCGGAGTCTTCAGGACAAACGTGAAGCTCTTGTCTGCGAAAGCGGTGATCACCACCGGAATCGGCAGACCCGGTTCGAGGCTCTGCGTTTGGGCGTTGAACGCCTTGCAGAACTCCATGATGTTCAGGCCACGCTGACCCAGGGCCGGGCCCACGGGGGGCGACGGGTTGGCTTTACCTGCAGGAATCTGCAGCTTGATAAAGCCGATGATTTTCTTTGCCATGGTTTACTCCGTAACGAATATGTGGCGCATATTCGGGGTTGAGTCATAGCGCGCTTTCGCCGGCAAACTGGCTACTGACGCTCCTCGGCGACGGGTGTCACCAACGCAAAAACGCGCCGGACGTCGCGCCGGCGCATTTTATTCTTAGATCTTTTCGACTTGTCCGAACTCCAGTTCTACTGGAGTTGCCCGTCCGAAGATGGTGACGGAAACACGGAGGCGGGATTTTTCGTAGTTCACTTCTTCCACCGAGCCATTGAAGTCCGTGAAAGGACCGTCCTTGACTCGAACCAGCTCGCCCACTTCGAACAACGTCTTGGGACGCGGCTTTTCAACCCCATCCTTGATTTGCGACATGATCTTGTCGACTTCTGCCTGACGAATCGGCATCGGGCGGTTACCCGTACCACCGATAAAACCGGTGACCTTGGGGGTGTTCTTCACCAAGTGCCACGATTCGTCCGTCATTTCCATCTCGCACAGCACGTAGCCGGGGAAGAAACGACGCTCGGTGACCTTCTTATGGCCAGCCGTGGTTTCAACAACTTCTTCAGTCGGCACAAGAATCTGGCCGAAGTAGTCTTGCATGCCCTCACGCGTAATGCGCTCTTGCAGTTGCTTGGCTACGCTTTTTTCCATGCCGGAGTAGGCATGAATGACGTACCAGCGCTTCTTGCTCGGTGCAGCTCCGGTATCAGACATATCACTTCCAGCCAAGAATCAAAGAGAACACGGCCCATTCGATCGTTTTGTCGCTGATCCACAGATACAGCGCCATCACGATGACGAACACGAAAACAATCGCGGTCGTTTGGGCGGCCTCTTTACGGGTTGGCCAAACGACCTTACCCACTTCCCGATACGCATCTTTAGCAAAGGCCATGAAGCCCTTGCCGGTTTGCGACATCAATGCCACAAAAGCTGCGATTGCCAGAACGACGACGATGGCAGCGACACGCACATAAAGTGCCTGTTGCTCCAGGGCGTAGAACGCCACGACGCCAGCAATCACCAGCAGCCCGGCCAGAGCCAGCAGCAGCTTGTCGCCAGTCGTACGTACAGTTTCTACGGGAGAATTCGCCATTTCCAGCTTGCAGACAGTTGTTTGGCAGGGGCAGAGGGAATCGAACCCCCAACCTTCGGTTTTGGAGACCGACGCTCTGCCAGTTGAGCTATACCCCTAAAACAGCAGAGGGGCCAGCCGCCAAAAGCTGACCCCGTAAGCGCGGACCGTTAAGGTACCGGCTTAAGCTACGATCGTTGCAACCACGCCGGCGCCGACAGTACGGCCACCTTCGCGGATTGCGAAACGCAGACCTTCGGTCATGGCGATCGGAGCGATCAGCTTGACCGTGATCGAAACGTTATCGCCAGGCATGACCATTTCCTTGCCTTCCGGCAGGCTGATCGAACCCGTCACGTCCGTCGTACGGAAGTAGAACTGCGGGCGGTAGTTGTTGAAGAACGGGGTGTGACGACCACCTTCATCCTTCGACAGAATGTATACCTCACCCGTGAAGTCCGTGTGCGGCTTGATCGAGCCCGGCTTGGCCAGAACCTGACCACGCTGAACTTCTTCACGCTTCGTACCGCGCAGCAGAATACCGACGTTGTCGCCTGCTTGACCTTGGTCGAGCAGCTTGCGGAACATTTCAACGCCCGTGCAAATCGTCTTGACCGTCGGAACGATACCGACGATTTCGATTTCTTCGCCGACCTTGATCACGCCCGATTCAACGCGACCCGTCACCACCGTGCCGCGACCCGAGATCGAGAACACGTCTTCCACCGGCATCAGGAACGTCTTGTCGATTGCACGTTCCGGCGTCGGAATGTACGAATCCAGTGCATCGGCCAGGGCCATGATGGCCACTTCGCCCAGTTCGCCCTTGTCGCCTTCCAGCGCCAGCTTGGCCGAACCCTTGATGATCGGCAGATCGTCGCCCGGGAACTCGTACTTGGTCAGAAGTTCACGCACTTCCATTTCGACCAGCTCGAGCAGCTCGGCGTCGTCGACCATGTCGCACTTGTTCAGGAACACGATGATGTACGGCACGCCAACCTGGCGGGCCAACAGGATGTGCTCACGCGTTTGCGGCATCGGGCCGTCAGCGGCCGAGCAAACCAGGATAGCGCCGTCCATCTGGGCAGCACCGGTAATCATGTTCTTGACGTAGTCGGCGTGGCCCGGGCAGTCAACGTGTGCGTAGTGGCG
>NZ_PTPY01000009.1:0-3361 GCF_022696215.1 Pandoraea sp. LA3 | reverse complement strand
GAGAGGACTCGGTCACGTTCCGCGACCCCGGCATCGCTTGCAAGCGATGCCTTTCGAGTCCCCACGCAATGTGCACTGGCACATTGCTTTCTGGGCAGATATGAAAAAAGCCGATGATCTTTCGATCATCGGCTTTTTTGTATTTTTTTGGTGCCCAGAAGAGGACTCGAACCTCCACGGTGTTACCCGCTAGTACCTGAAACTAGTGCGTCTACCAATTCCGCCATCTGGGCCCCGTCAGCTCGCTGTGTTGCTTGCTCGCTGCGAAGAAGTGAGATTATGCCGAGGGTGGCCGGGGCTGTCAACATGGAGGGGCAAAAAAATTCAAAAAACTTTCACACACCCCCTCATCCCACCCGCAGTCACCCCAAAATCACGCCGCCCGACCCATATGCTCCGATCTAATCATGTCGATCAAATGGCGCAACCCCGGCAACGTCTGTCGCCGACTCGGGTAATACATCGACAACGGCGGACCATCCACCGCCCATTCCGTCAACACCGCCTCCAACGTGCCATTGGCCAGTTCCTCCGCCACGTTGCGCTCCAATACATACCCAAGCCCCAATCCACCGACAGCCGCCGCAATCACGCCATCGCTTTCATTGATGCTCAACGCGCCAGGCACGTCCAGCTCGACCGCCGTCGAACCATTGCCCAACTCCCATTTGTACAGCGTGTTGTCACCCAAACGCATCCGGATGCAGTTGTGCGACATCAAATCCTGCGGCACTTTGGGGCGACCGTGCCGCGCAATGTACGCCGGCGATGCCACCACGATCCATTTGAGCGCCGGGGTGAGCGGCGTCGCAATCATGTCGCCCGGCACCGTGTCGCCATAACGCATGCCCGCGTCGAACCCCTCGGCCACGATGTCGAGCATCCGGTCGTCGACGGTCACGTCCAGCTCAATGTCGGGATACGACGCCACGAAACGCGGCAGGATAGGGTCGAGCAACAAACGCGCCGCATCGCGCGGAACGTTCAGACGCAATCGCCCGGCAGGCGACGCACGGTAACGGTCCAGCGCCCCAATCGCAGATGCAATCTGCTCAAGGCCCTGTTCCAATTCCTTCGCCAGGGCCGATCCCGCCGCCGTCGGCGACACAGAACGACTCGTGCGATTGAGAAGCTTGACCCCCAGACGCGCCTCGAGATTGCGCATCGCGTGACTGAGAGCCGAGGTCGTCACGCCCAGCTCTGTGGCGGCCTCCCGGAAACTCTGCCGGCGGCAGATAGTGACAAAAACGTTCAAATCGGCAAGCTCGCCGCGAGTGAAGGCAGGCATGTATTTCCCAACAAGTATCAAGCAACTAAAACCAAAAACACCCGACAAGCTCAACGAATTAAGCGCCCGTTGAACAATATTCAATTTTTTATGAGGTAAATTTTACAGATTTCCTTTTGTTTCTGAAGCGCGGGCGCGCGCGACGTGACGGAAACGCTACACATTCTCAGTTAGCGACCGGCGTCGGGGCGGCGCGCACCGGGGCAACGAAAAAAGCGACTCACCAGGAGTCGCCTTGATTTCTTGTCACTTCAGAGAGGGGCGGTCACGCATCCACGACAATGACCTGACCCGTGATGAAGCTCTCGACGCATCGCTCGAACGCTTTGCCAACCAGCGCACCGGGCACCGGCTGATACCCCGGCATCATGTCGCCGTAAACATCCCACGCTTCTTCAATGACGGTCGGATTGACGGCGTTGATGCGGATGCCCCGTGGCAATTCGTAGGCCACGCATTTGACGAAAGTGTCGATGGCGCCGCTGGTCGTGGCATCTGCAATGCCCTGGGGCATCGGCTTCATGTCGAGAATGCCTGATATCAACGTAAACGATCCGCCGTCTTCGATGTGATTCAGCCCCACTTTGACGATGTTCATCTGACCGACCAGTTTGCTTTGGATGGTCGCTTGCCATTGTGCGTCGGTCATCGAAACGAACGGGGCATACTCGCAATGCCCCGCTGCGCTGACCACGGCGTCGAACTTGCCGACGCTCTCGAACAACGCGTTCAGCGACGACGCATCGGTGATGTCCACGCGATGATCGCAACCGTCGCCAGAGCGACTCGCCGTGATCACACGATGCCTGCCAAGCCCCTTCATCGCTGCTTGCCCGATCTTTCCATTGGCACCGATCACGATGACAGTTTTCATGCTGCTTACCTCGCTTTATAGAATTTGAAGACGAGGCGTCATCTTAGAAATCGCACCGCGCACGTGTAAATCAGACGCCGGTTGTATCCGACACAAGGACTCGTTGTGGACAGTATCGATCTCAAACATATGCGCATTTTTGTGCGACTCGTTCGCGAGGGCAGTGCTTCGAAAGTCGCACTGGAAACCGGGATGTCGCAGCAGGCGATCAGCGCGTATCTCAAGCGGCTTCGTCATGCATTGCCGCAGGAGATATTTCTCCGGCATAGCAATGGGTTACAGCCGACAGACTTTGCGCAGGAGATCGCCCGGCGGTTCGAACGGATTCTGGATGAGGTGGACGGAGTGCTGTTGCCCGAGGTGTTCGATCCGAAAACGGTGAGCCGATGTGTTGGCATCGTCGCCAATGAGTACGCACAACTCGCGATCCTGCCGAAGTTCGCCGCGCGGCTTCGTGATGAAGCGCCCGGTATCCGAATCCGAGTGCTGGATTTCCATGCGGCGACGCACGCGGAGCAACTCGCGAAGGGGGAGGCCGAGGTAGTGATCGGATTCTCGGCCGCGTTTGATGACGCGCTGCCGCGCACTTCGCTGCGCGAGGAGCGCTATTGCTGTGTCGTCGGAGGCGCGTCCCAGGTTGCCGGGCGTATTTGCAATGCGGCCGACGTGGGGCGGCTACCGCGCGTCGATTTTGTCGACAGCGCCAGCTACTCGCGTGATTCGGTATCTCAGTTTCTTCTGGAAAACGGCGCGCTGTCTCCGCCCGTGGCAACGCTCGCCTGTTATACGTCGTTGAGCGCGTTTCTGGAGTTCAATGACGTCGTATCATTCGTGCCGGAAGCCGTTGCGGAGGCTTGTCTGCTTACGCAGATCGATCGGGTTAAGGTGCCGCAAACGTTTACCGTGGCGGTGGGATGGCATCGGAGGACAGCAGGGAATGCGCTTGGGACGTGGCTGGGGGAGGTGTTGATGGGGGTGTTCTAACACCGGCGATTTAAAACCGGCGATGCGGCTTGGTGTCGGTTGTCCTGTTTTTAAAACCGGTGATGCGGCTGGGGATCGGTGGTCCCACTTATGCCCGTACGGCGCCTGCGGCACCGAGAGGACTCGGTCACGTTCCGCGACCCCGGCATCGCTTGCAAGCGATGCCTTTCGAGTCCCCACGCAATGTGCACTGGCACATTGCTTTCTGGGCAGAT
>NZ_PTPY01000008.1:0-3149 GCF_022696215.1 Pandoraea sp. LA3 | reverse complement strand
TTTTGAATGACAGCAATGTCATGCAGTATTTGTTCTTTAACAATTTGGAAGAAGAAGTAGTACAACGGAAGCGCGTTAGAGATGGCGCGTGGAAATTGTACGGGTTGTGATTGTATCAACCAGTATTTAAAGTGATCGAAAGATGACTTGGAATACGGCACAACGCTAATACTCAACCTATAAGGATGTGTCGAGAGACGCACTCGTTATAGGGTCAAGCGAATAAGTGCATGTGGTGGATGCCTTGGCGATTACAGGCGATGAAGGACGCGATAGCCTGCGAAAAGTTGTGGGGAGCTGGCAAATAAGCATTGATCCACAAATGTCCGAATGGGGAAACCCGGCCTTTTAGGTCATCCTAGACTGAATACATAGGTCTAGCGAAGCGAACGCGGCGAACTGAAACATCTAAGTAGCTGCAGGAAAAGAAATCAACCGAGATTCCCAAAGTAGTGGCGAGCGAAATGGGACCAGCCTTCAAGATTTAGCACCGGTGTTATCAAAACGGAATGGAAAGTCCGGCCATAGTGGGTGATAGCCCCGTATGAGAAAACCCTGGTGTGGAACTAAGCTTGAGAAAAGTAGGGCGGGACACGTGAAATCCTGTCTGAAGATGGGGGGACCATCCTCCAAGGCTAAATACTCGTAATCGACCGATAGTGAACCAGTACCGTGAGGGAAAGGCGAAAAGAACCCCGGGAGGGGAGTGAAATAGATCCTGAAACCGCATGCATACAAACAGTCGGAGCCTCGAAAGGGGTGACGGCGTACCTTTTGTATAATGGGTCAGCGACTTACATTCAGTGGCGAGCTTAACCGAATAGGGAAGGCGTAGCGAAAGCGAGTCCGAATAGGGCGTTCAGTCGCTGGGTGTAGACCCGAAACCAAGTGATCTATCCATGGCCAGGTTGAAGGTGCGGTAACACGTACTGGAGGACCGAACCCACTAACGTTGAAAAGTTAGGGGATGAGCTGTGGATAGGGGTGAAAGGCTAAACAAACTTGGAAATAGCTGGTTCTCTCCGAAAACTATTTAGGTAGTGCCTCGTGTATCACCTTCGGGGGTAGAGCACTGTCATGGTTGAGGGGTCCATTGCGGATTACCTCGCCATAGCAAACTCCGAATACCGAAGAGTGCAATCACGGGAGACAGACATCGGGTGCTAACGTCCGGTGTCAAGAGGGAAACAACCCAGACCGCCAGCTAAGGTCCCTAAATATTGCTAAGTGGGAAACGAAGTGGGAAGGCTAAAACAGTCAGGAGGTTGGCTTAGAAGCAGCCACCCTTTAAAGAAAGCGTAATAGCTCACTGATCGAGTCGTCCTGCGCGGAAGATGTAACGGGGCTAAGCAATATACCGAAGCTGCGGATGCGAGCTTGCTCGCATGGTAGGAGAGCGTTCTGTAAGCCTGTGAAGGTGTCTTGTAAAGGATGCTGGAGGTATCAGAAGTGCGAATGCTGACATGAGTAGCGATAAAGGGGGTGAAAGGCCCCCTCGCCGTAAGCCCAAGGTTTCCTACGCAACGTTCATCGGCGTAGGGTGAGTCGGCCCCTAAGGCGAGGCAGAGATGCGTAGCTGATGGGAAGCAGGTTAATATTCCTGCACCGTCGTATGATGCGATGGGGGGACGGATCGCGGAAGGTTGTCCGGGTGTTGGAAGTCCCGGTCCCTGCAGTGGAGAAGGCGCTTAGGCAAATCCGGGCGCGTAATTCAAGGCTGTGGGGCGAGCGAACTTGTTCGCGAAGCAATTGGAAGTGGTTCCAAGAAAAGCCTCTAAGCTTCAGTCATACGAGACCGTACCGCAAACCGACACAGGTGGGCGAGATGAGTATTCTAAGGCGCTTGAGAGAACTCGGGAGAAGGAACTCGGCAAATTGGTACCGTAACTTCGGGATAAGGTACGCCCTTGTAGCTTGACTGGCCTGCGCCAGGAGGGTGAAGGGGTTGCAATAAACTGGTGGCTGCGACTGTTTAATAAAAACACAGCACTCTGCAAACACGAAAGTGGACGTATAGGGTGTGACGCCTGCCCGGTGCCGGAAGATTAAATGATGGGGTGCAAGCTCTTGATTGAAGTCCCGGTAAACGGCGGCCGTAACTATAACGGTCCTAAGGTAGCGAAATTCCTTGTCGGGTAAGTTCCGACCTGCACGAATGGCGTAACGATGGCCACACTGTCTCCTCCCGAGACTCAGCGAAGTTGAAGTGTTTGTGATGATGCAATCTACCCGCGGCTAGACGGAAAGACCCCATGAACCTTTACTGTAGCTTTGCATTGGACTTTGAACCGGTCTGTGTAGGATAGGTGGGAGGCTTTGAAGCAGGAACGCTAGTTTCTGTGGAGCCGTCCTTGAAATACCACCCTGGCTTGTTTGAGGTTCTAACCTAGGTCCGTAATCCGGATCGGGGACAGTGCATGGTAGGCAGTTTGACTGGGGCGGTCTCCTCCCAAAGTGTAACGGAGGAGTACGAAGGTACGCTAGGTACGGTCGGAAATCGTGCTGATAGTGCAATGGCAAAAGCGTGCTTAACTGCGAGACTGACAAGTCGAGCAGGTGCGAAAGCAGGTCATAGTGATCCGGTGGTTCTGTATGGAAGGGCCATCGCTCAACGGATAAAAGGTACTCTGGGGATAACAGGCTGATACCGCCCAAGAGTTCATATCGACGGCGGTGTTTGGCACCTCGATGTCGGCTCATCTCATCCTGGGGCTGTAGCCGGTCCCAAGGGTATGGCTGTTCGCCATTTAAAGAGGTACGTGAGCTGGGTTTAAAACGTCGTGAGACAGTTTGGTCCCTATCTGCCGTGGGCGTTGGAAGTTTGAAGGGGGCTGCTCCTAGTACGAGAGGACCGGAGTGGACGAACCTCTGGTGTACCGGTTGTCACGCCAGTGGCATCGCCGGGTAGCTATGTTCGGAAGAGATAACCGCTGAAAGCATCTAAGCGGGAAACTCGCCTTAAGATGAGACTTCCCTAGGAACTTGATTCCTTTGAAGGGTCGTTCAAGACCAGGACGTTGATAGGTCAGGTGTGGAAGCGCAGTAATGCGTTAAGCTAACTGATACTAATTGCCCGTAAGGCTTGATCCTATAACCAGTGTGTTTTTCCTGGTGTGAGTATCGCTGTGCCGATACACTCACAACCCACA
>NZ_PTPY01000007.1:0-18489 GCF_022696215.1 Pandoraea sp. LA3 | reverse complement strand
GTCGTCGCTGACCATCTCGCCAAAGCGCTTTCGCCAGGCATAAATCGACGCTTCGCTCACGCCGTGGCGCTTGGCTACTTCAGGCACTGTGTCTCGATCCGCTTCGCGCAGTATCCGCACAATCTGTTCGTCGTTGTACCGACTTTTCTTCATACCAGCTTCTGCTGGTCGTTGACCGTCAACTGCGACGTGCTGTCTGTCGACAAACCATTGATGAAGCTCGCCTTGCCCGTTTGCGTTAGGGCGGCTTGCTGGAGTTGGATAGCCTCTTGCTGTGGCGAGAAATAGAACGTCGTCGTGCTCGGTTGCAGCGACGCAGGCAAGTTCGACAACAACACTTGCGGTGACACCGGATCGAGCGTTGCACCCAATCCGCCCTCGCTCACCGGAATCGCTGTGCTCAAGACACCACCAGTCCTGGAAGCGAATTACACATCTACAGTGCAGATTTAGGCGGCATCTCTTCTTTAGAAAATGCGACGTATCGAGCAGTACGGTTACAAACTCAACCGAGGGCGGTTGACAACATCTAAAAGCTCCTCCAGTTCGATGCCGTACTCATTTGGCTCAAATGTTGGCAATATGCCCTCCATCATGAACTCCGCGTTGATTAGCCCACAAAGCGCATCGATTTCGGCGATGGCCATCGTTCTCCCCATCTCCAATCCATCGAACACTGCGGCGTTCTTTCCCTCGTCTTTGGCACGCAAGATGCGCAAAATCTGTTCTTGACGATCGGTTAGCACTATTCTCATCTCTTGACTCCCGCTGCGCTTGTTCCCCAAGTGGTGACGACATTACCCTGGGGATTGACTACCACGGTAGCGTTTTGACCGACGTACTTAAATGTCGGGCCGTATTTGCTTGGAACATACTGGATAGCCGTTGGATTCGCAAATGCATCATTTACTGCCGCTCGGCTAACGCCTATCCCTCCATCTCGCCCTGCAATCTGTTGGATCGCGTGGTCTGAATAACTTGAAATCGATGTAGGTGCTCGGGCGCCAGCTGCCTGCTCGGCCGAAAGTTGCATTGAAAGTCTAGCGCCGCTGACTGAATTCGCCGTTCCCTCTGCTGTGTTTGCTGCACTTGTCGGTCGCGTCGCATATCCAACGGCCCTGGCGATTCCGAGAGACAACAGGAACGACGCAAGCTCCCCGAAATCCGGATCGTCATAGGCAAGTTTGTACTTATCGAGGAAAGGCACATAGTCGGGGAATCCGGGCAGCGCGCCACCCAACAAATTGGGAACGGCTTCAGCAATGCCAAGTCCGGCGTTCGCTGTGGCACGAACAGCATCTGTCGCCGCACTCGTGAACGTCCCACACTCATGTCCCGGCGCGCACGCATTATTTAGCGTTTCATTCTGCGCAGCTGTCGCCGCTGCGTTAGGACTCGCTCCTATTGCACCAGCTATCATTGCGCTCAAGAGCTGTGTGGCCGAAGCAATAATCGCTAACTGAGCCGGATCGGTGACACCCTTACCATCGGTCACCGCCCTCGCTACATCGTCAGCGACTAAAGCTGAAACTCCGGCACCAATGGCCCCACCCGCACATCCAGATCCAACAGCCGCACTCGCAGCACATCCCAATACGGCATGTGCTCCAACGTATCCCGTCTGTCCAAGCGTTGCGGCACCAAGGGAACCGATTTGATACGCTAACGCCGCACTCAGATTGCTAACACCACTAGCCTTCAGCGCATCAAGGAAACTCCCTCCCTGAATCGTCGATTGCACGCCCGCCTGGATCACCGACTGGCCGAAAATGGCGACGCCTTGCGTGAGCGATGAACCTACAGACGTTGCACCAGCTTGACTCACCGCACCATCAACGAACGTCGGCTTCACTCCCGCCAAGCTGCTCAGGCTATCGGACGAGACCTTGCCCGTGACGCCCAAACTCATTCCACTATCGTCGATCTTGAGCGTGATCCCGTTCAGCAACCCCGCCGTAACCGCCGCCGACAACCCCGTCTTGAGCACCGAGCCCAAATCGAACGTGCCGTTGAACACGACTTGAGTGAGGGTGGAACTCGTCATCGCCGTGAGCGCTGCGCTGGCCATCACGTTGCCCAACCCGCCTGCAACGAATGTCGCGGCCGTCGTGCCCAACTGGGCTGCAATCATTCCCGAGAACAGCGGGCCTAATGCTGCACCCGTCATGGCCGCTGCCATGATCATCCCAACCTGCTGAATCCCGAAGCTACCGCCCTGCTTTACGAAGTCCGTGTGCAGGTCGTTTTGCAGTGTCTGCTGGACGAAGTTGTCGCCCAGTTGTGCGGCGACGCCCGCGATGAACGCTTGTGTTGCAGCTTGGTCGACTTCTCCGTTCTGTCCCAGCAGTTGGAGTGCGCCACCGATCTGGTTGAACTGGTCAACGTTCAGCGTCAGTCCGCCCGCTGCTGCGCTCATGAAGCCGCCCGGCTGCACCATCGTGCCCGTCGTCTTCAGGTACCCCGTGTCCTTGATGTAGCTCCAGATCTCACCGACGTCCACCACGTTCGCGCGGTTCGTCAGCGTGCCGGTGTTTACCGTCAGAGAGCCGCCCGACGTGATCGAGCCCGTGTTCAGGATGCTGCCGCCCGTCGCTGTGCTGCCGAAGTTCAGCGACAGATCGTTGCTCGCCAGAATCTGGCCGCCTGCCGATAGCGCCGTGAAGTTCTCCGGCAGGTACACCTGCGGCATCAGCGCCGTCACCGTCGGGCACTTCGCGTTGCCTGTTGCGGCGCACCCCGGCTCAGGTACCGTCTGCTCGACGTACCACAGCATCGGTTGCGACAACCCTGCCACCTGCTCAGGTGTCAGCGCCTGACCCAACTGGATGTTGTTCGTCTTCGCGTACTCCACCGCGTTGCCGTACAGCACCAGCTTCTGCTGGTCGTTGACCGTCAACTGCGACGTGCTGTCCGTCGACAAACCATTGATGAAGCTCGCTTTGCCCGTTTGCGTCAGCGCAGCTTGCTGGAGTTGGATGGCCTCTTGTTGAGGCGAGAAGTAGAACGTCGTCGTGCTCGGTTGCAACGACGCAGGCAAGTTCGACAGCAACACTTGCGGCGACACCGGATCGAGCGTTGCACCCAATCCGCCCACGATGTAGCTGGGCCCGTTCTGCTGGCCTGTGGTGCCCGTCAGGATCGACGACCCTGCGCCTCCCAAGCTCGCCGGGATCGTCAGATTCAGGCCGCCGTTTGCCGGAGCCAGACTGATCACCTGCGGCGCGTTGCCCACTTGTGGGGTGTACGTGTTCGCCGTCGTGATGCCGTTCACAAGACTCGTGCCCGTGAGCGATACCGACTGGCCCACCACGTTACCCACGTTGACGATCTGCCCGCCTGACGTCACCGTCAGGTTCGGTGCCTGGATCGTTGCGGCGATGTTGCCCACCGGCGTAGGCGGATTGATGACCCCGCCTACGCTTGTGTAAGCGTCGCCGTACAGGGACGTACATTCCGCAGCACTGCCGCAGCTCCAGACGTCGTGACGCTTGTCCGACTCGAACATCCCCGTCTCTTGCACCCAGTGCGAATGCCAGTAGGCGTTGAGCGTCTGCGCGCTGTTCACCACCGGGCCGCTGACGTTGATCGTCGCGTTAAGACCTGCCGTGATCAGGCTGCCAACGTTCGTCAGCGACCCCGCGTTGATCGTCAGGTTATTACCAGCACCGATGATCGACGAGTTGCCCGACTGCTGATCGACGTACGCCTCGCAGTAGCTCTCCTTGTAGCCACCTGCCGTCATACAGCCCGAGTACTTTTCGAGTTTGCCGTAGTTCTCATGAACCTGAACCGGCGGAGGCAACGTGTTGGTGATGCCGCCCGCGACGTTCAGCGTCAGGTTGTTGCCCGCGAGGATGTTGCCCGACGTGTTCGTCAGCGAGTCCGCCGCCGTCGTGCCAGTGGCAGACGAGCCGACACCGCCGATCACGAGATCGTGACCCGCGATGAGATCGCCGTACTTGTTGTTGATCGTGCCTGCCGCAATCGTCAGGTTGTTGCCTGCGATGATCGCCGCGTTGTTCTGCGCGAAGGTGAACGATGTCGTATTCGGGTTCTGCCCGCGAACGTCGTTGCCCCGATAACAGGCGATGTTGCTCGTGCCCGCAGCACATCCGGCTTGTGACGAAAACTGCTGGGTATTTCCCCCTTGGTTGGTAACGCTCGCGGCGTAAATATTGACGTTGTTCTGGGCATAGATCATGCCCTCGTTGACCAGATTGCCGCCGTACAGATTGAGCGTGTTGGCCGCAGTGATCAGACCAAGCGACGTCGACCAGGAAATCGTCGACGTCGATGTCGGCGCAGCCGATCCGGTAGCGATACTGAATGAGACCAGTTGATGCGCCTGCTGCTCATCACCCAAATTCTCGTTCAGATAAGCCGGCACTTCAATCGCGCCAAGCGACGCGAGTTGCGCCAAGAACGTCGAGTATTGCCCTTGGTCCACCGAGTTGACGACGTTACTGGTCGTCGTCGGAGACACCGCGCCATTGGACAGCGAGCCGACATTGAGCGTCATGCTGCGGCCCGCGGCGATCTGCCCGCCTTTATTCGACAGATTCGCGGTCGTCAGCGAGATGTCGCCGCCCGCGATCATCACGCCCGCCGCGCCCATTTGCATCACCGTGGACGTCTGATTCACCGTGGGCAATGCAATCGCGACCGACGCTTGCGCACCCGGAATCGGCGCACCGCTCATCTGCCAATAGTCGTAGTCGACGGCGTTGTCGCCAACCATCCGACTACCCCTCAGCTTGTTCATGTAGAACGTGCCGGAACCTGTCACCGGCTCGGCGGTACCAGCATTACATGCATTAGGACCGCCAATCCCCCAACATAGGTCTCCCGTCCACGGATTGACGTCTCCCCGCTTACCTTCCAGCGTAACGCCCGTCGGCGAAAGCAGGTCGCCGAGTGTTGCCGTAGCCGAGACATTCTTCCACCGTACATTCATGTCCCCCTCGCCACCGCCCGGCCCTTCGCTCAGCATCGAACTCCGCATGCCGATCACCGCACTCCAGATCAGACTCGGGTCCACCACCGTAGTCGTGGTGGTCACCGCACCCGACCCGGCCGCCTGATCGTTCACCACCGCCCCAGCATTCACCGTCAGGTTGTTCCCCGCGATGATCGTGCCGCCGATGTTGTTCAGCGTGCCCGGCATGTTGAACGTGATGTCGCCGGCGGCTTGCGTCTTCGCGCCGATGTTCGAGAAATTGCCGCCGGTCACGCTCAGGTTGCGGTTCGCTTCGATCACGCCGCTGTTGACGACATCGCCAGTCAACGACAGGTCGCGATCCGCGTGAATCGTCGCCCCGGCACCGTTGATGAGCGCCGCGTTCACCGTCACATCGCTGCCGCCGATCACGCTGCCGATGTTGGTGAACCAGCCATTGCTCGACAGCGTCAGTGCGCCATTGCCCTGAATCGTCCCGCTATTGATGAACGACGCCAGCCCCGTGAGCGAAACGTTAGCGCCGCCCAACTGCAACATCCCGGTGTTGTTGATGGCGTTGGCCGTGATCGACATCGTCCCGCCGGCTTGCAGCGCACCGCCCGTCACGTCGAACGTCGCGGCGCGCATCGACGCGGCAAGGTTGCGTGTCGCGGCAAGCTCGCCGCCCGCCGTCGTCACCGTGTCCGACCCGTTGACGGTCAACGCGAGATCCGCGCTCGCGGGCGTCGCGCTCGTGACGTCGCCCGCCAGAATCATGCCGCCGTTGTTGTTCAACCCGCCGACGTTCAGCGTGACGCCGTTCGCGCCCAGCAACGTGCCGCTGTTGGTCAACGTGCCGCCGCCCGTCACGGACGTCGTATCGCCATTCATCAACCCGGCATTGGTAATGTTGCCCGTCGCGTTCAACGTGAGCGCCTTCGTCGACGCCAGTTGTCCCCCCGACTGATTGACGATGTTGCCCGCGCGAATCGACAGCGGTCCCGCGCTGAGCACCGAGGCGCCCGTCGAATTGGTGAACGTGCCGGTGCCTGCGTCGAACGTCGTCGCACCGTTGATCAGTGCGAGGCCGTGCGTGCGGATCCACTGCGTTGCCGTGACGTCCAGCGAACCGCCCACGATCATCGCGCCCGTGTCGATGCGCGCCCCCGCGAGCTTCGCGCCGTTCGTCACGAAGAGCTGCCCGCCGCTCGCGTCGAGCGAATCGGTCGCCGTGGCGGTGAAGACCTTGGATGCCGTCGTCGCGCCGGTGATGACGACGTTGCCGCCTGTGAGCGTCATGTCGCCCACGACGGTGTTGGTGCCACCCATCGTCAACGTCTGACCCGCGTGCAGCGTGACGGTGTCGTTGCCGGACACATCCACCGCACTCAGATTGCCGCTTTGTGCGGTGAGCGTCATGGCGCCCATGCTCGACACACCTTGCAGCGCGCTCAGATAGGTCGCTGCCGTGGCATCGAGCGTGCCGCCGACGAGTGTCTTACCGAGCGTCAGGCCGCCCGCCGTGCTCGAAAGCGTTAGCTTGCCCATCGATGTCAGCGCGCCGAGCGACGCATCGCCTTGCGCCTTGATGCCGAGATCGCCCGCCGTATCCACACTGCCCAGCGTCAGCTTGCCGCCCGAGGTGATCGCGACATCCTTGCCGAAGGTGAGCGCCGCGTTCGTACCAGCGATATCGCCGCCCGATTGCAGCGTCGCCAGCCCCTTGCCGATGAGATGCCCGTTGAGGGTCATCGTGCCGCCCGAAGTCAGCGTCGTGTCGCCGTTGATCTGGCCAACGGTCTGACCTGAAGTCTGCGCGCTGCCGAGCGCGAGCGCGCCGCCTGCGGTTGCCGCGAAGTTCTTGATGGCGGTGATCGGCCCGGCGAGCGTGAGGTTGCCCCCGGCTGCCGTCAGTGCGATGTCCTGATTCGCCGACAACGCACCGACCACGCTCAGGTCGCGCGCTGCGGTGACGGTCACACCGTCGCCCGCCGTTACCGCGCCGCCCAGGACGACGTCGCGTCCCGCCCCGATGGTCAAGCCATTACCCGTGGCGATATCGCCCGTCACCCGGACATCGCCCGTGCCGCCCGCCGTCAATGCCGCGGACTTGCCTGCCTGAACGGACCCTACCGACAAGTCGCCCGACGTGGACATCGTCAGTGCATTACCTGCGACGACAGCACCGGTGACCTGCGTGGCCTTGCCCGAGGTCGTGGTGAGGCCGCCATTGCCGAACGTCAGCGAGGTTGCATTCAGATTGCCGCCTGCCTTCAGCACACCGGCCACCGCGTCGGCCACGTCGGCAGCGACGCCGCGCACATTGCCCAGTGTCATGTCGCCGCCCGATGTCAGACGTATGAGGCCATTCGCCGTCGTGTCGCCTTGCATCGTCAGCGATTTGCCTGCATTGACGGTGAGGTCGCCTTGCGCGCCGACGTTGCCCGTCGAGATCGCACCATTCGATGCGCTCAACGTGAGGTTGCGTTCCGACGCGGTGTCGCCCTGAAGACGAATGTCCCCAGACGTAGCGGTCAGCGCGACGTTGTCACCGCCAACGGTTTTGCCGGTCACCGACACGTCTCGAGCGCCGGTCATCGTCACGGTGCCGAGTGCCACGGCATCGCCGCTCACGCTCACGTCGCCACCGCCCGCGGTGCCGTCCGCCGTGACCGTCAGCGACTGCGTCGCCTGCACGTTGTGCAAGCCCGCATCGTTCGCGGCATGGATGTCCACGTTCTTACCCGACAACGTGCCCGTCAGTGCGGTGTTGCGTCCGGCATTCAACGTGACGTCACCGCCGAACACGGTAGTGCCATCGCCGTTGATGTCATTACCCGCACGCAATGCGCCGATACCTTGCACACTCGTCTGTCCGGCGAGCGTCAGATCGTTGGCCGCCGACGCGCGCAAATCGCCCTGGACGTTCAGCTTGCCGCCGAGCGATGCATTGCCGCCACTCGTCGCCAGCAAGGTGCCTGCCGTGGTGATGTCGCCACTAATGGCCAGATCCCCCGTGCGCGTGAGCAACGACAGGTCGCCCAGCGTCAGTGCCGATCCGGTGACGGAGAGATTGCGCTGCGCGATCAGCTCGCATGCGGCGCCACACGTCACGCTGCCGGCCAGCAGCACGTCGCGCGCCGCCGTTGCCGAGAAGGCGTTCGGCGACGATACCGCGCCGTTGAAGACGATGTCGCCCGGGCCACCCAATACACCCTGCGCGCCCGCCGTGCCGGTCGTCGTCACCTTGATGCCCGCGGCGGAATTCAGCACGCCCAGCGTGGCATTGCCCCCCACCGTCACGTCGATGCCATTGGCCTGTACGCCGCCCGTCAACTTCGTGTCGCCAGCGGAGACGAGCGTTGCCGTCCCAGTAAAGACGGCCTTGCCACTGCCGTCGCCCGCGTCGAGCAGTGTGCGGCCCGCCGTCAGATTGGCGTTGACGCCAACAAGCACGGCACCGAGTTGCAGATCGCGACCTGCGTTCACCGCGATGTCGCGCAAGGCGCTCGTCGATGCGCCCAGCGCAACGTCCTGCGCGGCACCGATGGAGACGTTCCCCCCGCCGCTGATGCCACCGCTGGCAAGCACGCTACCGCCGCGTGCCGTCAGAAGTGCGTCGCCGACCGACTGGATCGCACCGGTCACCTTGATGTCGCGCTGCGCATCGAGCGTCGTCGTGCCGCCACCGCCCAATGTGCCGGTGACGCCGATATCACGCGCGGCCTTCAACGACACGACGCCGGAGGCCCCCGTGCCGCCATTGACCGCGATGTCGCCACCGCCCGCGAGACCGTTGGCGGTGAGTGTCAACGCGGCCGTCGATTCCGCATTCCTGACGGCGACGTTGTTGCCCGCCGTGATCGTCAGACCGCCGCCTTGCAGCAAGCCGTCATGAGCGACGTCGCGGGTGGCGCTCACATCGAACGCCCCCGTGAACGATGCCGTCCCTGCCCCGCTCACGTCACGACCGGCGTCGATCCGGCCCGTGCCCTGCCCGTTGATCGTGCCGGTGACGATCGTGTCGCGGCCCGACGTCAGCGTCGTATCGCCCGACACGACAGTCTCGCCACTCATCGCGACATCCGTGCCCGCCGACACGCCAAGCCGGTTACCCACGCCCAGCTTGCCCTGCTGATTGACGCTGCCTTGCGTCGCCGTCAGCACGATGTCTTTAGCGGCCTGCAGCGTGCCCGTGACATTGACGTCTCGCGCGCCGGTCAGCGTCGCCGTGTCGCCCGTCGCCAACGTGCCCGCGACGGTGACGTCGCGCGCCGCACTCGCCTGCACACCACCGACCACGTTCGACGTGCCGTTCACCACGACATCGCCACCGCCTGCGTTGCCGCTTGCCGATACCGTGAAAGCGCCATTGGACGTGACGCTCGACACCGTGGCACTGTTGCCTGCCGTCACGCTCACGCCATTGCCCTGCAACACGCCGGACAGGTTGACGTCGCGATTCGCACTGAGCTTCGCGGTATCGGTGAATGCCGAAGCGCCGGCACCGACGAGGTCTCGCCCAGCCTGCATCACACCCGCCAATCCAACCAGCGCGCCGCTCAGCACGATGTCCTGCCCGGCCGTCACGGAAGCGTTGCCGATGGCACTCGTCTGCGGCGCGCCCAGCATCACCGTCTGCCCGGCGTTCAGCGTCAACTGGCTGTTAGTGCTCAGATTCGCGGTCGTCGATAGATTGCCGGACGAGGCCGTCATCGCGACATCGCCCACGGCCGTCACACCACCGTCGATGCGGAGATCGCGCCCACCAGTGACGTTGAGCTTGTCGTTCGCTGCAATGCTGCCGGTCGAAGTGACGAGCATGTCGCGCGCCGCGCGCAGCGTGGCAACGCCGAACGACGCAAGCGGTCCTGCCACACGAATATCGCCGCTGCCGTCGAGACCGTTCGCCGTGACGTCGAGCGTGCCGCCTGCCTGGACGTCGCCAAGTGTGACCGCGTTGCGGCTGGTGACGACGAGGTTCGCCGTCTGCAATTTGCCGCTCAGCGTGGCATTCGCACCAGACGTCAACGACGTATTGCCGAGGAAGTGCGCACCACCGGTGATGTCGAGATTGCCCCCGGCGTCGATCGTGCCCAGCCGTTGGCCGGACACGTTACCCGCGACGCGTAGATCACCACCGGATTGCAGGTTGACGTCACCCGCAGCGGTGGCGCTGCCCGCCACATCGAGCGTCGTACCGGCGTTGGCCTTGAGGTCCGCGCTCGCTTCGATAGCACCGGGCACCGTGATGGCATTGCCTGCGGTAATCGACAGCGTCTTCGTCGTGCCCGCCGTTTGCAGCGAACCTGCGACGCCAACGTTGCGCGCGGCGTTGAGCGTCACCGCGTCGCCCCCTGCCGTTGTACCGTTGATGAGGATGTCGCGCGCCGCGTCGAGCGCCGCCGCGCTGTAGAACGACACTTTGCCCTGCAGCGCGATGTCACCGCCGCCAGCCATGCCCAACGCCCGCAGCGCAGCCGTGCCGGTGCTCTGCACGTCGTTCAGCGACAGGCTGTTCTTTGCTTCGACGTCGAGCACACCGGCCAGCAGTGCGCCGGTCAGCGAGACGTCACGATCTGCACGCAGCACGGCGTTCGTACCGAAAGCCAGCTTGCCTTTGCCGGTGATATCGGTGCCTGCGTGAAGGGCGGCATCCGCCTGTCCGAGCAGCGTGCCGTCGACGTTCAACGTGCCGTCTGCGCTCAATCGCGCGGTGCCCGTCGACGCGATATCACCCTGCACGTCGAGGCCGCCCTTTGCCGTCATGTCCAACTGCGCGCCGGAGGCCAGCGTGCCATCGATACGCGTGTCGCCGATGGATTGCGTCGACACGGCACTATGACCTGTCAGACGCGCACCTTGCGCAATCTGGAAATCACCGCCGGTCACGACGGTAACGTTGCCGTTTGCGCCCGTGCTGTCTGTCACGACAAGACTGCGCGCGGCGTTTGCGGCGAGCGTGCCGGCCACCGTCACCGGCCCCGTCAGACGGATATCGCCAAGCGATGCGTCTTGCGTCGCCAGCGACAGATCGCCGCCGACTTGCGCTTCCTTGAGCGTGAGCGCCATGCCCGCGTTGAGTGTCGTGCTGTCGTTGGATTGGAGGTTGGCGAGCGTCAGATTCCCGCCCGCCCGGACGTCCATCGCCTTGCCCGACTGAAGCGATCCCGTCGACGACACGTCGCCGGTCGCCGTCAAGCGATAGCCGGTCTCGCCGAGTCCGGTGCCTGTGAGCGCGACGTTGCCCCCACTGGTCATCTGCACCTGCTGCTGCGCCGCGTGGTTGGCAACGGTCAGGTCGCCGCCGGACGACAGCGTGAGATCGCCGGCAGTCGACGCCAGATCACCCGCCATGCGCACGCCGAGTCCGGCCGTCGTGCCGATCACCTGAATCTGTCCGGCGGTCATCGCGCCAAAGCGCGTGGCATCGATGGCGAAAGCCTGCCCATTACCGCCATTGGCGAGCGCGCTCTGCACGGCCTGCGCCGTGTTTGCAGCGCCGTTTGCCGCCGTGACGTAACGCGTGCCCGAGCCGTCCACTGCGCCGGTCAGCACTTGCTGGTTGCCGGTGATGACGTTGATGCGCGTTCCCGCGTACAGCGGCGCATTGACACCGACCGTCTGCCCGATCAGATCGATGCTGCCGACCGTGCCTTCGATGCCGCTGCCCGGGCCGTTCACACCGGCGTTGCCTTCCAACTGAATGTGGCCGCTGATGACGTTGTAACCGAGCGCCGTGGCATTCGTGAAATCGGTCGGTGTGCCACCGGGGCCGGTAAGGAACTGCGGCGTACCGGTCGTCAACGTCACGCCGATCGTGTTCGTGAATCCCGCACCGCGCACGGAGATACCGTTCGGGTTAGCGATGATGACGGTAGCCGGCGCACCGAACACTTCGAGCGGGCCGTTCAAGGCGCTCGCGTAAGCACTGCCCGACGACGTCACCTGGTTGACGATGGTGCTCGCCGTGCGCCCTGTGAGGTTCGGGTTCGCGGCAATCGCGCCGCCGTTGAGCGACGTACCGTTGAGCAGGCTGTTGTTGAGGATCAAGCCCGCCGCGTCGACGTTGAAACTCTGATACTGGTTGAGCGAGATCCCGGCCGCATTCGGCGCAGTGATGTTGACGACCGGTACACCGGCGCCGCTCGTGGTGATCTTCGGCGCGAAGACGACGGGGGCAGTCGGGTCTGTAATCGGTGCGGCCATTGCCTCACGCATGCCCACGTGAACACGCAATGTGGCGAGCGAGCGCAATACCGTCAACGCCGTCTCATCGAAGCCCGGGCGGTTGGCGGCAAGTTCACGTGCGGCCGATTGACTGAGTTCGAACGTCACGGAAATCGGGCTGACGAGCAACGTCAGCGCCACGCATGCCGCAATGACGCGTTGCCACAGGCGGATCGCTGGCTTCTCGTCGAGACCGGGCAGCGGCGTGCCGTCGTCGACCTCGGTCGATTGACGTGCGTGATTCCCGACTTCGATGATCTCTCGCGAAGTTGCCTTCATGACGTGCCCTGTTTTCTCGATGACATGCGCTGCCCGACAACGCCGCGCGCACAAGCGATACGCAGCCGTTCGCCGAGACGCTCACGATGGCCTTGGACGGCCTGCGACTCGTTCGGTGATGCGAAGCTTTCGACCCGCAGCCTGTGAGTCGCACCCCGACGAGGTCCACGACTCACGGCCGAAGGCCAACGATTACTGCTGAATGCGCGCGCTCTTGACGAGATCGCCGATGATTTGCGCAGTCGCTTTCTCCATCGCGACCTGCTCAAGCTGCTTGCGCAGCAGTGGTGCGCTTTCCTCGAACTTCGGAATCTGCGTGGCGCGCTTGTCGTCGACACGAAGAATCCAGAGCTGATCGCCGATCTTCAGCGGCTCGGCAGACACGGCGCCCTTCGGCAGCTTCACCAGTGCTTCCGCAATCGGTTGCGGCCAGTTCTGCGTATTGCCTGCGGTGATCGGTGTCTTGAACGAGACCCAGTTCAACTGACCGCCTTGCGCGGCATTCGGGCCTTGGCTGTACTGGCGTGCCAAGGCCGCGAAGTCGGTGCCTTTCTTGAGTTCGTCGAGCACTGTCTGTGCCGTGACGGCGTCTCGCACTGCGATCACGCTCGCGTGGTACTCGTTCTCGCCCAGCGTGGCGACGACGGCGTCGTACTTCGCTTTCACGTCGGCGTCGCTGACCGGCGCGGCGTTGAGATGCTCGGTCATGTAAGCGCGCGTGACGATCATCGTCTTCGCCGCTTCGAGGGCAGCCTGTACTTCAGGACGCGTCTCGTAGTGCTGCTTTTGCGCCGCCTGCTTGAGCAACTCGTTGGCAATCAGCTGGCCTTTGAACAGTTCACGCAACTGCGGACTGTCCGGCTGGCCGCTGGCCTTGACCATGGCATCGACCGATACCTTCGAGATCACGACGCCGTTGACGCTCGCCACGGCGTCCGTCGGCAACGGCTTGTTCTCGGATTGGCTGTCGGCGGTACCGGCGGGTTGGCTCCCCGACTTGACCGACGACGGCGCCGCAGCCGATTTCGCGGCCATCGCCGGACCGGTGACAACGCTCAACACTGCGCAGAAACCCGCAGCCACCCACACACGACTGAACTTCGCTTTCATGACAACCTCTCCTGCAACGTTGACGGACACCGCGAGCCGAGCGCCCGCACGTCCGCATCTTCCAATTCACCCCGCCCAGTTGAGCGTGACGAGAACGACACTGCCTTTCGGCCCCAGCGACGCCGGCTGTACGAGGGCGCGTCCGGCCATCAACTCGCCGGAAAACGTCTGCCCACGGAACTGCCACTGCGCGCGCACCCCTACGCCTGCACCGACGAGCGTCGGCCAGCCGGCTTCGGCCACCAGATGCGCCTTGCCGCCGTCGAGAAACAGATACGGTTCCCAGCGAAGCCCCTGCCAGACGGGGGCGTTGGCCCACACCGCCTCATTGCGGACGTAGAAACCACTGTCTCCGGCGATGCCGCCTTGCAGAAAGCCACGGACGGAATCCGTGCCGCCGAGGAATATCTGCGCGTTGCCGAAGAGCGCTACGGGGCTGTATTGACCGGTGAGCGAGGTGCGCCACGTCCAGTAGGTCGGACCGATCTGGGCGAGCGGCATCTGGACGGTGGTGCTGGCGTCCAGCTTGGTGAACTGCGCGTGGGCGTCTTGTTTCTGAATGCCGTCGAAGTCTCGCGTGGCGTCGAGCCACGGCAGGCCTTGCGAGATGCCTAGCGAGGCCGTCAGCGCACCGGGCTGGCCATTTCGCGTGAAGCGCCAGAGGCCGGAGACACCGACGCGCAGGATCGTGAGGTCTTGAGGCGAGAGAGGAATGTCGTTGACGTCACGCTCGGTCGACAGTTTGGTCAGCGTGGCATCGAGACTCAGCCGCCCGCTCGACGAGCGGGTGAGCACGGTATTCCATCCGAATATCTGACTGAGCGTGCGGCCATAGAGCAATGCGGTGCCGCCGATGATCTGCTGGTATTCGGAGAGCGCCGCCGTGTAGCTGAACGTCTGGTAGCCATAGGGCACCGCCGCCGAGACGACAAGCGCGTTGCTGTCGCGCGTGCCCGTGTAGGCGAGACTCAGGGACTCCTGCAAGCCGATGACATTGGCGGCTTCCACCGAGGCACGGGTGCGCCATCGTCCGGTTGCCGTGCTGCCATAGTTGTCGATACCGACGTTGTAGTTCAGCCGGCTGCCGAACGGGTTCTGGATCGCGACGATCGACTCGCCTGCGGCCTGCCCGGGCAGGATCTGGATCTGCGCCTGATTACGACGCAGCCGGTTGATCTGATCGACGCCCTGTTCGAGCGCGGGAAGTTCGAGGACATCGCCGACCGAGGCGGGGAAGGCCCACGCGGTGCCGGCGTCCGTGAGCAGACCGCCGCCGTCGCCCGCTTTGCCGTCCCCCGTCGGACGCAGCGCGCCACCGTTTAGCGTGAAGCCGCTGATGCGACCGGCTACGAGCGTGATGGCGAGCGTGCCGGACGACAGGTTTTGCGGCGTGGCGAGGTAGGCCCGCGTGGTGATGAGGCCATTGGCCACGAAGGCTTCCGTTAGACGTCGCAGCAACAGATCGATGCGGCGCCGACCAAGCGATTTGTGCAGGAAAGGCGCCGCGATGCGATCGAGTTGCGATTGACTGAGGACGGCATCGCCTTTGAAGACGATATGGTCGATGCGGAAGGTCGGCTCCGGATCGGGGAGCGTTTCGACGTCGGCGTCTGCCGGGAGATCGGGCACTTGTGACGCCGCGCCGGGCGCCACCTCGATCTGCGCCGGTTGGCGGTCGAGTTCACGCTGCAACTCGCGGTTGCGCTGCTCGTCGAGCAGACGCTGGCCAGGGTCCTGTTGCGGGACGATGCCGGGAGGGAGTGCAGGCACGGGTGGCAGACCCGGTGGCGTTTGCGCGAATGCCGGGGACACCATCCACACGACGGCGAGCGTGGCGGCGATGAGGCGTGCGGGGTGTACGCTGAGACGCGTTCTCAAGGCCATAAAGGTCATAAAGGTCATAGCCCGAGCCACGTCGTCAGACCGAGATGAGTGCCAATGCGCGCAGGTTCACGGTACGGCACGTATGCCGTCTCGATGCCCTGCGGCGCACGCACCCCCTTCGCGCCGGTGATCACGCCGCCTTTGACCACACCCCGCCCTGTGAGCAGGACTTCACCCGATGCGGCCGAGAACAGACCACCGTCGTTCTGGGCGTAGATGGCGGCCCAGTGGTTGCCGAACCACGCTTTCAGCCCACGGGTGCCGTTGTAGGCCGTATAGCCGAGCAAGCCCTGCGCCGTGACGAGCGGCGCGTCTACCGTCAGGTCTCCGCCCCAGGCGATCACGTTGCCGCCGACGTTGCTGGCGCTTTGTCCGGCGCGCAAGGTGATGCTGCCGGCGGCCTGCATCTGCCCGCCGTAGGACGCCGTGGTGCTCGACGCCACCGCCTTGCAGAAAATGAAGCACGAACGCTGATACGACGCCTGCCCCGCCATGACGGCCTGATTGACGAGGTCGCTCGTGGCCGTCACGCGAATATCGCCGCCGTTGGTCAGCACCGTGCCGCCGTTGTTGTAGACGTTACGGCCGGAGAGCGTGACGTTGCCCGCGTCGGCAATGATGTAGGAGAGCTGGCCCGGTGCCGGAATCGCACCGTAGTCGACGGAGAAGCCTTCGTCACGCGTCGAGAAGAGGAGCCAGCGGCGGCCGCTGGTCGCGTAGGCGGTCGAGACACCGCCGTTCGCGCCCTCGATGTGGGAGATGACGTTGCTGAGATCGCCCTGCGCCTGCATCGATACCGATTGGTTCGATTCGATGCGCGCATTCAGGTTGACGATGTTGCCTGCGGCGCGCATTACGACGTCGTCGTTCACACCGAAAATGACGCCGAACGCGCCGCCCGGATTGCTTGGGTCCGATGTGTTGGTGATGCTGCCGGTCGCGTCCAGCGTGATCGCGCCCGCTGACGACGTCAACGCGGGGTCACGCGACACGCCCTGGATCAGGCTACTGACGTTCGTGACGTCGCCCTGACTGTTGATCACGATGCCGCTACGCGACGACACCAGCGTCGACTGGATCGCACCGGCATTGGCGACGAACACGCCGTGACTCGACAGGTTGATCGAGCCACCGGCGAGTATCGACGCGCCGCTCAGGGTCGTTTGTCCCAGCGACTGCCACGACAGGTTGTTCGCGACATTGATCTTGCTCGATGGCGCCAGCATCACGTCGCCCGCAGACGTCAACGTGAAGTCACCGGCATTCGCCATCAGCGCCCCGGCGTGACGCACGCCTGCGCCGAGGTCGGTCGTCAGCAACTGGATACGGCCCGAGGTAATGCTGCCGTTCGGCTCCACGTCGAGCGCGATGGCATTGGGATTCGCTTGCTGGTTGTTGGCGAGCGAGACCCAGTCGTTGTTGTTGTCGTCCGGCGAAAAGCTGGTGTTGAGCGAGACCTTGCTGCTACCGGCGATCACGCGCACGTAGGCCGTGGGGGACGAGAAGTCGTTGGTGATGGGCGCGCTGACCTTGACGGTCTTGGCGATGAGCTCCAGCCCGATGAGCGTGCCCGCGAGACCGCCGCCCGCCACCTCGATGGTGCCCTGACTGGTGTTGAGCACGACGTTGCGCTGGTAGAGGCCGGGGGCGACGAGCACGTCGCTGAACGATACCTGCCCGGTACTCAGCGCGACGTGGCCCGTGTTGACGAACGATCCGCCGTTGACGGTGATGCCGTTCGGGTTCGCGAGCACGACGTTGGCGCGCGGCCCGGTCACGGCGATCTGCCCCTGAATCAGGCTCGGCGACGTACCCGTCACTTCGTTGACGATGGTTCGTGCGTTGACGCCTGTGTTGTTCAGCGTCGCGCCAGCGCGATCGACGTTAAAGCTGGTGTAGGTGTTGTGCGACACCCCGTAGACAGGGGGCGCGATGGCGACGTTCTGGCGGCCATCGGGACCGACGGTGACGGAGGTTGCCGTGCCGCCATCCGGGACAATGCCCGCGGCGTAACAATGCGCGGCCGCGACGAACATCGTCGTCAGGCCGAACCTAGTTACGCTTCGAAACTGCTGAAACCGCCGAATCCCCGAACTGCGTGTGGTGTGCCCGTCAATCTCGCCGGCCAACGGCGAGACTTCGCGCGTTGATTGCCAAGGCATCTGATCTTTCGTTTTCTAGTTGTTTTACTGCTCGCAACATCCGACGGCCGTCACGAATGTGGCGCATCGCCACTTCGCCAACGTTCCCCGAACAGCCCATCGCGCGCCGGCTATCGTGTTGTGCCAGCTTTGCGCAAAGTGCCGCGCCCGCCAGATTCCTAGCTGGTGAGAACCAGCCCAGAGAGAGCATTACGGATGCAGATTGAGATTTCTTTAGGGTTGCGACGTGATTTTTTTACATTTATTTGCGCACGATCGGTATTGACTTGGATGATTGACCGAAGTGATGTTGCTGCGATCCCCATCTACGTTACGATGCGCAACATGATCGTATGCCATTGATTTATATAGATTTCATTGAAACCCAAACGCTTACCGTATTGACATGAAAATCTTGCGCAATTGACTATTTTTCAATAGGTAAATTTATTGTTTTCATAGAAATATTTCGGATTCCGGCGATAAGTCGACTCGTGACGACTAGGCAGTCCGAATCTGTGACCTGTCCTGAGAATTTCGTACCAAAGAAATCTAGAGATAATGGCTCCTCAGCTCAGATGAGGAGTTGGTATGAAGAAAAGTCGGTACAACGACGAACAGATTGTGTGGATACTGCGCGAAGCGGATCGAGACGCAGTGCCTGAAGTAGCCAAGCGCCACGGCGTGAGCGAAGCGTCGATTTATGCCTGGCGAAAGCGCTTTGGCGAGATGGTCAGCGACGACGTCAAACGACTCAAAACGCTTGAAGCGGAGAATGTCAGGCTGAAGAAGCTGGTCGCCGACCAAGCGCTGGATATTCAGGTCTTGAAGGAGATCGGTGCAAAAAAGTGGTGAGCGCGCAGGTTCGCTGTGAGCAAGCCCGCTTTGCGATGGAGCGTGGTTTGAGCC
>NZ_PTPY01000006.1:0-15979 GCF_022696215.1 Pandoraea sp. LA3 | reverse complement strand
TTATAGGTCAACTCGCCTTTTTCTACTTGCTCGACCACTGACAGCTTAAAAGCCAGGCTGTAGTCTCGCTGTGTCCGCTTAATCCCTTGCTCCATTTGCCACCTCCTCGTTTCAACGAAAAAGTGTCAACCTATTTCAGGACGGGACAGTCGACGAAAAAAAGCCGCTGTCGAAAGACAGCGGCTTTTTTCTTCAATGCATCTCGCGGAAAGTTCTCGCGTTAAGCTTCGCGAGTGCGCGATTTTCGTGCAAGCCCAAGGATCGTACCCACGATACCGCCCAAAATCAGGCCGCCGATGCCGAAATACAGCTTGCGCGGGAATTCCGGGTTCGGGTCGACCTGAATCTCACTGACGATGCGCGTGTTGTACGACTGATCCGGTGCCAGCGCCTGCGCCACGCGGTAGCGGCTGTCGTTGAGTGCGGCCCGTTCCGTGCGGCTACTTTGCAACGCGCTCAGCGCCATCAGCGAGTCTGTATTCTTCGAGTGAGCCAGCGCGGCGTTCAATGCTTCCTGTGCCTTGCTGTTGGCCTCGATGGCCGCGTCGATAACGATCAACTGCTGTTTGGGAAGCGCGCGCACACGATCAAGGATCGCGGCGTGCTCCGTAGTGATCTCCCGTGAGGCAGCCGTCAATACGGCTTCCGCTTGCGTGGGCGACGTGCCACGAGCGCTAATCTCGATGTAGGCGGTACCAGGCAATGCACGTGCCTTCAATTTTTTCCACGCGACAGACTTGCGTAGCGCCGGCAGGTTGTCTTTCAGTTCCGGCTCGATCTCTGCCGCGACCTTGTCGCGGAACGTGCTGAGCTGGATCCGGCCGACCGTTTGCTGAATCGACTCGATCAGCGGACCGTCCGGCCCAGCAACGGGGGAGCCGGCGGCTCGCCCGATTTGTACCGTCACCGTTCCTTCCCACTGCTTGCCGATGAAATAGGTACTTCCGATCCCGATCGCAGCGCCAAGCACAGCCAGCCCTGCAATCGCCTTCAGGTTGTCGCGGATAAAGCCAAGAACATCCGCGAACGAAACTTCGTCTGCGTCACTCTGTGCCATGTCGTTGGGCAAATCTTTGGTAGTCATAAGAGGGCCGGGCTTGATGCGATCGTGCAGAGGCGATGGTGCACCTCGACGTAATTGACGGACGGCTATTGTAGACGACGCGTGCCCGCATCTAATCCAAATGGGCAGCAAGGAGAGGGAAGAATCCCAGAATGTCTTCGCTCGAAGACATTCTGACAAACTCTTTTTTAATTTTTCTGACGGTGTGGGCAGGGGTCCTTCGTGCAGCTGCCGTACATCGCGAGCGAGTGCTCCTGGAGCGCGAAACCGCGTTCCTTGGCGATCAACTTCTGACGGCGTTCGATCTCGGCGTCGAAGAATTCCTCGACGCGCCCGCAGTCCATGCACACGAGGTGATCGTGGTGATGGCCTTCGTTGAGTTCGAAAACGGCCTTGCCGGATTCAAAGTTGCTGCGCGACAATAGCCCGGCTTGCTCGAATTGCGTCAACACACGGTAAACCGTGGCCAGACCGATATCGAGATTTTCGCCGAGCAGATGACGATATACGTCTTCAGCGGTCAAGTGGCGCACCTCACTGTTCTGGAAGATTTCCAGAATCTTGAGGCGCGGAAGCGTGGCTTTCAGTCCGATATTTTTCAGATCGGCGGGATTCGGCATCGCTCTACGTCCCTAGAGTACAATACAGCCCCAATAATAATGCCTTTTTGCCTTGCCCGGGCGCAAACCGGGGCAAACGGGACGGTAGTGCCGTCAACGGGGGCGATGTGGCGGCGCGCACGGCGTGCCGGATCAAGTTCGATTTTTTTGAAAGCGAGTCAGATTTGCGTCGTTATCTCTCCCTTCCGTTCTCCGTCTGTGCCGCGGCGGCATTCCTCGTGCTGGCCGGCTGCTCGACGTATGACAGCGTGACCGACAAAGTGATCGGCGTGGTCACGCCGTATCGAATCAACATCGTCCAGGGCAACTTCGTGTCGAAGGAAGCCTACGATCAGCTCAAGCCCGGCATGACGCGCGATCAGGTCCGCCAGTTGCTCGGCACGCCGCTGCTCACCGATATCTTCCACGCCAATCGCTGGGATTACGTCTTCTACTTCAAGCGCGGCAACGCGTCGGTGGTGCAAGAGCGTCACCTGAAGGTGTATTTCGAAGGCGATACGCTGGCCCGTTGGGAAGGCGGCGAGAATCTGCCGACGGAATACCAGCTGGTGCAGGAAATCGATGGCCAGAAGGGCAAGACCGTGAAGACGGACGCGCCTGCCCCGTCGACGGCCAGTGCCGCAGCCGCCGAGGGCGCCGCACCGGCGCCCAATGCCGCAGCCGCTGCCCTGACCGCTACGCCGGCGCCGACCGACGTCGCAACGGTGTCGACGGATGCCGCCGCCAATGTGGCTGCCGCGGCAAAGCCGGCTCCGCAACCGGCACCGTCCGCGACACCCGCCCTCAGCGTTCCCGCCGCAGGTACGGCAACCGGCACGGGATTGGTGCCGTCGCCGCGCGTGACCTCCGGCGGTGGCCTGTTCTCCGCACCGCAATAAGTTGCTATAGCTTGCGGTAAGGTGCGGTAAGCCGCGCAAAGCCAGCAGAAAGAAGACGAAAGACTCACCATGATGAAGATTGCGATTGCAGGCGCCTCCGGCCGTATGGGCCGGATGCTGATCGAAACCGTGCTCGCGGCGGACGACGCCGAACTGGTCGGTGCGCTCGACCGTGAGGGCAGCCCTGCGCTGGGCATCGACGCCGGCGCTTTCCTTGGCCGCGATACGGGCGTCAAGATCACGTCGGATCTCGATGCCGCGCTGGCGAACGCCGAGTACCTGATCGACTTCACACGTCCGGAAGGCACGCTCGCGCATCTGGCGGCGGCGGAAAAGCACGGCGTGAAGATGATCGTCGGCACGACCGGTTTTTCGGAAGAGGACAAGGCGCTGCTGGCCAAGGGTGCCGAGCGCGTGGCCGTCGTCTTCGCGCCGAACATGAGCGTGGGCGTGAACGCCACGTTCAAGCTGCTCGAGATCGCTGCCAAGATCCTGAACACGGGTTACGACATCGAAATCATCGAGGCGCATCACCGTCACAAGGTCGACGCGCCGTCGGGCACGGCACTGCGCATGGGCGAAGTCGTCGCCGAAGCGCTGGGCCGCGATCTGAAGGAATGCGCCATTTACGGCCGTGAAGGCGTGACCGGCGAGCGCGATCCGTCGACGATCGGTTTCGCGACGGTACGCGGTGGCGATATCGTCGGCGATCACACGGTGCTGTTCGCCGGCATCGGCGAGCGTATCGAAATCACGCACAAGTCGTCGAGCCGTCTATCGTATGCACAGGGTTCGCTGCGTGCTGCCCGCTTCCTCGCACAGCACAAGACGGGCCTGTTCGACATGCAGGACGTGCTGGGCCTACGCTGATCCAGCGCGAGTTTGCACCGGGTGACGGGGGGCGGCCGGGCGCCGTTCGAGGTATTCCCTCGAGACGTCGCCGGCCTCACCGGCTCCCTTCGGGGCGCTTCGGGGCTTTTCGTCCCCGGACGACATCTCCGGTGTGCCTACGCCTTTATTGAGGCGCGCATCGTTCCAGTCCGATCGCTTCGCCCGCCCCGTGAGCGAGTGAAAGCTGCGCAAAGACCTCACCCCCTCGCCGACGTGACGCCGAATCGACTCCCGGCGGCGTTATAATCATCGTTTTCCCCGGATCCGCCCCGTAAATCCTGCGTACCGCGCACCATGTGACGCGTACGCGCGGGGCCGAAACCGAGCCGAATCCTATCCGCCGACCCATCATGCAAGAAAAATACGTTCCCGCCGACGTCGAAGCCTCCGCCCAGTCTCACTGGCAGGCGATCGACGCCTACAAGACCACCGAGCGCGCGGATAAACAGAAATTCTATTGCGTCTCGATGCTGCCGTACCCGTCGGGCAAGCTGCATATGGGGCACGTGCGCAACTACACCATCAACGATGTGATGTACCGCCAGATGCGCATGCGCGGCTATAACGTGCTCATGCCGATGGGCTGGGACGCGTTCGGCATGCCGGCGGAAAACGCCGCGATGGCCAACGGCGTGCCGCCGGCCAAGTGGACGTACGACAACATCGATTACATGAAGAAGCAGATGCAGGCCATGGGCCTGGCGATCGACTGGTCGCGCGAAGTCGCCACCTGCAAGCCTGACTACTACCGCTGGAACCAGTGGCTGTTCCTGAAGATGCTCGAAAAGGGCGTCGTCTACCTGAAGACCGGTACGGTGAACTGGGATCCGATCGATCAGACCGTGCTCGCCAATGAGCAGGTGATCGACGGTCGCGGCTGGCGCTCGGGTGCGCTCGTCGAAAAGCGCGAAATCCCGATGTACTACATGCGCATCACGGAATACGCGGATGAATTGCTCGGCGACCTCGACGATCTCGGCTGGCCCGAGCGCGTGAAGGTGATGCAGCAGAACTGGATCGGCAAGAGCTTCGGTGTGAACTTCGGCTTCCCGTACGAACTCGACGGCGAGCAGAAGCTGCTGCGCGTGTTCACCACGCGTGCCGACACGATCATGGGCGTGACCTTCGCCGCGATTGCGGCCGAGCATCCGCTGGCAACGCGTCTTGCGGCGGATCGTCCCGACTTGCAGGCCTTCATCGCCGAGTGCAAGCAGGGCGGCGTAGCCGAGGCCGATATCGCCACGATGGAAAAGAAGGGCATGCCGACGGGCTTCTTCGTCACGCATCCGCTCACCGGCGACAAGGTCGAAGTCTGGATCGGCAACTACGTGCTGATGGGTTACGGCGAAGGCGCCGTGATGGGCGTGCCGGCGCACGATGAGCGCGACTTCGCGTTTGCGCGCAAGTACAACCTGCCGATCCGTCAGGTCGTCGCCGTGGAAGGTCAGACGTATTCGACCGACGCCTGGCAAGCCTGGTACGGCGAGAAGGAAGGCACGCTGATCAACAGCGGCAAGTACGACGGTCTGGGCTTTGCGGCCGCCATCGATGCCATCGCCGCCGATCTCAAGGCAAAGGGCGCGGGCGACAAGCAGGTCACGTTCCGTCTGCGCGACTGGGGTATCTCGCGTCAGCGTTACTGGGGCACGCCGATCCCGATCATTCATTGCGACTCGTGCGGCGCGGTGCCGGTCCCCGAGAAGGACCTGCCGGTCGTGTTGCCCGAGGATCTCGTGCCGGACGGCACGGGCAATCCGCTCGCCAAGTCCGAAGCGTTCCTGAAGTGCGATTGCCCGAAGTGCGGCAAGCCCGCCCGCCGCGAGACGGACACGATGGACACGTTCGTGGATTCGTCGTGGTACTTCTCGCGTTACGCCTGCCCGGACGCCGAGACGATGGTCGACGAGCGTACCGACTACTGGATGCCGATGGATCAGTACATCGGCGGCATCGAGCACGCAATTCTGCACTTGCTCTACTCGCGCTTCTGGACCAAGGTCATGCGCGATCTGGGACTGGTGAGCTTCAAGGAACCGGCGCAGAACCTGCTCACGCAGGGCATGGTGCTCAACGAGACCTTCTATCGCGAAGACACCTCGGGCAAGAAGACGTGGTTCAACCCGCTCGACGTGCAGGTGCAGTTCGACGACAAGGGCCGTCCGCTCGGCGCTACGTCGAAGGCTGACGGCGGCGATGTGGCGCTCGGCGGCATCGAGAAGATGTCGAAGTCGAAAAACAACGGGGTGGACCCGCAGTCTCTGATCGATCAGTACGGTGCCGACACAGCCCGCCTGTTCGTGATGTTTGCCGCGCCGCCTGAGCAACAACTCGAATGGTCGGGTGCCGGTGTGGAAGGCGCGAGCCGCTTCCTGCGTCGCCTGTGGGGTTTCGGTCAGTCGCAGGCTGCGTTGCTGCGTCAGGCGGATGCGGCCATCGATACGGCGAATCCCGCGGCTCAGGCACTGCGTCTCGAAATTCACAGCGTGCTCAAGCAAGCCAACTACGACTACCAGCGCGTGCAGTACAACACGGTCGTGTCGGCTGCGATGAAGATGCTCAACGCGATCGAAAGCGACAAGGGCGCGGCAGGCGCCGGCGCGGTGCGCGAGTGCTACGGCATTCTGCTGCGCGTGTTGTATCCGGTCGTGCCGCACGTCACGCATGGTCTGTGGGTGGAGCTGGGATACGCTGCCGAAGCCGGTGATCTGCTCGACGCTGCGTGGCCGGAAGTCGACGAAGCGGCGCTCGTGCAGGATGAGATCGAGCTCGTGTTGCAAGTGGCCGGCAAGGTGCGCGGCGCGGTGCGCGTGGCGAAGGATGCCTCGCGCGAGGCCATCGAGCAGGCTGCACTCGCACACGAGATGACGGCGAAGTTTGGCGAAGGCAAGCCGGTGAAGAAGGTGATCGTCGTGCCGGGCCGACTCGTGAACGTGGTGGTCTGAGGCATTCGCGATCCGTGCAATCCGATAAACGGGGCGGTGGCGTGCCGCCCCGGACGATTTGACGACGTTTGGTGAGAAGAGGGCACATCACGTGCAAATGACATCCGCGCAACGAGGCGTCGGCATGACGCGCAGGGTTTTCGGTTGGGTCGCATTGCTGGCGACTGCATTGGCGCTGAGCGCCTGTGGCTTCCAGTTGCGTGGCGCGAGCGAGTATGCGTTCCAGCGTCTGTACATCTCTGGCGGCGGGCAGATGGCTGTCGATATCTCGCGCTACATCCGTTACGGAAGCAAGGGCACGGTCGTTGTGTCTGACCCGAAGGACGCGGATGCTCGTCTGGAAGTCATCGGTGTGACGAACTCGCGTACGGCGGTGAGTCTGGATGCCAATGGTCAGGCGCGTGAATATGAAATGCGCAGCGCGTTCACGTTCCAGCTTGTCACGCCCGATGGCCGACCGATCATTCCGTTGACGACCATCCGCCTCGTCCGCAATCTCCCGTATAGCGATAGCGAATCGAATGCGCGCGACGCGGAAGCTGCGCTGCTCAACCGCGATATGCAAAAAGATGCCGTCGATCAGATCATCCGTCGCATGGAAGCTGTGAAGGAGATGCCTGACGTCAAGCCGGAAGAGTAACGCCCTAACGCTCGAATCTTTCGCTCGAATCTTTCTCAGGACGATATCCCCGCCGCCATGCAACTGCGCCCCGACGCGCTCGACGCGCACCTCGCCAAGACCCTCTCGCCGATCTATACGATCTACGGCGACGAGAGCCTGCTTGTGCAGGAGGCGGTAGATCGCGTGCGCGCTGCGGCGCGCGCCGGCGGCTATACCGAGCGCGACGTGCTCAGCGTGGAGCGCAGCTTCGACTGGGGCGCGCTGGCCAACGCAGGGCAGTCGATGTCGCTCTTCGGCGATCGCAAGCTCATCGAACTGCGTATTCCCGGCGGCAAGCCGGGCAAGGACGGTGGCGCAGCGCTCAAGGCGCATGCCGAAGCCGCCAGCAGCGACGTGCTCACTATCATCACGCTGCCCCGGCTCGATGCCGCGGCCAGCAAGTCCGACTGGTTCACGTCGCTCGATCGTGTCGGCGTCACGGTGAAGGTCGATCCCGTCGACCGGGCCCGACTGCCGGACTGGATTGCCCAGCGTCTCGGCGCGCAGGGGCAACGTGTCGAATCCGGCGAGCCGGGGCGACGCGTGTTGCAGTTCATTGCCGATCGCGTCGAAGGGAATCTGCTCGCGGCGCATCAGGAAATTCAGAAGCTGGGCCTGCTGTATCCGTCGGGTGCGTTGACGTTCGAACAGGTGCAGGATGCCGTGCTGAACGTGGCGCGTTACGACGTCTTCAAGCTCAGCGAAGCCGTGCTGGCGGGTGACGTGGCGCGTCTGGTGCGCATGCTCGACGGCCTGCGCGGTGAGGGCGAGGCGGCACCGCTCGTGCTGTGGGCGCTGACGGAGGAAGTCCGCACGCTCGCCAAGATCACGCGAGGTATGGCGTCGGGCAAACCGCTCGCGATGCTGCTGCGCGAATATCGCGTCTGGGGGCCGCGCGAACGGCTGATGGAGCAGGCGGCCAATCGCGTCACGGCGCCCATGCTCGCTCAGGCGTTGCAACTGGCTGCGCGTCTGGACCGGCAGGTCAAGGGGTTGCGCGCCGACGGTTTGCCGGGCGATCCCTGGGACGGCATGCTGCAACTCGGTCTGTTGCTCGCCGGCGAGCGACCGCCGATGGCGCGCTCTACCCGTGCCGGGCGTCCGGCACACGCGTAGATCGCGCCCATCCCCTGCAAATCCCCGCAAGCCTTGCGAGGTCTCCGCTCCCGGACGACGGGAGATTCGTCAGCAAGGTTGCCGCAATTGACGGACAATCTGGCGCATAGCCGGTGACACGCGATGCAGCGTCGCCCGAATTGACGAGCTCAGTTCGCATCGATAGTCCGCAGAACACTCTGGCGATACGTTCGCCGAACCGAAACCGACGACATGGATATCAAAGCCTACATGCAATCGCTGGGCCAACGCGCTCGCGAAGCATCGCGCGCAATGGCGCGTGCCGACACCGCTGCCAAGAACCGCGCGCTGCTCGCGATTGCCGACGCCATCGAGCGTGACGGTGCGAAATTGCAGGAAGTGAACCGCCGGGATCTCGAACGCGCTCGCGCCAACGGTCAGGATGCGGCGTTCATCGATCGCCTCACGCTGTCCGACAAAGCGCTGCGCACGATGATCGAGGGCCTGCGCCAGATCGCCGGTCTGTCCGATCCCATCGGCGAAATCAGCAACGTGCGTGTGCAGCCGAGCGGCATTCAGGTGGGGCAGATGCGTGTCCCGCTGGGGGTGATCGGCATCATTTACGAGTCGCGTCCGAACGTGACCATCGACGCCGCCGCACTTTGCCTCAAGTCGGGCAACGCGACCATTCTGCGCGGCGGCTCCGAAGCCATCGAGAGCAACACGGCGCTGGCGGCGCTCATCGCCGATGCACTGGCCGCGACCGGTCTGCCCGGCGACGCCGTGCAGGTCGTGAGCACCCCGGATCGTGCTGCGGTCGGCGAGCTCATCACCATGACCGAGTATGTCGACGTGATCGTGCCGCGCGGTGGCAAGAGCCTCATTGCCCGTCTGATGCAGGACGCGCGCGTGCCGATGATCAAGCATCTCGACGGCATCTGCCACGTCTATGTCGACGGTCGCGCCGATCCGGCCAAGGCGCTGGCGATCTGCGAGAACGCCAAGACGCACCGCTACGGCACCTGCAACACGATGGAGACGCTGCTCGTCGATCAGCAGGCGATCGACCAGTTGCCGGCCATCGCGCGCATGTTCCAGAGCAAGCAGGTGGAGCTGCGCGGTTGCGAGCGCACGCTCGCCGCGCTTCAGGACGCCGGCGTGAGCGGCGCCGTCGCCGCCACGGAAGAGGACTGGTCGACGGAGTATCTGGCGCCGGTGCTCGCGATCAAGATCGTCGACGGCATGGCCCCGGCCATTGCGCACATCAATCGCTACGGATCGCACCATACGGACGCCATCGTCACCGAGAACTACACCGACGCCATGCAGTTCCTGCGTGAAGTCGATTCGGCCAGCGTGATGATCAACGCGAGCACGCGTTTTGCGGACGGCTTCGAGTTCGGCCTCGGCGCGGAGATCGGTATCTCGAACGACAAGCTTCACGCGCGCGGCCCGGTTGGTCTCGAAGGGCTGACGAGCCTGAAGTACGTTGTGTTCGGTCACGGCGAAGTCCGTCAGTAACTCGACACGACCGCCGACGCCATCGTCGACACGATCGACGCCCCCCTCGTCGGCCACCGCGTCGATCCATTCGTTTTCCAGATACGTCGAATGAAACTGCAAGCACTCGGCCCGGCCGATTTTCTGAAGATGCCGTGGAAGAACGGCCAGGGCGTGACGACGGAGTTGGCGGTATCGCGTCGCGCGGGTGAGGACGGCTTCGACTGGCGCATCAGCACGGCGACCGTCGCCGTGCCGGGTCCGTTCTCGGTGTTCGCGGGCATCGATCGCTCGCTTGCCATCGTGCGTGGCGGCACGTTGACGCTGGCGGTCGAAGGGCGTCCGGGCGTCACGCTCACGACGTGCACGCCGCCGTATGCTTTCCCTGGCGAGTTGGCAGTCAGCAGCACGCCGTCGCTCGAAGTGGACGGCGTGCCGATCGACGACTTCAATGTCATGACGCGTCGCGACGGCTGGCAGCACACGCTGGCGCAGCATCGTCTCGAAGGCGAAGCGCTGACGTGGACGCTACCGAATGCCGTCGATGCCGTCGCGTTTCTCTACTGCGCGCAAGGCGACGTTCAGGTGTCGTTCCGCGATGGGCAGACGCTTGTCGTGCCGGCCGGCCACGCCCTGCGTATCGGCGTCGGCGCGGCGGATGAAATCGCGGATGACGCCGATGTCTGCGAACTGCGCGCGATCACCCCTTTGGCAGACGTCTTCCTGACGACGGTCGCTTGCCGTTAGTCTTCGATATCCGGCGGCCTTGCCGGAGCGCCCATGCGGCGCCTTAGCGATGGCACAGGCCGATGCTGCGCAACGTGACTGCCCAACGTCACTCGCCGCTCGGCCGCTTTCCCGACTCCCCGAATCCCGACCCCAAACACATCAGCCGCTTCGAGCTGTGGGCTCCCTTGCGCCCCTCAGGTCAATCCCAATATTTTTCCGGTCAGCAAAACGGCATACTTCGATTTATCCATCCATAAATCAAAGTTCCACCCATGAAACAAAAAAACGATGACTTTGCGCGAGGCAGGGCGCGATGGACCCGCTGAGCGATGTCCTGGGTCACCTGCGCGCGGATGCTGTCGTGACCGGCCGTTTCACCTTCGGGGCGCCGTGGTCGCTGCGCAAACCGGCACTCGACGGCGCGCCGTTCCGCACGGCAACGGGCGAGCCGTTCTATCTCGTCGTGGCGGGCATGACGCCGGTGCGCGTCGAACCGGGGGATTGCGTACTGCTGCCCCACGGCCATGAGCATGTGATGTGTTCGTCGCTCGACGAGACCCCCGTCGTCTTCGAAGCCATGATGTCGGCACAGGGGATCGAGCCACGCCTCGACACGCCACTGGCCTTTCGCGCAGGTGGCGACGGCGCAGTGAGCGATCTTTACACCGGCGTCGTGATGTTCCGCGAGCGGGTGCGCAATCCGCTGCTGGCATCGCTTCCGCCGGTGATCCACATTCGTGCAGGCGACCCCGCCGTGCCGGCATTGCTGACGACGACCATCGCCGGTTTCATCGAAGAGTCGATGCAGCGCGGCGCCGGCTGGCGGGTGGCCGTGGCGCGTCTGGCCGATGTGCTGTTCGTGCAGATTCTGCGCGCGTATCTCGGCAAGCACGGCAGCGCGAGCACGCATTGGCTGCGCGGGATGACGGATCCGCAACTGGGGCGGGCGATCGCGTCCATGCACGAGGCGCCGCAACGCTCGTGGACCGTCGAACAACTCGCTGCCATCGCGGGCATGTCGAGATCGAAGTTCTGTCTGCGCTTTCGCGAACTCGTCGGCGAGTCGCCGATGACGTATCTCACCACGCACCGGATGTATCTCGCCGCAGAGCGCTTGGCGGGCGCCGGTGCGCGTGTCTCAGATGTGGCCGATGCCGTTGGCTACGCCTCCGAGAAAGCCTTCACGCGGGCCTTTCGCCGATGCTACGGCCTGCCGCCGCGCGAGTATCTCCGGAGCTGCGAGCTGGGGCATTGAGCGTCTGAGGGTTTTCCCGTCTCTGGACGAACGGCATCCTTTTCGGGCCGCACGGCCGTTGTCCGGCAATTTCCTCGTTGTGAGAATTCACTCGCCATCTGTCAGCGCCCCGAGCGTTCGGGCGCAGCCGGCGGCAGTCACAACGGGAGAGTCAATGGAATTCCAGCTCAACGGGCGACCCTTCGTCTTCGATGGCGAAGACGACACGCCATTGCTATGGGTGATTCGCGACGCGGCGGGCCTCACCGGCACCAAATACGGTTGCGGCATCGGCGCGTGTGGCGCCTGCACGGTACATCTCGACGGCGTGGCGACGCGCACCTGCGTACTGCCGGTCTCGGCAGTGGCGGGCAAGCGCATCACGACCATCGAAGCCCTGTCGCCAGCGCGTTCGCATCCGATTCAGCAGGCGTGGATTGCCAAAGACGTGCCGCAATGCGGCTACTGCCAGTCCGGCATGGTGATGGCCGCCGCTGCGCTGCTCGACAAGCATCCGCACCCGACCGACGCCCAGATTGACGAGGCGATGACCAATCTTTGCCGGTGCGCCACCTATCACCGTATCCGCGAGGCGATCCATGACGCAGCCAAACGCTGAACCGACGATGATCGCCGCCGAGCGCGCGATGACGAATGCCCCGGCCTCGCCGTCGCGACGTCACTGGCTCAAGGGGATGTCGCTGACTGCCGGTAGTCTGATGATCCCGATATCCGCATCGTGGCTCGCCAGCCCGGAAGCGCGTGCCGCCGGCGACGCCCTCGTGGAGATCAACGACTGGATTCGTATCGATGCCGACGGCACGACCGTGCTCGGCCTGTCGCAATGCGAAGTCGGGCAGGGCGTGTACACCGGATTGCCCCAGGTGCTGGCCGACGAACTGGATGCCGACTGGCGGCGTGTGCGCGTTGAGTTCGTGACGGCGCGCGATGCCTATCGCACCGCCGCCGCCAACGAAGCCTTGCAGCAATTCGTCGGCGCATCGATGTCGGCGACATTGTTCTACGAGCGCCTGCGCATCGCCGGGGCGCAGGCGAGGGAAGCGCTCGTCACGGTGGCTGCGCGGCGCTTCGGCGTTCGCACGACCAACTGCGTGACGAAAGACGGCCGCGTGCTGCACCCGCAATCCGGCCGCTCGTTCGGCTACGGCGAACTGGTCACCGAGGCGGCGAAACTGCCACTCAACCCGCATCCGCGACTGAAGAACGATAGCGTGCATACGTTGATCGGCAAGTCGGTGGCGCGTCTCGATACCCCCTCGAAAGTCGACGGCTCGGCCGTCTTCGGCATCGACGTGAAAGTGCCGGACATGTTGTGCGGTGCGATTCGCATGGCGCCGACGTCCGGTGGCGTGCCGCTGTCTGTACGTAACCGCGACGAGATCCGGTCGCGCAAAGGCGTGCACGACGTGGTGCTGGCCAAGGATGCCGTGATCGTGGTGGCCGACGATTACTGGCGCGCGAAGCGGGCCTGCGATGCGCTCGACGTCGAATGGAAGGCCGGCCCTGCCGCCGACAGCACGACGATTCTCGCGCAGCGTCGCGAGGCGCTGATGCGTGCCCGGGGCGGCGTCGCCACGAACATCGGCGACGCGCCAGGACGGATCGCTGCGGGTGGCAAGGTCGTGACGGCGGAGTATCACACGCCGTACATCGTCCACGCGACGATGGAACCCGTGAATGCCACGGTGCACGTACGCAAGGACAAAGGGGAAATCGAAGTCTGGGGCCCGATTCAGGGGCAGGACAAAGTGCGCTGGGCGCTCGGCGGCATCTTCAAGCTGCCGCCGGAGAAAGTCACCGTGCACACGACGTTCCTCGGCGGCAGTTTCGGACGCAAGTACGTGCCCGACTTCGTGATTCACGCGGCGGTGGCTTCGGCGGCCGTGGGGCGACCCGTCAAGGTGATTCGCTCGCGTGAGGACGACATTCGTCACGGCTTCTATCGCCCCTGTGCCTCGGGCCGCTTCCAGGCCGTGCTCGGCAACGACGGATTGCCCAGGGCGATGCACCTGCGCGTGGCAGGACAGTCGATGTACAACGTGATCAAGAAGGATCACTACGAGAAGGCGGGTTACGACGAGACCATGCTCGACGGGCTTTACGACCTCGTCTATGCGGTGCCGAATCTGTTGGTCGAAGGTATCGACGTGCCGCAGCCGAACATCCCCGTGAGCTTCATGCGATCGGTCGGGTCGACGTCGAGCGTCTTCTTCCTCGAGAGTTTCATCGACGAGATGGCGGATGCGGCGGGCATCGACGCCATCGACTATCGCAAACGTCTGCTCCGGCACGATCCGCTGGCTACCCGTGTCATCGAGACGACCGTGACGTCCGCCGGGTGGCATGCGAAGCCCAGACCCGGCGTGCATCGCGGCTTCGGTTACTGCACGTACACCGGGCGCGGTGCGGCCTTCTCAACGTACGTCGCGGTCGCTGTGGAACTGCGTGTCGTGAACGATCGTTTCAAGATCGAGCGCGTGGTGTGTGGCGTCGATTGCGGCCGGTCGATCAATCCCAACCTCATCCGCGCGAACATCGAAGGCGGCATCGGGTTCGCGCTGACCAACACCTTCAAGAGTCAGATCACGTTTGCGAACGGCGGCGTGGAGCAAAGCAACTTCGGCGATTACCCGCTGCTGTATCTCGTGGAGATGCCGAAGATCGAGACGGTGATCCTGCCCAGTGACCGTCCGCCACAAGGTTGCGGCGAGGTATCGCTGCCGCCGATGGCGCCGGCGGTCGCACAGGCGATTCGCCGGGCCACGGGCGTGCGTCCCCGCTCGATGCCGTTGCCGCAGACCGTTGCCGAAGCCCGTGCATTGGCGAGCGCCGGCGTGTCCGAGAGCGCCCGGGCGTAAAACACGTTTATCGCAATCCTCCCCCCCCCATTCGGCAGGGCATGACGCGCTTTCATGAGGCGTCGCGCAATGTCGGGCTCGCAGCGCATGACGGCAGTGTAGTTCGTAGTCCAATATAAATAAGGGAATGTCATGGAACGCAAGGTTTGGATGGCGATGGCAATGGCGATGGCGTCAACGCTCGCGGCAGGCGGCGCCAAAGCGGATGGGTTGCAGATCTACGGGATCCTCGATAACAGCGTGGAGTACCTCAGCAACGCGGGCGTGACGGCGAACGGCAACAAGTCGTCGCTCTTTCGGGTGAGTAACGGATCGCAGGCGCCGAACCGCTTCGGCTTCAAAGGCTCGGAGGATCTCGGGGGCGGGCTCAAGGCGATCATGCAGCTCGAAGCCGGTTTCAACCTCGATTCGGGGCAGTTGCAGCAGGGCGGACGGATGTTCGGGCGTCAGGCGTATGTCGGGCTTCAGAACGGCTGGGGCGCGCTGACCATCGGCCGTCAGAAGAATCTGATTTACGACGCGTTCCTCGAACTCGACCCGCTCTCGTATTACAGCTATTCGTTACCGGCGCTGGATGCCCAGTTCGTCGGCAAGGCCGACAACTCGATCAAGTACGCGGGCAGCTTCAACGGTTTCAAGGTCGCGGGTCTGTTCTCGACGGGCTACGACGCCACGATTGCCAACGGCGCACAGGTGCCGGGCGAGTGGCGTGTGGGCAAGGAGTACAGCGTGTCGGTGGGTTACGGCAACGGGCCGCTCAATGTCTCGCTGGTGTATGACCAGCAGCAGGGCACGTCCGTCGCGACGCAGGGCAGAACGACTCAGCGTGTGGCCGCCGGTGCGAGCTACGCACTCGGCAACTTCAAGCCGTATGTCGGCTACCAGTGGTATCTGAGCGATGTGCCGGGGGTGGCCGGACGTAACGAGTTGTACTTCGCGGGCCTGCAATACCGGCCGGTGACCGAGGTGATTCTGTCGGGCGCGATTTACTACAACAACATCACCTCGTCGAATCAACATCCGTATCTGCTGGCGGCCAATGCGGCATACCTGCTGTCCAAGCGTACGCAGCTGTTTGCGGAGGTCGGATTCTCGCGCAACCAGAACGGCTCGAATCTCGGCGTGTCGGGGTACGGCATGAGCGTGGTGCCGGGAAGCAATCAACTGGGTGTGGCAGTGGGGCTGTCGCACTTCTTCTGATCGCCACCACTGCGGACTTCAGAGGCGGCACCGTCACCGCCTCGTTGTGCGACGTCGACCCGGGGGGGGGGGGGGGGGGGGGGGGGGGGGAATGATCGGGCACCCCCGGGGCCCGCCCCAGGGCCGGGGCCGGGGGCCTCTCCTCTTTCCTGCCCCCCCCCCCCCCCCCCCCCCCCCCGGGTCGACGTCGCACAACGCGGCGGTGACGGTGCCGCCTCTGAAGTCCGCAGTGGTGGCGATCAGAAGAAGTGCGACAGCCCCACTGCCACACCCAGTTGATTGCTTCCCGGCACCACGCTCATGCC
>NZ_PTPY01000005.1:0-2564 GCF_022696215.1 Pandoraea sp. LA3 | reverse complement strand
TGCTTCGAGTGCTCGATCATGCGGCCCACGCTTGAACGGCGTGATGTGATTTCAGCGACTGTCACGAACTGGTTGCTCGCCGACTCAGGATGGGGGTCCGCACAGCTTTCGAAAGCGGACTACGCATTTTGTTGTCATGCGATTTGTGCTCGATTCGCTGCCCGGATCGGCGCCGTTTGTGTCCCAATCACTTCCCAGCGGTTATGCAACACACGCTTGTGTGTTGCGATGACTTCCGCGCTTGGTGTGCACTGACTGCTGGCTGGTCTCAGAGGCGTTGCCACACACAATTCAAGAAAGACGACGCACTGCGTTCATTGAAACCAGCTGCTTGGCGGATGGCCTGACGTTCCAGCGTCGATAACGATCCACCTGACCTCGATCGGATGATTCCGCTGAATGCGCCGGACGCTCCTCGGTGGATCGATTCTGACTTTGATATCGCTCGCCATCGAATATGCAATCGGGTGCTTACCGACCGTTTCTTGCGCGATCGGATTACCCCGAGCCCGCAGAAGCGGGGCATTAGTCCTCGCGTTGTTTGGCTCATCGCAAGATCGCAGCGAATTCATCTTGATGAATTCGAGGGGTGTTTCTCGTACTCCCGTGCCGCAGTCACGTATCTTTATTCTCCGGCCGAGCCAATATACGTAACCCTTTCGGGGCATTTCCTTCGCTAGTGCGAGAAGAGACGTGATGTGGGGGAAGTGCCCCCGTTGACAATCCCTGTTTGTCAGCGGGGGCCCAAATTAATGACGTTAAGCGCAATGCGACATATTTGGCGCTTATGCTATGCCCGTTTTAAATACCAAACCGAGACGTCTGTCTAGTTTCGGAGACTGAACAAAAAACGGGGATAGCAAGATGTTGGTTTCGGGGCTAAAACTGCCGCCAGTGGTCGTCGTGTCGCTGATCGACAGCCATGATCGTCGTGCCCATATCACTGGGCAACTACAGAAGGCCGGCATTCCATTTCGGTTCTTCGATGCGGAGCGCATGTCGGAATATCCTGCGACATACGATGTGACGGCTCGCCTGAGAACGTATGCCAGCCACCTGACGCTCGGAGAGGTCGGTTGCTATGACAGCCACTACCGCATCTGGGAAGAACTTGCGCGCTCGAACGATGACGCCTGGTGCGTACTGGAGGACGACGTCGATCTGACGCCAGATTTCGGCAGTCGTCTGGTACTGGCGCTGGGGGCTTCCGTACCATGGGGCATCCTGCGACTGAAGGACGGGGGGTCAGCGGGGCGTTGGAAGGTTGCGCAGCTGCCAGACGGTAGTTTGCTTCACGATCATCGCAAGCAGCCCGGTGGGACGCAGGGCTACCTGATTCGTCGGGAGGCTGCACTGGCGCTCCTGGGGTATGGAAGACGCATGATTCACCCCGTCGACGACATGATCAATCGTAATTGGGAGCATGGGATTCGCATGATCTCGATGTCGCCGGATATCGTGGTGGACCGGGGCGACGACCTTGGTACGACGATCACCGGCCGGCAGAAGGCAAAGCGATCTCTCACTCAGAAACTGCGCCGTGAATTCCATATGGGGCGGGATAGTCTCAACCGCCATCTCGACGTATGGCGCCGGCGCCTGTTTACCGGCGTTTGACGACGCAAACGAGTACCTTCCCATCTTTCCGATATCCCGAAAAATCAACAACTTGCCGCACGCATCGAAATTTTGGTGAGCCGCAGGCACAAAAACTGCATATTTAATGCGTGGAAGGTGTTGACAAGGCGGGGTGACATCTCCATAATTGCAAATTCTCTGCGGAGGGGTGCCCGAGTGGCTAAAGGGGGCAGACTGTAAATCTGTTGGCTTACGCCTACGTTGGTTCGAATCCAACCTCCTCCACCAGAATGCGGAAGTAATGAGCGCCGGAAACAAGAGTTCCCGGCGCTTGTTACCAAGTGGCGAGAGTCGGAATCCAAGCGGGTGTAGCTCAATGGTAGAGCAGAAGCCTTCCAAGCTTATGATGAGGGTTCGATTCCCTTCACCCGCTCCAGGTGACGCGCAGACGAAGTAGCAGTACAGGATTCGCCCATGTGGCTCAGTGGTAGAGCACTCCCTTGGTAAGGGAGAGGTCGGCAGTTCGATCCTGCCCATGGGCACCAAAAGATAGTGAAAGCGCGGCAATCAACATGCCGAGCAACTCGGCAATAGATAACCCGTTAGGAGTCTGAAATGGCAAAGGAAAAATTCGAGCGGACTAAGCCGCACGTGAACGTCGGCACCATCGGTCACGTTGACCATGGCAAGACCACCCTGACGGCTGCTATCGCTACGGTTCTGTCGTCGAAGTTCGGCGGTCAGGCCAAGAAGTACGACGAAATCGACGCTGCACCGGAAGAAAAGGCACGCGGTATTACGATTAACACCGCGCACATCGAGTACGAAACGGCTAACCGCCACTACGCACACGTTGACTGCCCGGGCCACGCCGACTACGTCAAGAACATGATTACCGGTGCTGCCCAGATGGACGGCGCTATCCTGGTTTGCTCGGCCGCTGACGGCCCGATGCCGCAAACGCGTGAGCACATCCTGTTGGCCCG
>NZ_PTPY01000004.1:0-2016 GCF_022696215.1 Pandoraea sp. LA3 | reverse complement strand
GATGCGATTGATCTTTAAAAATTGAACAACCGATAAGTGTGGGCACTCGATGAATAGTGCGTCTGCTTCGGCAGATAAGCTTTAAATTTATTGAGGCTCACATAGTAATAGGTAAGTTAAGTAATTAACTTGTCAGCATACTTTGAGAGCGACCGGTTCTAGCGATTTATCGCGAAAAACCGAAAACAGTAACAGGTTTAAACTGAAGAGTTTGATCCTGGCTCAGATTGAACGCTGGCGGCATGCCTTACACATGCAAGTCGAACGGCAGCACGGGTGCTTGCACCTGGTGGCGAGTGGCGAACGGGTGAGTAATATATCGGAACGTACCTTGTAGTGGGGGATAGCTCGGCGAAAGCCGGATTAATACCGCATACGCTCTGAGGAGGAAAGCGGGGGACCTTCGGGCCTCGCGCTACAAGAGCGGCCGATATCAGATTAGCTAGTTGGTGAGGTAAAAGCTCACCAAGGCGACGATCTGTAGCTGGTCTGAGAGGACGACCAGCCACACTGGGACTGAGACACGGCCCAGACTCCTACGGGAGGCAGCAGTGGGGAATTTTGGACAATGGGCGAAAGCCTGATCCAGCAATGCCGCGTGTGTGAAGAAGGCCTTCGGGTTGTAAAGCACTTTTGTCCGGAAAGAAATCCTCTGGGTTAATACCTCGGGGGGATGACGGTACCGGAAGAATAAGCACCGGCTAACTACGTGCCAGCAGCCGCGGTAATACGTAGGGTGCAAGCGTTAATCGGAATTACTGGGCGTAAAGCGTGCGCAGGCGGTTTTGTAAGACGGATGTGAAATCCCCGGGCTCAACCTGGGAACTGCATTCGTGACTGCAAGGCTAGAGTATGGCAGAGGGGGGTAGAATTCCACGTGTAGCAGTGAAATGCGTAGAGATGTGGAGGAATACCGATGGCGAAGGCAGCCCCCTGGGCCAATACTGACGCTCATGCACGAAAGCGTGGGGAGCAAACAGGATTAGATACCCTGGTAGTCCACGCCCTAAACGATGTCAACTAGTTGTTGGGGATTCATTTCCTTAGTAACGTAGCTAACGCGTGAAGTTGACCGCCTGGGGAGTACGGTCGCAAGATTAAAACTCAAAGGAATTGACGGGGACCCGCACAAGCGGTGGATGATGTGGATTAATTCGATGCAACGCGAAAAACCTTACCTACCCTTGACATGTACGGAAGTCCGCTGAGAGGTGGATGTGCTCGAAAGAGAACCGTAACACAGGTGCTGCATGGCTGTCGTCAGCTCGTGTCGTGAGATGTTGGGTTAAGTCCCGCAACGAGCGCAACCCTTGTCCTTAGTTGCTACGCAAGAGCACTCTAAGGAGACTGCCGGTGACAAACCGGAGGAAGGTGGGGATGACGTCAAGTCCTCATGGCCCTTATGGGTAGGGCTTCACACGTCATACAATGGTCGGTACAGAGGGCTGCCAAACCGCGAGGTGGAGCTAACCCCAGAAAACCGATCGTAGTCCGGATCGCAGTCTGCAACTCGACTGCGTGAAGCTGGAATCGCTAGTAATCGCGGATCAGCATGTCGCGGTGAATACGTTCCCGGGTCTTGTACACACCGCCCGTCACACCATGGGAGTGGGTTTTGCCAGAAGTAGGTAGCCTAACCGTAAGGAGGGCGCTTACCACGGCAGGATTCATGACTGGGGTGAAGTCGTAACAAGGTAGCCGTAGGGGAACCTGCGGCTGGATCACCTCCTTTCTAGAGCATGCACTGGAAGTTGAGTGTTCACGCTTATCGGTTGTTGACTGCGTAGATCTAAGTCGGGTCTGTAGCTCAGGTGGTTAGAGCACCGTCTTGATAAGGCGGGGGTCGAAGGTTCAAGTCCTTCCAGACCCACCAAGCTTTTTAACCACCGCCTGATTAAGTCGAGTGGTAGTGTGGCTTGATTGGGGGATTAGCTCAGCTGGGAGAGCACCTGCTTTGCAAGCAGGGGGTCGTCGGTTCGATCCCGTCATCCTCCACCAAAACCTTAGATCGCATCG
>NZ_PTPY01000003.1:0-1340 GCF_022696215.1 Pandoraea sp. LA3 | reverse complement strand
TGCTTAAGGCCATCGTCGAGAAGGAGCAGCCGCAACTGGTGATCCTGGGCAAGCAGGCGATCGACGACGATTCCAACCAGACGGGGCAGATGCTTGCGGCGCTCACGAAGCTGCCGCAGGCGACGTTCGCCTCGAAGGTGACCGTCGCAGATAACCGTGCACAAGTCACGCGCGAAGTTGACGGTGGTCTGGAGACGATTTCGCTGTCGCTGCCGGCGGTGATCACGACGGACCTGCGCCTGAACGAGCCGCGTTATGTGACGCTGCCCAACATCATGAAGGCGAAGAAGAAGCCGCTGGAGACGGTCAAGCCCGCGGATCTGGGCGTTGACGTGAGCCCGCGCCTGAAGACGCTGAAGGTTGCCGAGCCGCCCAAGCGCAGCGCTGGGGTGAAGGTGGCGGACGTGGCAACGCTCGTCGAAAAACTCAAGACCGAAGCCAAGGTCATCTAAGGGAGACGACGAGATGAGCATTCTGGTCATTGCTGAACACGACAATCAATCGATCAAATCGGCCACGCTGAACACGGTGGCTGCGGCGCTGCAATGCGGCGACGACGTGCATGTGCTGGTCGCGGGGAACAACGCGAAGGCGGCGGCCGATGCGGCTGCGCAGATCGCCGGCGTGAAGAAGGTACTGCTGGCGGATGCGCCGTACTTCGGCGACGGTCTGGCCGAGAACATCGCTGACGAAGTGGTGTCGCTCGCAGGCAGCTACACGCACATCCTGGCCAACGCGACGGCGTACGGCAAGAACATCGCGCCGCGCGTGGCCGCGCTGCTGGACGTGGCGCAGATCTCGGACATCACGAAGGTCGACAGCGCGGACACGTTCGAGCGCCCGATCTACGCGGGTAACGCGATTGCGACGGTGCAAAGCGCGGACAAGGTGAAGGTGATCACGGTGCGCTCGACGGGCTTCGACCCGGCGGCGGCCACGGGCGGCAGCGCAGCGGTGGAAGCTGTTGCGGCCACGCCGGACGCGGGTCTCTCGCAGTTCGTGGGCCGTGAAGTGACGAAGCTGGACCGTCCGGAGCTGACCTCGGCGAAGATCATCGTCTCGGGCGGTCGCGGGCTGGGCAGCGGGGAGAACTACACGAAGGTGCTGGAGCCGCTGGCGGACAAGCTGGGTGCCGCGCTGGGCGCTTCGCGCGCCGCGGTGGACGCGGGCTACGTGCCCAACGACTATCAGGTGGGTCAGACGGGCAAGATCGTGGCCCCGCAACTGTACGTGGCGGTGGGCATCTCGGGGGCGATTCAGCACCTGGCCGGGATGAAGGATTCGAAGGTGATCGTGGCGATCAACAAGGATCCGGAAGCGCCGATCTTCTCGGTGGCCGA
>NZ_PTPY01000002.1:0-1185 GCF_022696215.1 Pandoraea sp. LA3 | reverse complement strand
GCATTCTCACTTCCCTGCAGTCCACCAGTCCTTCCGGTCTGACTTCTACCCGCAGGGAACGCTCCCCTACCACGTCTTTCGACATCCATAGCTTCGGCGTCTAGTTTGAGCCCCGTTACATTTTCCGCGCAGCGTCACTCGACCAGTGAGCTATTACGCACTCTTTAAATGGTGGCTGCTTCTAAGCCAACATCCTGGTTGTCTGTGCACCGCCACATCGTTTCCCACTTAACTAGAACTTGGGGGCCTTAGCTGATGGTCTGGGCTGTTTCCCTCTTGACCACGGATCTTAGCACTCGTAGTCTGACTGCTGGAGATAAGTCGATGGCATTCGGAGTTTGACTGAGTTCGGTAATCCGGGGAGGACCCCTAGCCCAATCAGTGCTCTACCTCCATGACTCTTACTCCAACGCTAGCCCTAAAGCTATTTCGGGGAGAACCAGCTATCTCCGAGTTCGATTGGAATTTCACCGCTACACCCAGCTCATCCCCGCACTTTTCAACGTGCGTGGGTTCGGTCCTCCATTGCATTTTACTGCAACTTCAACCTGTCCAGGCGTAGATCACTCGGTTTCGGGTCTACGACCGCGAACTCTCGCCCTCTTCAGACGCGCTTTCGCTGCGGCTCCGGCTTCTCACCTTAACCTCGCCCGCGATCGTACCTCGCCGGTTCATTCTACAAAAGGCACGCCGTCAGGCATTAACGCCCTCCGACTGATTGTAGGCACACGGTTTCAGGTTCTTTTTCACTCCGCTCCCGCGGTGCTTTTCACCTTTCCCTCACGGTACTGGTTCACTATCGGTCGCTAGGTTGTATTTAGCCTTAGCAGGTGGTCCTGCTGGATTCCCACGGGATTTCTCGTGTCCCGCGGTACTTGGGGAACCGTCTCGGCGGCGTTTTGGTTTCGGATACGAGACTTTCACTCTCTTCGGTCGACCTTTCCAGGCCGTTCTCCTACCCAAACTGCCTACCTAGTGAGACGCCCCGCAACCCCGTACAGCCGAAGCTGTGCGGTTTAGGCTTCTCCCCGTTCGCTCGCCGCTACTTAGGGAATCACTGTTGTTTTCTTTTCCTCAGGGTACTTAGATGTTTCAGTTCCCCTGGTATACCTCTCCACACCTATGGATTCAGTGCGGAGTAACACTCCATTACGAGTGCTGGGTTTCCCCATTCGGAAATCCCCG
>NZ_PTPY01000001.1:0-1312 GCF_022696215.1 Pandoraea sp. LA3 | reverse complement strand
TGTCCCGTCCTGAAATAGGTTGACACTTTTTCGTTGAAACGAGGAGGTGGCAAATGGAGCAAGGGATTAAGCGGACACAGCGAGACTACAGCCTGGCTTTTAAGCTGTCAGTGGTCGAGCAAGTAGAAAAAGGCGAGTTGACCTATAAGCAGGCGCAACGTCGTTACGGAATTCAGGGGCGTTCCACGGTGCTGGTATGGTTACGCAAGCACGGTTTGCAGGATTGGGTTGATCCGTCCGGCCGCGCGTCGTCAGCCACTGCCATGCCCAAACCGGAATCCAAACCGCTCACGCCCGAGCAGCGCATCAAGGAACTCGAAGCACAACTGCATGAGGCCAACGAGAAGGCCGCGCTGTTTGAAGCGGTCATCGACGTGATGCGCAAAGACTACGGCGTCACCATAAAAAAGCCCTCGGGCAGGTCCTCGCGCAAAAGCAAGTCGCAAAGCTAAGCGTCGAGCGAGCCTGCCGTTACATGGGTTTCAGCCGCCAAGCGTATTACAAGCATTGGCGTCGCGAGCGGCACCGCACGGCCCAGGCCATTGCGGCTTGCACACTGGTGCAAAGCGTTCGACGTCGCCAACCTCGGCTCGGCACACGCAAACTACATCACATGCTCGGATCGACCTTTGCCGAGCAAGGCATTAAGCTCGGGCGAGATCGATTATTCGAGGTCTTGCGCGACGCCCGCCTGCTCGTTGCGCCCAAGCGGGCTTATCACAAGACCACCCAGAGCCATCACCACTTCCGGCGGCATCCCAACTTGCTCAAACCCGGCCCGGATCAAGTGAGCCCAAGTGCGCCGGAACAAGTCTGGGTGGCCGACATCACGTATCTGCCTACCGCGGGAGAGTTTGTCTACCTGAGCTTGGTGACCGACGCCTTCTCTCGAAAAATCGTCGGATACCACGTCCACGACAGCTTACAGGCCGAGCATGTCAGCCAAGCGCTCAAGATGGCCCTGCAAGCGCGCCGATCAAGCCAGCCGTTGATTCATCACTCCGACAGGGGCGTGCAGTACTGCTGCACTCACTATCAGGATATTCATCGCAAGCATGGGCTTACCTGCTCAATGACCGACGGCTACGACTGCTATCAGAACGCACTGGCCGAACGAGTCAATGGCATCCTCAAAAACGAGTTTCTGTTGCATCGCCCCGTTGACCTCAAGCAAGCCGTCAAAATGGTGAGACAGTCCGTGCACATCTACAATCACGAACGACCTCATGCGGCCCTGAAATACAAAACGCCCGATGCGGTGCATCGGGCGTTTTGAATGACTTTTTCTGTCAACCTATTTCAGGACTTGACA